>NZ_JAAGLR010000349.1 GCF_010548245.1 Streptomyces sp. SID11385
CTGCCGCGGCGGTCCGGCGAGCAGGGCCTCGCGGCGCAGGTGGGTCGGGGGGTGGGTGCTGTCCACGCGATGGCCGTGGCGCACGGCCAGGCGGCGCCGCCGCTCGTACTCCGTCTCCGGCACCGAGGCCGCGAACGCCGCGAGCCGGTCCCACAAGGAACGCTCGGCGGCCGGTTCGGGGCGCTGCCCGCGCGCGGCCCGCGAGCCGACGACGACGCGGGCCGCCTTGGCGTTCTCCAGGCCGAGCGCGGCGAAGGCCGCGTCCGCGACGAGTATCTGGTCGAGGAGTTCGGTCGCCGCCCGGGTGGAGGCGACGCGCGCCGCCGAGCGGTCGGCGAGGTACTCGGCCCGCAGTGAGGACCGCAGGCACAACCGGGTGAGCCCGGAGTGCAGGGCGCGCACGAGCCACCACGGCGGGCGAAAGACCAGGGTGTTGAGCCACGCGCGTGCGGAATGCCCGTCGGGGGCCAGGTAGTAGTCCCAGGTCTCCAGGGAGCGCAAGGCCGTTCCCAGGACCCTTCCGTGCCGGGTGTCGCCGTGGGCGTGGTGGGCGAGTTCGTGGCCGAGGAGGGCGAGGCGCTGCTCCGGGCCGAGGCTCTCCCACAGCGGGAGCCCGAGCGTCAGCAGCATCCGGCCGCGCACCCCGTACCGCATGGCGCTCGCGTTCACCTCGCCGTCGATCGCGATGAGGTCCACGCCTCGTGTCCCGACGGCCGCGGCGATCTCGTCGACGAGCCCGTACAGCTCGGGGGCCTCGGTGCGCCGCAGCAGCACCGCGTCCTCGGGCACGCGCGCGAACCGGGGCCGCAGCCCCCACGCCAGGGCGAGGAGCAGCAGCCCGACGAAGGGGAGCGCGCTGGGCCACCCGGCGGCGAAGCACCAGACGGCGAGGCCCAGAACGACGAACGTGAGCGCGTGCACGGCGAGGCCCAGCGCGAGGGCGAGGCGGGCGCTGGGCTCGCGGCGGGGCGCGGCCTGCTCCGTACCGAGGAGTTCGGCGAGCAGCTCCCCGCCGCACCGTTGCGCCCGTGCCCGCCGGACCGCCTCGCGGCGGTCCACCTCCTCGGGCTCGCCCGGGTCGATGTTCCACTCGCACGCGGGACACCAGCCGACGAACCGCGCGTCCGCCGTGACCTCTCCCCCGCACTCCGGGCACGCTCTCCCGCTCGCCGCGTCTCCCACGCTCGTCTCCTCCCTCTCGGCCCTCCAGGGCCTCTCGAAGAAGAGAAGTGGATCAGACCGAGCGGGCGCCGTCGAGCGGTTACCGCCGCACGCCCCTACAGCCCCACGCCCACCATGACCGGCTCGTTGACGAGTTCCACGCCGAAGGCGTCCCGTACGCCCGCCACGACCTCGCGCGCGAGCGCGAGCAGGTCCTCCGTGCTCGCCGTGCCCCGGTTCGTCAGGGCGAGCGTGTGCTTCGTCGAGATGCGCGCGGCGCCGTTCCCGTAGCCCTTCGTGAAGCCTGCCTTGTCGATGAGCCAGGCCGCCGAGGTCTTCGTGAGTCCTTCGCCCGCCGGGTAGGCGGGGGGCTGGACGTCCTCGCCGAGGCGGGCGTGGGCCTTGGTGAGGAAGGTGGTGAACTCGGCCTCGGTGAGCAGCGGGTTGGTGAAGAAGGAGCCCGCCGACCAGGTGTCGTGGTCCTCGGGGTCGAGCACCATGCCCTTGCCCGCGCGCAGCTTCAGCACCGTGTCGCGCGCGGTCGCGAGCGGCACGCGGTCGCCCACCCCGACGCCGAGCGTCCGCGCCGTCTCCGCGTACCGCACGGGCGCCGAGAGCCCGTCGGCGTCCTCCAGCGCGAACCGCACCCGCAGCACGATCCACCGCTCGGGTTCCGCCTTGAAGCGGCTCCAGCGGTACGCGAAGCCGCACTCGGCGGCGGGGACGGTCACCGTCTCGCCGCTCGCGCGGTCGTAGGCGAGGACTTCGGTGACGGTCTGCGCGACCTCCTGGCCGTACGCGCCGACGTTCTGGATCGGCGTCGCCCCGGCCGAGCCCGGGATGCCCGCCAGGCACTCGATCCCGGCGAGCCCGGCGGCGACGGAGGCGGCGACCGTCTCGCTCCAGTTCTCCCCGGCGGCGACTTCGAGCCGGGTGCCGTCCAGGGTGCGGCCGGTCGTCGCGACGCGCAGCGCCGTTCCGTCGAAGCCCTTGTCGCCGATGACGAGGTTGCTGCCGCCGCCGATCACGAGCAGCGGTTCACCGGCCGTGTCGGCGGCGCGGACGGTCTCGACGATCTCGGCGTCGGTGTGGGCCGTGACGAGGCGGCGCGCGGCGCCGCCGAGCCGGAGGGTGGTGAGGGGGGCGAGGGGAGCGTCGTGGAGTTCCTGCACGGCTTCAGCGTACGGGGCGGGGGCGCGCACCCGCCGTGCACGCCCCCGCCCCTTCGCCCGTACGTGCCGCACCCGGCCCTCCCGTACGCGCTCCGCCGTCCTACGCGGCCACTCGCGCGTCGGGTACCGCGAGCGGCTCCCCGGCCCCCGGCTCCGGCCGCGGCTTCGCGCCGCCCCCGCGCGGAATGAGCAGCGCGATCACCGCACCGAGCAGCACCCCGCCCGTGCCCGCCCACAGCGCCGGGGTGAGCCCGTCCACGAAGCTCCCGACGCTCTCGTACCCGCCCCGCGCGGTGAAGACGGCGCTCAGGACGGCGATGCCGAGCGCCCCGCCGACCTCGCGGACCGCGTTGTTGACGCCCGAGGCGATGCCCGCCTCGGCGGGGCGGACGCTGTCCATGACGAGGGCCGAGGCGGGCGCGAAGAAGAGCCCCATCCCGACGCCGCCGAGGATCATCCCGGGCAGCATCTCCCCGTACGAGACCCCCGCGTCGAAGAGGTAGGCGAACCAGCCGAGCGCGATCCCCTGGAGGAACAGCCCGGCCGCGACGACCCGCCGCCCCCCGAAGCGGTCGCTGAGCAGCCCGGCGATCGGCGCGGCGACCATCGGCATCGCGGTCCACGGCAGCATCCGCAGGCCCGCCTCGGTCGGCGACCAGCCCCGTACGAGCTGGAGGGCCTGGCTGAGCAGGAAGATCGAGCCGAACATGCCGAGGAACATCAGCAGGCTGACGCCGTTGATCGCGCTGAAGGCCCGCCCCCGGAAGAGCCGCATCGGCACCATGGGGCGCCGCGAGCGCAGCTCCCAGACGACGAACCCGGCGAGCAGCGCGGTCCCCGCGAGGAGCCCGCCGAGCACGGGCACGCTGCTCCAGCCGTCCCCGTTGCCGTTGACGAGCGCGTACACGATCCCGAAGAGACCGCCGCTGACCAGGAGCGTTCCGGGCAGGTCCAGGCGCGCCCCGGGCGCGGTCGACTCGCCGAGCCGCAGCGGCGCGAGGACGAGGAGCAGCACGCCGAGCGGCACGTTGACCCAGAAGATCCAGTGCCACGAGATGTGCTCGGTGAGAGTGCCGCCGATGAGCGGTCCGGTCGCGACCGCGAGGCCGTTGACGGCGCCCGTGATGCCGTACGCCATGCCGCGCCGCCCGGCCGGGACGGCCGCCGCGATGAGCGTGAGGATGAGCGGCATCATGACCGCCGCGCCGACGCCCTGCACGGCGCGCGCGGCGATGAGCTGGTCTATCGACTGCGCGAAGCCGGCGAGTCCCGAGGCGAGCGTGAAGAGGGCGACGCCCGCCGTGAACATCCGCCGCCGCCCGAAGCGGTCCCCGAGCGCGGCCCCGAGGAGCATGAGGACCGCGAAGGTGAGCGTGTAGGCGCTGACCGTCCACTCCAGTTCCCCGGCGCCGCCGCCGAGATCGGCGCGGATCGAGGGCAGCGCGTTGGTGACGACGAGGTTGTCGAGCGCGGCCATGAAGCCCGCGATCCCGGTGATGAGCAGCACCCAGAAAACGGGCCGCCGACTCGGTGTACGTGTCATGTCGTGTGTCCCCCAGACACTTGAACCTTAGTTATTGATCACTAACTTCACGAGGCATGCGGAAAGACGGGACGTACGCGAAGACCCGCCGCACCCCCGGCCGTCCCCTACCCCTGGAACTCCTTCGCCACGGGCACGTCCTCGAAGCCGCGCCAGACGTGGTGATCGGGCGGGAAACCGAGCGAGACGAGATTGTTCATCAACATGCCCATCGCCAGGAACTCTGCGGCCTCCTCGGCATTCCCGCCGAGGCGCAGCAGCAGGAAGTCCCACAACTCGACCCAGTTCCGCCGGAGTTCACCGGCGAACTCCTCGTCGCCCGCGCTGCGGGCGGCGGCGGCCTGCCCGTAGATCCGCAGGAACATCAGCGGGAACTCGGGGCGTCGCTCGATGAGCCTCTTGTACGCGATCCCCATCGCGACCATCGCCCCCTCCTCCCCCGCACCGTCGGCCGCCTCCTCGAACACCCGCACCGTCTCGCGCAGGGAGTACGCGGCGGCGGCGAGGAAGAGCTCCCGCTTGTTCTTGAAGAGCCGGAAAAGATACGGCTGCGAGACCCCGACGCGCTGAGCGATCGACTCGGTCGACGTCCCCTCGTACCCCCGCTCGGCGAACTCGACGACGGCGGCACGAATGGCGCTCACGCGCCGCTCCTCAGCACTCATCCTGACCACGAGAAGTAAGTTAGTACTCAATCACTAACTTGGCAAGCGCGAGAGCGGGGCGGGGTTCACGCGAACCCCGCCCCAAGCATGGGCGCACGCGCGCCCCGCCGCACCCCGGCTCACGCCAGCCGGACGAGCGCCCGGCTCATGCCCAGCACCTTCTGCCCGCCGCTGGTGGCCACCAGGTCCACCCGCACCAGCCCGTCGTCCAGCTTCGCCGCGACCTTGCCGCTCACCTCGACGACGGCCCCCTCGTCGTCGTCGGGCACGACGACCGGCTTCGTGAACCGCACCCCGTACTCGACGACGGCGCCCGGATCACCCGCCCAGTCGGTCACGACCCGTACGGCCTCGGCCATCGTGAACATGCCGTGCGCGATGACGTCCGGCAGGCCCACGGACTTCGCGAAGCGCTCGTTCCAGTGAATGGGGTTGAAGTCCCCCGAGGCGCCCGCGTACGCGACGAGCGTGGCGCGGGTCACGGGGAAGCTCGCCGGGGGAAGCTCGGTGCCGACCTCGACGTCCGCGTAGGCGACGGTGGCGCTCATCACTTCTCCCCTTCCCCGGCCGCGCGGGCCACGAGCTTCGTGACGGCCGTCACGACGAGTTCACCCTTGGCGTCGTGCACCTCACCCCGGACGTCGATGACGTCGTTGCCGGCGAGCGACTTGATCGAGTCAATTGTGGAGGTGACGCTCAGCACGTCCCCGGCCCGGACCGGGCGCACGTAGACGAACTTCTGGTCCCCGTGCACGACGCGGCTGTAGTCGAGCCCGAGCGCCGGGTCCTGGACGACCTGCGCGGCGGCACGGTACGTGACCGTGAAGACGAAGGTCGGCGGTGCGATCACGTCCTCGTGCCCGAGCTTCCGGGCAGCCTCGGGGTCGGTGTACGCGGGGTTCTCGTCGCCGATCGCGCGCGCGAACTCGCGGATCTTCTCCCGCCCCACCTCGTAGGAATCGACGGGCGGATAACTCCGCCCCACGAAGGACTGGTCGAGCGCCATGCGCCGTCCCACCTCCCGGTCTCGGCTGTACGTGCGGACGTGTAAGCGGCGGTACGTGTACGTGACGTATCGCGGCGCCCCAGCGTCTCACGAGCGGGGCGGAGGCCCGGGAAGAGCCCGGACCCGTCCCTGCCGCCCTGCGGACAAGGGGCCCCGGAAACGCCGAAAGGCCGCTCCCCGAAGGGAACGGCCTCGCGAACGAGCCTGATACGAGGGCCCGTGACCGGAAGGTCAGCGGGTCTCGCGGTGCGCCGTGTGCTTGTTGCAGCGCGGGCAGTGCTTCTTGAGTTCAAGACGATCCGGGTCGTTGCGCCGGTTCTTCTTGGTGATGTAGTTCCGCTCCTTGCACTCCACGCAGGCCAGCGTGATCTTCGGGCGGACGTCGGTGGCAGCCACGTGAGTGCTCCTTGACGAACGGATAGAAAACGATTAACGCAGGAAAGAGTAGCCGACCGAAGGACCGACCCCACAATCGGCTACTGTCAGTAGCGGTGACCGGACTTGAACCGGTGACACAGCGATTATGAGCCGCTTGCTCTACCGACTGAGCTACACCGCCTCGATGCGAGTGCGACCCCCGTCCCGTCAAGGACGGGGGACACTTTCACACCAGAGCCCCAAAACGGAATCGAACCGTTGACCTTCTCCTTACCATGGAGACGCTCTGCCGACTGAGCTATTGGGGCGAGCGAGGAAGACATTACACGCTCGCGGGCTGTTCCCCCAAATCCTTATCGCGGCAGGTCGCGGTAGTGCGCGCCCGCGCTCCTCCACCCCGCACGCCACCCCCCGTACGCCTGTGACCAGCGCGAGCACCCGTGCGCCCCGCGCCGGACGGACGCGCCGCCCCGGGACATTTCGCCGGTACGACTATTGCCCTCCTGCTCGTCGTCGCGAGAAGGGAGCTCTAGGCTCGTGCCCACTCTGGGTGATCACGGGGTGATCACATTCCGCGAGTACCCGACCCACGGGAGCGAGTACCCGACCACGGGAGCACGATGCCCGACAGCCCTCCGCCCTCATCCCGCCTCCCCGGCGGCAGCGGCGGCCCCGGCGCCGGCCTGCTGCTCAGCGGTGCACGGCTGAGCGACGGGCGCACCGTGGACGTCCGCCTCGCCCGCGGCCGCATCGAGGCCGTGGGCACCGTCGGCAGCCTGGCCGCGGGCGGCGCGCACACCGTCGACCTCGCTGGCTGGCTCCTGCTCCCCGCCCCCGCCGAACCGCACGCGCACGCCGACACCGCGCTCACCGCGCTCACGCCG
>NZ_JAAGLR010000383.1 GCF_010548245.1 Streptomyces sp. SID11385
TGAGCCCGATCTGCTCGCGGAAGCGGCTCTGCACCTGCCGCTCGCTCCACCCCACCTCGCGCGCGAGCCGCCGCACCGGCATCCGGCCCCCGCTCCGCTCCAGGAGCCGCCACGCGTACTCGACGCGCGGCGACCACGCGGGACCCGCCTCCAGCCACGCCGTGAGGGCCCGGTCGAGCAGCGCGAACCGCGCCCGCCAGTCCGGCAGCTCCTCCAGCGCCTCGGCGAGGCGCGGCCACCGCTCCCCGCCGGGCAGCGCGCCCGGGTCCGTGCAGCGCCCCGCCAGCGTGTGCTGGTCGACGCCGAGCAGCCGGAACGCCGCCCACGGCGTCACCAGGACCTCGATCCCCGCGCCCGCGCCCAGGTGCTCGCCCACCGCGGGCAGCGTCGTGAGTCCCCCGATCAGCGAGACGAGCGTCGTCGTCTCCTGCCCGGGACCGCTGACCCGCACCGGCGCCCCGAAGCCGAGCACCAGCGTCACCGCGCCCACCGGCACCTCCAGGCGCGGGCGCGGGACGGCCAGCCGATAGCCGTGGTAGCGCAGGACGCCCGGGCGCAGGCGCGGGTGGGGGAGCGCCGCCGCGCCCGCCGTCACGGGCTCAGGCCCCGCAGGAGCGCAGGAAGGACCGCGTGCGCGCGGCGACCGGGAGCGGGTGCTCCGGCGGGCACGGGTACATGTCCTGCTCGACGATCGCGAAGAGGTCCACGCCGAGGCGCTGCGCGGCGGCGAGCACCGGTTCGAGCGCCGGAATCCCGGTCGGCGGCTCGCACATGACCCCGCGCGCGACGGCGGGCCCGAAGGGCAGGTCCTCCGCCCGCACCTCGGCGAGCACGGCCGGGTCGACCTGCTTGAGGTGCAGGTAGCCGACGCGGTCGCCGTACGTCTCGATGAGCTTGACGCTGTCGCCGCCGCAGTACGCGTAGTGCCCCGTGTCCAGGCACAGCGAGACGAGGTCGGGATCGGTCGCGTCGAGGAGCCGCGCGACATCGGCCTCGCCCGCGACGTGCGTGTCCGCGTGCGGGTGGACGACGACGCGGAGCCCGTACCGCTCCCGCACCTCGTGCGCGAGCCGCTCCGTCTGCCGCGCGAGGTCGTGCCACTGCGCCGCCGTCAGCTCGCGGTCCTCCAGGACCTCGCCCGTCTTGTCGTCGCGCCAGAACGCCGGGATCACGACGAGGTGCCCGGCCCCCGTCGCCCGCGCGAGCGAGGCGACGCGCGCGACCTGCCGCCACGTGTCCTCCCACACGGCGGGCCCCCGGTGCAGCCCGGTGAAGACGGTCCCCGCCGAGACCTTCAGCCCGCGCCGCGCGGTCTCCTCGGCGAGCCGGCGCGGATCGGTCGGCAGGTACCCGTACGGCCCCAGCTCGATCCACTCGTACCCGGCCCGCGCCACCTCGTCGAGGAAGCGCCGCCAGGGCACCTGGAGCGGGTCCTCGGGGAACCAGACGCCCCAGGAGTCGGGCGCCGAACCGACGCGGATGCGGGAGAGCGGGGACACCGGGGGCTGCGGGACCGGGGACATCACTCCACGATCAGGAAGTCGGGACGGGGTGTCAACCAGCGGTGACCGGCCAGGAGAGGGGCGAAGGCCCGGTTGACACAGGTCGGACGGGCTTTCAGGCTGAGATCCCGTACCGCCCGGAGGCGCGCATGGCCGCAGGACAGCATCCGTACGAGGACGGTGGGGGAGCGCGCCCGGACGGGGACCGCGCGGGTGCGCGGCGGCCGGACGACGACCGCTCCGGTACGCGGCGGCCGGACGACGACCGCTCCGGTACGCGCCCGGACGCGTCTCTCGACGTGCTCACCATCGGCCGCACCGGCGTCGATCTCTACCCGCTCGAATCGGGCGTGCCGCTCGCGCGCGTCGAGCGGTTCGGGAAGTTCCTCGG
This sequence comes from Streptomyces sp. SID11385, assembly GCF_010548245.1. Classification (GTDB taxonomy): domain Bacteria; phylum Actinomycetota; class Actinomycetes; order Streptomycetales; family Streptomycetaceae; genus Streptomyces. The sequence goes on from NZ_JAAGLR010000383.1 coordinate 1,894, forward strand.
CGGTTCGGCGACCAACGTGGCCGTCGCGGCGGCCAGGCTCGGGCTGCGGGCCGCCGTCATCACCCGTACCGGCGCCGACCCCTTCGGGACCTTCGTCCGCGACGAACTGCGCGCCCTCGGCGTCGGCACCGAGCACGTCGCCGAGGTCCCCGGGCTCCTCACCCCCGTCACCTTCTGCGAACTGCACCCGCCCGACGACTTCCCGCTCCTCTTCTACCGCCTCCCCAAGGCGCCCGACCTGGAGATCCGCGCCGACGAGCTGGACCACGAGGCGGTCCGGGGCGCGCGGGTCTTCTGGACGACGGGGACGGGGCTGTGCGCCGAGCCGAGCCGCTCGGCGACCCTCGCGGCGCTCGCCGAGCGGCACGCGGCGGCGCCCGGCGCGCTCACCGTCTTCGACCTCGACTGGCGGCCGATGTTCTGGGAGAGCCGCGCCGAGGCCCGCCCCGCCTACGCGCGGGCGCTGCGGCACGCGAGCGTCGCGGTCGGGAACCTGACGGAGTGCGAGGTCGCGACGGGCGCGACGACGCCGCGCGCGTGCGCGGACGCGCTGCTCGAAGCGGGCGTCGCCCTCGCGGTCGTGAAGCAGGGCCCGGCCGGGGTGCTCGCCGCGCACCGGGACGGCACGGTCGTCGAGGTCGCGCCGCTCCCCGTGAAGGTCGTCAACGGGCTCGGCGCGGGCGACGCCTTCGGCGGGGCGCTGTGCGAAGGGCTCCTCGCGGGCCGCCCCCTCGCCGAGACGATCCGCTTCGCGAACGCGGCGGGGGCGATCGTGGCGGGCCGGCTGGAGTGCTCGACGGCGATGCCGTACCCGCACGAGGTGCGGGAGGCGCTGGCGGCGGCGGGGTGAGTCGGTCGGCGGGGCCTCGTAGGGGGTGGGGCTTCGTACGGGGGTGATGCTTCGTACGGGGTGACGCCCCGTCCGCACCGCTCACCGATGCGCGCCGCCGGGTAGGGGAGCAGAGTGGGAGCGGCGGGACGGCCGGCGCGGCGGTGAGAGGGAGCGAACGCGATGGATGGCAGTGAGAGCCGTACGGGGGCACCCCGGCGTTCCGGGCAGGACGCGCGCGTACCCGCGCCACCGCCCCCGCCGCGTCCCCTCCTGACCTCCCCCCACATCCGCGCGGGCACGGCCGTGACCATCCCCTTCACCCTCGACGTCTCGCCCGCCCGGACCCCTCTCCTGCGGCACACGGCGCTCCGCGTGATCGAGTTGCCGCCCGGGGCGCGGCACGTGCTGGTCACGGGGGAGTACGAATGGCTCGTCGTGCCGCTCGCGGGCGGCGGTACGGTGCGCGTGGACGGGGAGGAGTTCGCGCTGCGCGGGCGATCCTCCGTCTTCGGCGCGGTGAGTGACTTCGCGTACCTCCCGAGGGACGCGCGCGCCGAGATCTCCTCCGGCGCGGGAGGCCGTTTCGCTTTGGCAGGAGCGACCTGCGGGCGCAGACTCCCCGCCCGCTACGGCCCCGCGCCGGAGGTCCCCGTCGAGCTGCGCGGGGCCGGGCGGGCCGGACGGCAGGTCAACAACCTCGCGCAGGCCGGGGGCTTCGCGTGCGACCGGCTCATGGTCGTCGAGGTCCTCACCCCGGCGGGGAACTGGTCCTCGTACCCGCCGCACAAGCACGACGAGGCGGTCCCCGGGCGGGAGAGCGAGCTGGAGGAGATCTACTACTTCGAACTCGCGGACCCGCACGGCCCGGGCGACGCCTACGGCCTCCAGCGCGTCAGCGCCTCGCACGCGGGCGGCACCGAGGTCTTCGCCGAGGTGCGCCCCGGGGACGCGGTGCTCATCCCCGACGGCTGGCACGGCCCCTCCATCGCGCCCCCCGAACGCCACCTGTACTACCTCAACGTCATGGCGGGTCCCGGCCCCGCGCGCGAGTGGCTGATCACGGACCACCCGGCGCACGAGGGCGTACGGGAGGCGTGGGCCGGACTCGCGCAGGACCCCCGCCTGCCCCTGACCTCCGCCGAGGAGCGCGCATGAGTGACGAGCAGGGACCCGCGCCCGCCTCCCCGCTGCCCCCGCAACCGCCTCAGAAGACGCGTCGCCTCACCGTCGCGCAGGCCCTCCTCGTCTTCCTCAGCCGCCAGTACTCCGAGCGCGACGGCGAGCGGCAGCGCTTCGTGCAGGGGCTGTGGGGCATCTTCGGGCACGGGAACGTGGCCGGATTCGGGCAGGCGGTCGTCGAGTACGGCGCGGTGGACGGCCCGTACGCGATGCCGTTCCACCAGGGCCGCAACGAGCAGGCGATGGTGCACGCCGCGAGCGGCTTCGCGCGCCACCGCAGGCGCCTCGCGACGCACGCCGTCACGACGTCGATCGGCCCCGGCGCGACCAACCTCGTCACGGGTGCCGCGCTCGCGACCGTCAACCGGCTGCCCGTCCTCCTCCTTCCGGGCGACTACTTCGCGACGCACCCCGCCGACCCGGTGCTCCAGCAGCTCGAACACCCGGTCTCGGCCGACATCACGGTCAACGACGCGCTCCGCCCCGTCTCGCGGTACTTCGCGCGCGTCCACCGCCCCGAGGCCCTGATCCCGGCCGCGCTGGAGGCGCTGCGCGTCCTCACCGACCCGGCCGAGACCGGCGCGGTGACACTCGCGCTGCCGCAGGACGTCCAGGCGGAGGCGTACGACTGGCCCGAGGAGTTCCTCGCCGAGCGCACGTGGCACATCCGCAGGCCCCCGCCGGACCCGGCCGCGCTCGACGAGGCGGTCACGGCGATCCGCGCCGCGCGCCGCCCGCTGCTCGTCGCGGGCGGCGGCGTCCGCTACAGCGCGGCCGAGGACGCGCTGCGCGCGCTCGCCGATTCGACCGGCATCCCCGTCGCCTCCACCCAGGCGGGCAAGGGCGCGCTGCGCCACGACCACCCCGCCGACGTCGGCGGCATCGGCCACACGGGCACCGCGACGGCCGACGAACTCGCCCGCGCCGCCGACCTCGTGCTCGGCGTCGGCACCCGCTGGAGCGACTTCACGACCGCGTCCGCGACGCTCTTCGAGGGCGGCGCGCGCACGGGCGGCGACGGCGTGCGCTTCGTCAACCTCAACATCACCTCCTTCGACGGCCACAAACAGGGCGCGATCCCGCTCGTCGCCGACGCGCGCGCGGGACTCGAAGCGCTCACGGAGCGGCTGGCGGGCTGGCGGGTGGACGAGGCCGAGATCGCGCAGTACACGCTCGACAAGGCGCTGTGGGAGGAGCGCGTCGAGGGCTACACGCAGCCGGAGGACGGCGTCGCCGACCTCGTACGCCCCAACCAGGCGCACGTGGTCGGCGCGCTGCAAGCCGTGGTCGGCGACGAGGACGTCATCATCAACGCGGCCGGTTCGCTCCCCGGCGACCTGCACAAACTCTGGCGCACGCGCGGCCCGCTCCAGTACCACGTCGAGTACGGCTACTCCTGCATGGGATACGAGATCCCCGCCGCGCTCGGCGTCTGCCTCGCGCAGCCGGGGGTGCCGGTGTGGGCGCTCGTCGGGGACGGCACGTACCTCATGCTGCCCGGCGAACTCGTCACCGCGGTGCAGGAGAACCTGCCGCTCACGCTCGTGATCCTCCAGAACCACGGCTACGCGTCGATCGGCGGCCTCTCGCGCGCGGTCGGCGCGGACGGCTTCGCGACCGCGTACCGCTACCGCACCGCCGGCGGCGCCTACAACGGCGCGCCGCTCCCGGTCGACCTCGCCGCGAACGCCGCGAGCCTCGGGCTGCGCGTGCTGCGCGCGCGTACGGTCCGCGAGGTGCGCGAGGCGCTTGCCGAGGCGCGCGAGGCGGACCGTCCCACATGTGTCTACGTCGAGACCGAAACGACCGACACAGTGTCCGGCGCGCCCCCCGCGCAGGCGTGGTGGGATGTGCCCGTGGCCGAGGCGACGACCCACCCGTCGACGGTGCGGGCCCGCAAGGAGTACGAGCGGCACAGCGCGGAACGGCGCAGGCACTTGTAGGGGACGGGGCGGGGGAGCGACCTCGCGGCCACGGACCGGCCGTCCGGCCGCGTACGCGAAGAAGGGTGACCCCATGAAGACCGTCCACCACTGGATCGGCGGGAAGACCGTCGAGGGCACATCGGGCGAGAGCGGGCCCGTCACGGACCCGGCGACCGGGGCCGTCACCGCGCGCGTCGGCTTCGCCTCCGTCGCCGAGGTGGACGCGGCGGTCGCCGCCGCCCGTACCGCCTGGGCGACGTGGGGCACGTCCTCGCTCGCGCGGCGCACGGGCATCCTCTTCCGGTACCGCGCGCTGCTCGACGCGCACCGCGAGGAGATCGCGCGCCTCATCACGGCCGAGCACGGCAAGGTCCACGACGACGCGCTCGGCGAGGTCGCGCGCGGCCTGGAGATCGTGGACCTCGCCTGCGGCATCACGACCCAGCTCAAGGGCGAACTGTCCACGCAGGTCTCGCACCGCGTGGACGTCGCGTCGATCCGGCAGCCGCTCGGTGTCGTCGCGGGCATCACGCCGTTCAACTTCCCGGCCATGGTGCCGATGTGGATGTTCCCCGTGGCGATCGCGTGCGGCAACACCTTCGTGCTGAAGCCGTCCGAGAAGGACCCGTCCGCCGCCGTCCGTCTCGCGGAACTCTTCGCCGAGGCGGGGCTGCCCGAGGGCGTGCTGAACGTCGTGCACGGCGACAGGACGGCGGTCGACCGCCTCCTCGCACACCCGGACGTCGCCGCGGTCTCGTTCGTCGGCTCGACGCCGATCGCGCGGTACATCCACGCGACGGCGAGCGCCCACGGCAAGCGCGTACAGGCCCTCGGCGGCGCGAAGAACCACATGCTGGTGCTGCCCGACGCGGACCTCGACGCGGCGGCCGACGCCGCGGTATCGGCCGCGTACGGCTCGGCGGGGGAGCGCTGCATGGCGGTCTCGGTGGTCGTGGCGGTGGGCGCGACGGGGGACGCGCTCGTGGAGCGGATCAAGGAACGCGCGGCGAGGATCGTCATCGGCCCGGGCGACGACCCGGCCTCCGAGATGGGCCCGCTCATCACGAAGGCGCACCGCGACAAGGTCGCCGCGTACGTGCGGGGCGCGGCGGCGCAGGGCTGCGAAGTCGTCCTCGACGGAACGGACTTCACGGTGCGGGGTTACGAGGACGGCCACTGGATCGGCCTGTCCCTCCTGGACCGCGTCCCGGTCGACGCCGACGCCTACCGCGAGGAGATCTTCGGCCCGGTCCTGTGCGTCCTGCGCGCCGAAACGTACGAGGAGGGCCTGGCCCTCATCAACGCCTCACCGTTCGGCAACGGCACCGCGATCTTCACCCGCGACGGCGGCGCGGCCCGCCGCTTCCAACTGGAGGTCCAGGCCGGCATGGTCGGCGTGAACGTCCCGATCCCGGTCCCGGTCGGCTACCACTCCTTCGGCGGCTGGAAGGACTCCCTCTTCGGCGACCACCACATGTACGGCAACGACGGGGTGCACTTCTACACGCGGGGCAAGGTCGTCACGACGAGGTGGCCGGACCCGTCGGAGGCGGGGGCGGGGGTGGATCTGGGGTTTCCGAGCGGGGGGTGAGGTATCCCGGGGGCCGGGCGCTGACGAGCGCAGGCCGCCGCCCGGCCCCCTGCCATGTGCTCCTCGCTGCGAACCCTGTTCACGGGAGCAGAGCGAAGGACAGGGGAGCCAGCGGACGCACCACGCTGAAGTGGCGGCGATCCAGGGTGGCGATGGCGTCCGCGCCCAGACGTTCGGCCACCGCGAACACGGAGGCGTCCACCATGCCGAGTGGGAAGTCGGCGTACTTCTCGACCAGCTCGACCATGCGGTCGATGTCCTGCGCGGCCAGCGGAATCAGGCTGATCTGGCCGTTGCGGAGGGAACGCAGGAAGGCGGCCTCCGCGCGAGTGCCGTGCTCACGCTCCAACAGGTAACAGACCTCCGTGAGTACCGGGTACGGCACCAGCAGGGGCCGTGGTGTGCGGCGCATGAGGTCGACACAGCGAGCGTGGTCCTGGTCATCCCTCGCTGGAGCGGGCCCCTAGGTCACCCTTTCCACTGGACAGCGCGCCGACGAAGTCGGGAAGCGGCCACTCCTGCCCACCCTCATCGGCCGGGGCACTCTCCCGCACCAGGGCCAGTATCGGTGCGACCTGCGACTCGGGCAGCTGGTCGATCAGCTCGTGCAGCTCTTCACGCAAGGTGCTCATGTGCTCAGGATAGGAAAGACTCGAACCGCATGGGAAGCGGACGAGAAGTGCATAGCGGAATCGGGTCGCGAGCAGCCCTCACCCTGCGGAGCGCCCCGCGTGGAATGACCCGTTCCGGGTACGGGACGGCGTGCAGAAACGACCCTTCCACGGCGCGCCGCGCAGCTCGTACGACCATCGACCGTCCCTGTGGATAACTTTGGCGGCCCGCCTCGCGGAAGCCCGTACGGTGTGGGGCATGGATCTCCGCACGTCATCGCGACGCACGTCACGGCGGTCCGGCGGCCTTCCGCGAGGACCCGGCGCCGGGCCGGCCGCGGCGCGCTCCCCGTACCGCCTCGCCGCCGTCCTCGCGACGGTCCTGCTGCTCCTCGCGAGTACGTTGCTGCCGGGCATCGCGCCCCCGGCGGCAGCCGCGCCGGGCGGCGGCGTCCACCGTGCGGAGAGCGGCGGCGTCCACCGTGCGGAGAGCGGCGGCGTCCACCGTGCGGAGAGCGGCGGCGTCCACCGTGCGGATGCCTTCCGCCGCATGCCGGACGGCACCCGTATCGACACGAGCTACTTCACGGCGGGCGACCCGAAGCGGAAGCGCCCCGCCGTCCTCCTCGCCCACGGCTTCGGCGGCAGCAAGACCGAACTGCGCTCCCAGGCCGAGTCCTACGCCCGCCAGGGCTACGCCGTCCTCACCTGGTCCGCTCGCGGCTTCGGCCGCTCCGGCGGCGAGATCGGCCTCAACGACCCGCGGCACGAGGTCGAGGACGTCTCCCGGCTCGTCGACTGGCTGGCCCGCCGCCCGGAGGTCCTCCTCGACAAGAAGGGCGACCCCCGCGTCGGCGCGACAGGCGCCTCGTACGGCGGCGCGATCTCCCTGCTCGCGGCGGGCCACGACCCCCGCATCGACGCGATCGCCCCGGAGATCACGTACTGGGACCTGTCGCAGGCGCTCTTCCCCGACGGTGTCTTCAAGAAGCTGTGGGCCGGGATCTTCTTCACCTCCGGCAGCGCGGACATCGGCTCGCGCGTCGCGGGCGTCGGCGTCGGCTGCGGTCGCTTCACGCCCGAGCTGTGCGCGATGTACCGCAGGGTCGCCGAGCGCGGGGCGCCGGACGCGGCGGCGACGAAGCTCCTCCACGACCGCAGCCCCGCCGCCGTGGGCGACAGGATCAAGGTCCCCGCGCTCATCGTGCAGGGCCAGTCCGACAGCCTCTTCCCGCTCTCGCAGGCCGACGAGACGGCCCGGCACATCCGCGCCAACGGGGCCCCCGTCTCCGTCGACTGGATCGCCGGCGGCCACGACGGCGGCGACATGGAGATCCCCCGCCTGACCCACCGCATCACGAAGTGGTTCGACCGCTACCTGAAGAAGGACCGCTCGGTGGACACCGGCCCGGCCTTCCGCATCTCGCGCAGCGGCTCCGTGGGCGCCACCGACGACACCGCCCGCCTGACCGGCGCGGACCTCTCCGCGTACCCGGGGCTCACCGGCGGCGTCCCAGGACGTACGGGGACGGACTCCGACCCCGCCCCGGCGGGCCGCGACGGGTCCCGCGTCCGCTACACGGAGCACCGCTACGCCCTGCCCCGCGACCGCCAGGTCTTCGCCAACCCGCCCGGCGGCTCGCCGCCCTCGCTCTCGGCCGTCCCGGGCCTCGGCGACGGCCTCGCCCAGCTCGCGGAACGCACAGGCCAGGGCTTCGCGGTCGACTTCCCCGGCCAGTTCGCCCGCTTCGACACGAAGCCGCTCACCCACTCCGTCCGCGTCACGGGCAGCCCGACGGTCCGCGTCGACGTGCGCTCGTCGACCGGCACGGCGGTCCTCTTCGCGAAGGTCTACGACGTGAGCGCGGACGGCAAGAAGCAGGTGCTGCCCGCCCAACTCGTCAGCCCGGTACGGGTCACGGGCGCGCGCGAGGGCCGTACGGTCTCCGTGACGCTCCCAGCCGTCGACCACCAGGTCCCGAAGGGGCACCGGCTGCGCCTCGTCCTGTCGGCGACCGACCTCGGCTACGCGTCCCCGGCGGCGCCCGCCACCTACTCCGTCACCCCGGCCGGCGCGCTGACCGTGCCGAGCCTCCCGCAGGCCGCGAGCAACCCGGCGCCGCTGCCGGTCTGGGTATGGGCGCTCCCGGCGGCGGGCGCGGTCCTGGCCCTGCTGCTCCTCCTGGTCCGCCGCCGCACCGACGCGACCCCGCCGCCCGACCCCGGCCTCGCGGACGTGCCGCTGCGCATCACGGGCCTCGGCAAAAAGTACGCGCGCTCCACGGACCGCTGGGCGGTACGCGACCTGTCGTTCACGGTGGGACGCGGCCAGGTCCTCGGCCTGCTCGGCCCCAACGGGGCGGGCAAGACGACGACGTTGCGGATGCTGCTCGGTCTCGTGACCCCGGACGAGGGGGAGATTCGCGTCTTCGGCCATGCGATCCGACCGGGCGCGCACGTCCTGTCGCGCGTGGGCGCCTTCGTGGAGGGGCCGGGTTTCCTTCCCCACCTCAGCGGTCGCCGCAACCTCGATCTGTACTGGAAGGCGACGGGCCGTCCGGCGGAGGACGCGCACGTCGAAGAGGCTCTGGAGATCGCCGGCCTGGGCGAAGCGCTCGACCGCCCGGTGCGCACCTACTCGCAAGGGATGCGCCAGCGCCTCGCGCTCGCCCAGGCGATGCTCGGTCTCCCCGACCTCCTCCTGCTCGACGAACCGACCAACGGCCTGGACCCGCCACAGATCCGCGAGATGCGCGAGGTGATGATCGCGTACGCGGCCTCGGGCCGCACGGTCGTCGTCTCCAGCCATCTCCTCTCGGAGGTCGAACAGTCCTGCACCCATCTCGTGGTGATGGACCGGGGCCGCCTGGTCGCGGCGGGCCCGGTCGAGGAGATCACCGGAGGTACGGGCGCGGTGACGATCGGCCTCGCCCACCCGGTTTCCGACCCCGTCCTCGCCAAGGCGGCGGCGCTCCCGGGGGTGGCGGACCTGACCCGCGACGACGACCGCACCCTCCTCCTCCACCTGGAGGAGGGAACCACCACGACGGCCCTCCTCGGTCGCCTCCTCTCCCTGGACCTGCCGATCACGTCACTGACCCCTCGACGCCGTCTGGAGGACGCCTTCCTCCACCTGATCGGAGGCCCGTCATGACGCCCGCCCGGCCTCCCCAGAGCCGCAACCTCAGCCCCGCCCCGACCCCGACCCCCGTCCCCATCCCCGCCCCCAGCCCCACTCCCGCCCTCGCGACCCCGACCGGAGGTTCCGCATGACGCACCTCGGTAACAGCTGGCCGCCGCCCCTGCCCGGGAACGGCGCCGGAGCCGCGCCCGCCTCGCCGCGCGCGGAGGGGTACCGGCCCGGGCGGACCCTGCCCGTGAGGGTGGAGCTGCGGCGGCAGTTGACGCGGCGGCGGACGGCGGTGATGGGGGCGGTGCTGTTCCTGCTGCCGTGCGTGCTCGCCGTGGCCTTCGCCGTGGGCGGGACGCCCGGCGGCGAGGGGGCGAACGCGCAGCGGGGCACGCTCATGGACTCGGCGACACGGTCGGGGGCCGACTTCGCGGCGGTGTGCCTCTTCGTCTCGGCGGGCTTCCTGCTCGTCGTACCCGTCGCCCTCTTCTGCGGGGACACGGTGGCCTCCGAGGCGAACTGGTCGACGCTCCGCTACCTCCTCGCCGCGCCCGTCGCCCGTCACCGCCTCCTCGCGAGCAAACTCGCCGTCGCCCTGGCCTGCTCGCTCGCAGCGATGATCCTGCTGCCGCTCGTCGGACTTCTCCTCGGCACGGCGCTCTACGGCTGGGGAGCGCTCGAACTCCCCACCGGGGACTCTGTTTCCGCCGGGGCGGCCGTCCCGCGCCTCGCGCTCGCCGTCGCCTACCTCTTCGTCTCCCAACTCGTCACGGCTGCCCTCGCCTTCTGGCTCTCGACCCGCACGGACGCACCCCTCGGCGCGGTCGGCGGCGCGGTCGGCCTCACGATCGTCGGCAACGTCCTCGACGCCGTCACCGCCCTCGGCCACTGGCGCGACTTCCTGCCCGCCCATTGGCAGTTCGCCTGGACCGACCTCCTCAGCCCCGACCTCGACTGGCACGGCGCGGCGAAGGGCGCGGCGATCTCACTGACATACGCCCTGATCCTCTTCGCCCTCGCCTTCCGGGGCTTCGCACGGAAGGACGTGGTGTCGTGACGGGAATGCCGGAGCCGGGGACGGCGGACCCGGCGTGGGTGGGGCCGGCCCTTCCGGCGCCGGCCTGTGCAGGAGCGGTGCCCGGCGGCGGGTTCCTCCTCGGCACGGGGTCGGCCGGGCGGGCGCGCTTCCGGTACCTGGTCAGCTCGCGGGGCGGTGACGGCGTCCGTGGCTACGCCGCCCGCGTCGCCCGTGCCGCCTGTGCCGCCTGTGCCGCCACAAGAGCGGCAGAGGCGGAGCGGTGAGCCTCCCGCCGCGGGCCCAGCGGTTCACCCTGCCCTGGGGCGTCCTGGACGTGTTCACGACGGGCAGCCCGATGCCGCCCGTGCTGCACACGATGGCCACGGCGCTCACCCGCCTGAACAGCCCTCGCTTTCGCCCGTCGCTCCTTCACTTCGGCATATGGCCGGACCGCCCGCCCGTCCCTTACGTGGCGGTCTGGCCACCGGACATGCCGATGCCCGACCCCGGGGAGCCCGAGCCGGACCCGAGCGGCCTGGACGGCGTCGTGTTCGCGGAGATCCACGCCCTGACGTGCCGGGTGTGCGCGGCACACGTGGAGGCCGTCCGCCCGGATCTGGGAGTTCCGGCCCCCGGCGCGGGGCTGTCGGCCCACCGGCTGGTCAACGCCTGTCCCCACTGCCGGACAGCCTCTTCTCGCTCCCGCATACAGGCCCTGGCCCTCATCCCGCCCCCTGACCACGCCGACCGCCCGCCCGGCCACGCCGACCGGCCGACACCCTGAGCGGCGGCTCCGTCGAACGGCGCCTGCGTGCGGGGAGCGGCACCCCGCGCAACCTCCTGCCGACGTGAGTCTCCGCCGCCCTTCGCGCCCGTTCTCCCGCCCGCCGCTCGCGGCCGGGTCCTCACCCCACGCCCCGTAGCACGTCCCCGTCCACCTCGCCCCTGATCAGCCCGCGGTGCACGTCCGACAGCCCCTCCGGCAGTTCGTCGGGCTCGCACCAGCGGGCTTCCAGGATCTCCAGCGGGTCGAGGCGGAGGGTGCCGCCGGTGAGGCGGGCCTCGTAGGCGACTTCGAGGCGGAGGCGGTAGCCGCTGCGGAGACGGACGAGGGGGCCGGGGACGACATCGAGCCCGGTCTCCTCCTTGACCTCGCGCACGACGGTCTGCCCGAACTCCTCGCCCTTGGCGGCGAAGCCGCTCGGGAGGCCCCAGGGCCGGTGCGGGGACCACAGCCGGTGCCGCAGCAGCAGCACGCGGCCCTCGTCGTCACGTACGACCCCGGTGACACCGACGTTGTACTTGGCGTGCGCGCACCACAACAGCCGCCACTGGAAGGGCCGAAGCAGCCGCCACACCCGGGCAATCAGCGCGTGGGGACGGATCATGCCCCCATTGTCGCCCGCCCCGCGTGGCCCCTGTCGTCGCGTCGGGCGAGTGATCCAACGAGGTGGTGTGGGCCGGTGATCATCGGGCAGGAGCGGCTCTGACGAACCCATCCAACCGGCACCGGCCCAGGCCGGTTCCGTTCCGGAGGAGGAACTTCCATGAAGTCGTGGCGTACACGTACGACTCTCGGCCTTGCCACCGTCGCGGCGGCGGTCGCCATCCCGCTGACCGCCGGTACGGCCTCCGCCGCCCAGTGGCACGATGTCGCCGGCGGGCCGGAGATGTACCCGAACCTGGCCTCGTGTCAGGCGGAGATACCGAAGGCCAAGGAGTACTACCAGGACGCCACCTGCGTCGAGGTCAACGGCCGGGTCAGCCTCTGGGTCCTGTACTGACAGGCACCGGCTGACTGACACGCGGGCCGATGGGGCGGCGAGCCCTCCACGGACTCGCCGCCTCGTCGGCCCGTCGCCTCAGCCCCGCGCGACCTCACCCCTCCCCGCCCCGCCACCCCTCCACCACCAACGGCGGCTCCCCCGGTGTCGCCCGTGGCGCGCGGAAGAGGGCCGGGAGGGCGACCCTGGGGTGGAGGAGGCGGGCCGGTGGCGCGGTGAGGGAGAGGACGGAGCGGTAGTGGCGCCCCGCGCCCGGGTCCCCGGGGACGATCGCGGCGACGCGGCGCAGGTAGCGCCCGGTGAGGCGGTCGAGGGCGTTCGGGCCGGGACCGGTGGACTCGACCCCGGGAATCGCGCGGTCGGCCCCCGCCGAGATCGCCCACGCGGTCTCCGTCACCCCCGCCAGCACCCGCTGCACATCCCGCGTCCGCCTGCCGCCCCGCCCGAAACGCCGGCCACCGGGAGCCGCGTCCCCGCGCCCCCCGGTCACGGCCCCTCCGGCGCCGCGCCCCCCGGTCCCGGCCGCCCCCAACACCTTCCGCAACGCCACCGCCTGCTGCGCCGCGACCGTCATCCCCTGCCCGTAGATCGGGTTGAAGGCGCACAACGCGTCGCCGATGGCCAGCAGCCCGGCCGGCCGACGCCCCGGACGCTCGTAGTAGCGGCGGATGTTGGCCGTGCTGCGGTTGCTGTGGACGCTCCCGAGCGGTTCCATCGTGCTGAGCCATTCGCGCAGGTACGGGTGCGGGAACCGGCGCGCGAAGTCGAGGAACGCCGCCGGGTCCGTGGGCGCCTCGCTGCCGCGCGGTCCGGACAGGCTCGCCACCCACAGGCCGCCCTCCACGCGCAACACCACACCCGTGAGCGGCTGTTCGGTGTCGGGGAGGAAGTACAGGCAGTGGTAGCCGGTGTCCTCGGCGTCCGGCCGTGGCCGGTAGAGCTGGGTCGCGTACCCCTGGCCCGTGTCGATCGTCTCCTGATCGGGCGCCTCGGCGCCGATCTCGCCGAGCCACGTCGGCACCCGCGTGCTCCGCCCCGAGGCGTCCACGACGAGGTCCGCCTCGATCTCGTACGGGTCCTCGGCGGCCCCCCGCTTCCGGACGCGCACCCCGCGCACGCGCTCCGCGTCCCCGACGAGTCCCGTCACCTCGGTCCCCGCGAGCAGTTCCACGCCGCCTTCCGCGAGCACCCGTTCCCGTACGACCGTGTCGAGCAACGCCCGTGTGCAGGACAGCAATCGCGTGCTCGCCGCGAAGCGCTCGTACCAGCGCCCCGATTGGTGCTGCACCATGTCGTACGGCATTCCGACGGGTAGCGCGCCGCGCGCGGACAGCTCGCCGAGGATGCCGGGCAGCAGCGACTCCAGTGCCAACTGGCCACCCTCGACGAAGACATGCGTGTGCCGCGCCTGCGGAATGCCGGGCCGGGGCCCCGCCCCGGCCGGGTCGTCGAGCCGGTCGCGCTCCACGACCGTCACCCGGGCGTGCGCGCTCAGCACCAGCGCCGTGAGCATCCCCGCGAGACTGCCGCCGACGACGACGGCATGGCGTTCACCGGTACCGGTCATGAGGTTCCTCCGTGGTGCGTCGGTCTCGTCCCCGAAGCTCGCGACGAGTTTAACTGTCAGCTCTGGCACCGGAGTTGGTGTCCAGCAGGCGCCGCAGTGATGCGTCGGGTTGCGGCACGTCGGCGGGGGCGCCGTACTCGGGATCGACGGCCGGTACTTGCGGCAGCCGGTTCACGAGGCTCTCCAGCGCGGCGGGCAGGGAGGGCGTGCGGCGTGCGTGGCACTGCGCGAGCAGCCGGTGCCGCACGGCGGCCGACAGCGGCGGCGGCCCACCCCCGGGCCCGCTGCCCGTCGCCGGCTT
>NZ_JAAGLR010000407.1 GCF_010548245.1 Streptomyces sp. SID11385
CCGCCCGCCCCTGACCGGTCCCGCACGGATCGGCGCCCGCCGCCGACCGGTCCCGACCGGTCCCGACCGGCCCCGCACGGTCCCGTACGGACCGCCGAACGTCCCGGCCGCCGCGCCCTCGCGCCCGGCCGGGCCGCACCACCACTGCCCAAGGAGCACACCGTCATGGCCCTTCGCCGCACCCTCCAGCGCACCGTCCTCGCCGCCACCGTCCTCTCCGCGTCCGTCCTGACCACCCCCGCCTTCGCGCACGCGGCACCCCTGCCGCCCGCCTGCCAGGACGCCCTCCTCAAGACGCTCGACAAGTTCCCGGTCGCGTACTTCACCGTGCCCGAGAAGGCGAAGACCGCGCTGTTCGACGAGGTCGGGGCGTTGAGCGACGCCGACCAGGAAGCCTTCACGCAGCCCGCCTGCACGGCGTGGAACAACTGGGCCACCGCGAACGGGAAGGCGGTGGCCACGGATCTGGACAACCGCTACCAGAAGACCAGCGGAGCGGCGTGCGTCAAGTTCGCCACCTCCTCCGTCGGCACGCTCAAGAAGTTCGCCCCGCAGGTCCCCGAGAAGACGCGGGGCCTGGAGAAGGTGGCCAAGAAGGTCTGGAAGAACGCCATGCGGAAGCTCTCCACCGAGGCCACCAACGCCGACTGCCGCAAGGCGTACGACGGCGCGAAGGCGGGCTGGTAGCCCGGGCGGTACGGGGCCGGGGCCGCCTCGTCGCGGACGCACCGCGCGACGGGGCGGCCCCGTGCGCCGGGCGTGTCCGGCGTCCGGCCGCTCCTCACCACGACCGGCGCACGCGGGGGCGCGACCACCGACGGCACTGCCTCCGCGCGACCCCGCGGGGAACTGCCCGCGCCCCCGGTCGCCGGGTCAGACTCGGCCGGCGCCGCTTCGTGGTGCCGGGGCTTCGGGAGGTCGTCTTGGTCGAGGTGTCACAGGCGAACGGGGAGGGCGTACCGCGCGCACGGGCAGGAGACGCGCGCGCGGGAGACGCACACGCAGAGGACGCACGGGCAGCAGACGCACGCGCGGGAGATGGGCCCGCCGGTACCGCGCGCGCGGCGCAGGAGGACCCCGCTCCCGCGTCCCTCATGCGCTACACGGATCTCAGCGGCAGCAAGGAGGCCGCCGGACGCACGATCCGGATGCGGGACATGGCGCGGCGGCTCCCCGTGCTCGTACGGCGCTCGCTCGCGCTCGCGTGGCGGGTCGACCGGCGCGCCACGGTGGGGCTGCTGCTGTGCCAGGCGGGGGCCGGGGTGATGCAGGCGCTGGGGCTCGTGGCCATCAGCGGGACGCTCACCGCGCTGCTCACCGGCGGGGACGTGTACGCGCGGCTGCTCGACGCGTGGCCCTCCGTCGCGCTGCTCGCCGCGGCGGCGGGCGTACGCGCGCTGCTCGGCATCACGGTGGCGTGGCTCTCCTCGCGGCTCGGACCGCTCATGTCGCGCGAGGCCGAGCAGATGCTCCTCGCGGCCTGCGCCGAGGTCGAACTCGCCGCGTACGACGACCCCGCCTTCAACCGCGACCGCGAGGCGGCCGACCGGGGCGCGGCCGTGACCGGGGAACTGATCGACGAGGGCCAGGACCTCATCGCCTCCGCCGCCTCCTTCGTCGCGGGCGCCGTCGTGCTCACCGGCGTGCACTGGGTGCTTCTGCCGCTCCTCGTCGTCGCGAGCCTGCCGCAGGCGCTCGCGCAGGTGAGCGCGGCGCGCGTGCGCTACCTCGCCAATATGCGCAACAACGGCGACATGCGGCTGCTCTCGGTGCTGCGCTGGCACATCTACACGCGGTACGCCGCCGACCAGATCAGGGCCGGGACCATGTCCGGCTTCCTGAGCGGCCGTTACCGGCAGACCGTGCTGCGGATCAACCGCGAGGACCGGGCCGCCGCCGACAAGGGCGCGCGCATGTCCCTCGTGGGCGCGGTGTGCGGCGGCGGGGGCTCCGCGCTCGTGTGGGGCGCGGTCGTGGTGCTCCTCGCGACCGGGCGGATCAGCGTCGGGCACGCGGGCACCGCGGTCTTCGCGCTCCAGACCTCGGGCCAGTCCGTGCGCGGCCTCGTCGCGATCGGCGCGCGCGCCATGCGCACCGGGCTCTACATGGACGACTGGCGCGGCTTCCTGGACCTCGCGGGCGGCCACCGCATGCGGCGCGGCGAACGGACCCCGCGGGCACCGGAGACCATCGAGGTACGGGGCGTGACGCACCGATACGCGGGCAAGGACGCCGACGCCCTGACCGACGTGTCGCTGACGCTGCGGCGCGGTGAGGTCACGGCCCTCGTCGGCTACAACGGCTCCGGCAAGTCGACGCTCTCGAAGCTCGTGAGCGGCCTCTACCTGCCGACCGGCGGCGAGGTCCTGTGGGACGGGGAGCCGACGGCGGGTGCCGATCCGCAGGCGCTGTGGGGGCGCGTCGCGCTCGTCCCGCAGGACTACGCGCAGTGGCCGCTGACCGCGCGCGAGAACGTCACGCTCGGGCAGCCCTCGCCGCGCGGGGACGCGGCCGTGCGCGAGGCGTGCGAGGCGGCGGGGGCCGACGAGGTCGTGGCCGGGCTCGGCGCGGGACTCGACACGCTGCTCGCCCGCGAGTGGCTCGGCGGAGAGGAGCTGAGCGGCGGCCAGTGGCAGCGGATCGCGCTCGCGCGCGCCTTCTTCCGCGACGCGGGGCTCCTCGTGCTCGACGAACCCACGGCGAACCTCGACCCGCGCGCCGAGTACCGCGTCTTCCAGCGGCTGCGCGGGCTCGCGAAGCAGCGCGTCGTGCTCCTCGTGACGCACCGCATCACGAACGTGGCCGTGGCGGACCGGATCGTGGTGCTCGACGAGGGCCGGATCGTGCAGGAGGGCACGTACGAGGAACTCGCGCGGCGCCCCGGGCAGTTCCGCGACCTGCTCGCCTACCAGGTGACGGCCCGTCCGCAGGACGCGGCGGCGGAGGGCGGGGCGGGATGAAGGATTGCCGCTGGTCACGCGCGGGGATACCCTGAGTGACCCTCGTACGGGGGTTCGACGCCCGGGAGTCCGGGCAGACTGGGGGACTCGTCATGGTCGCGATCGGTGTACTGCTCGGCGTGATGGTGCTCTTCGCCGTCCTGCTCATCGCCAAGGTGCTGTGGCGCCCGTACTCCAGGACGGAGCAGGCCGAGGGGCTGCGCCTGGAGCAGAAGGCCCGCGACGAGGTGCGGAACAACCGCTCCCAGTACGGCTCCCACTTCGTGCACAGCGCGATCGTCCCGCCCAGGGCCGACGGCCGGCGCTGACCGCCACCCGCCCCGCTCCGGCCGGGGCGGGGCGGGGCGAGGCGTCCGCGCGGAGTGCCCGGACGGTGGCGGGGGTACACGGCAGGGACGGTGCTCCACCGGCGCGTAAACCGAGCGGGCAGGGGGACACCCGCCGTCCCCGTCCCCCTGTCACCCCCGGACCGTCCCATGTTCCGTTACGCCGCTGACTGGTGGCCCGCACTGCGCCGTACGCCGCTCACCCTGTGGAACGACGACGTCACCGACGACGCCGCCGCGCTCACCTACTACGCGATGCTCGCCCTGCTGCCCTCGCTGCTCGTCACCGTCGTCGCCTCCGCGCTCCTCGGCCCCGACACGGCGCGCACGCTGATCGCCTACGTGACGGACTACGTTCCCGGGCAGGCGGGCCCGCAGTTGCACGACCTGCTCACCCGGATGCTCACCGAGAACGCCACGGCCTGGCCGCTCATCGCCACCGGCTTCTTCAGCGCCTTCTGGTCCGCGTGCAGTTACCTCGCGGTCTTCCGCCGCTCCCTGCACCGCATGCACCGGACGACCGACGCCCGCACCCCGGTGAAGCGCGCCCACCGGATCGTGCTCACCGCCCTCGCCCTGCTCGGCCTGCTGCTGCTCACCGCGCTGCTGCTCGTGCTGAGCAACCCGGTCGTGGACGCGATCGGCCGCGCGCTGCACCTGGACGAGGGCGTCGCGCTGGCCTGGCGAGTGCTGCGCTGGCCCGCGCTGCTCGTCGTCGTCTCCGGACTGGCCTGGGTCGCCTTCAGCAACGGCCCGCGCATCGCCCGGCGCCGCCGCTACAGCCTGCCCGGCGGTGTCCTCGCCACCGTCCTGTGGCTCCTCGCCACCGTCGGCTTCACGCTCTACACGAGCCTCATCGGCACCTACAGCGCCCTGTACGGCTCGCTCGCCGGGATAGTCGTCTTCCTCATCTGGCTCTGGCTCTCCAACCTCGCCCTCCTCGCGGGCGCGCAGTTCGCCGCCGAACTGGGCAAGGCGGACCAGGCGGAGGCGGCGCAGGGGAAGGGTGCTGGTCTCGAAGGGGAAATGAGCTTAGGCTAACCTAACGATATGGCGAAGAATCCCCGGCTGATGCCGAAGAACCCGGCCCTGTTCCGCGGCGAGGTGCTCCGCAGCGCGCGGCTCACCCCGTCCATGCAGCGCGTGACGGTGACGGGCCCCCAGTTCGCGGAGTTCCCCTACCTGGGGGGCGACCACTGGTTCCGTCTCTTCGTGCGTCTCGCCCACCAGCAGGGCTTCGAACTGCCCGAACTCTCCGGCCAGCGCTGGTGGGAGCCGTACTTCGCGATCCCCGAGGAGGTCCGCCCGCACTGCGCCAACTACACCGTCGCGGGCTTCCGTCCCGAGACCGGCGAACTGGACATCGACTTCGTCGTGCACTGCGGCCCGGGCGGCGAGCCCGAGGGCGCGGCGGCGATCTGGGCGTGCGCGGTCCGGCCCGGCGACCCCGTGGCGCTCTACGACCAGGGCGCCATCTTCGACCGCCCCGAGGACGCGAGCGAGGTGCACCTGGTCGCGGACGAGAGCGGCCTGCCCGCCGTCGCGGGCATCCTGCGTTCGCTGCCCGCGCACACGACGGGCCGCGCCCTCGTCGAGGTCCCGCTCGACGCCGACCGCAGGGACCTCGAAGCGCCCGCGGGCATGGAGATCGTCTGGGTGGTCCGCGACGACGCCCACGCCGTGCCTGGCGAAGCGGTCCTCGCCGAGCTGCGCCGCCGCACGGACTTCGCGCCGACCGGCTACGCCTACGTCGTCGGCGAGTCCCGCCTCGCCACCGAGGGCCGCCGCCACCTCGTCGCCGCCGGGCTCCCCAAGGACCGCATCACCTTCTCCGGCTACTGGAAGCACGAGCGCGCGAAGATCGCGGAGACGGCGGGCGCCGCGTGAGCCCCGCTCCCCGGCCGGAACGTCACGTCCCGGCCGGGGACCCGCTCAGCCGGTGACGACCTTCTCCTCGGTCACCATGACCGCCACCGAGGCGGAATCGATGAACGTCCCCTCGTCCGGCCGGACGAGATCCAGGTAGTTCCGGGACGTGAAGAAGGCGTCGTGCCCGGCCCAGTCCTCGAACCAGATCTCCGTCAGCCCGTCGTACGCCGGGCCGGGGTAGGAGCCGGGAGCGGGCACCGGGTGCGAGACCGTGTAACGGCGTACGTGCCGCGCGGCCTCGGGGATGGACAGGAAGAGCGGGGCGTGCCGCTCCCTGTGGTGCGCGACGAACGCCTCGACGGGCATCCCCTCGACACGGTTGATCAGGAAAACGAGCTTGATCATCTTGTCGGTCTCTCCTGGAAAGGACCGGCCCCCGTCACGTTCGTGCCGCCGTCCTGGGACAGGCGGAACACCGAGGGGGCCGGCCACTGAACACTGGACGTCGTGGCCACCGGATCAACGTAGACGCTTACATTGGTGTGAGGGGCAAGTGCGGAGCGGAGGACCCCATGCGCATCGGTGAACTGGCGGCCCGGACCGGGGCGAGCCGTCGCTCGCTGCGCTACTACGAGGAACAAGGGCTCCTGGTCAGCGTCCGCTCCGCCAGCGGCCAGCGGCTGTACGGGGACGCGCACGTCCCCCGGGTACGGCTCATCCAGGCCTTCCTGGCCGCGGGCCTCTCGACCGGCACGATCGCCGAGATGGTCCCGTGCATGGCCGAGCCGAGCGCGGACGGCGCGCGGCGGGCGGTGGAGCTCCTGGAGCGCGAACGCGCGCGCGTCAGCGCGGTGATGGACGGGCTCGCCGCCGCGAGATCGGCGCTCGACGACCTCATCGAGGACAACCGCCGCTATCTGACCCGCCCCTGACCCGCCCCGCCCCCGCGCGCCCGCTGCGCGCTTCCGTGCCGCGCGACCCGCTTCCGCGCGGCCCCCGCCCTCAGCCCGCCCCCCGCTCCCACGCCGCCACGTACTCCCGCG
The DNA here is from genome assembly GCF_010548245.1 of Streptomyces sp. SID11385. Classification (GTDB taxonomy): domain Bacteria; phylum Actinomycetota; class Actinomycetes; order Streptomycetales; family Streptomycetaceae; genus Streptomyces. The sequence goes on from NZ_JAAGLR010000407.1 coordinate 6,199, forward strand.
CCGCCGCCTCCGGATC
>NZ_JAAGLR010000434.1 GCF_010548245.1 Streptomyces sp. SID11385
TGGTGCGCGGCATCGGCCTCCGCGCGGGCACGGCGCGCCGCCTCGTACCGCTCCTCGCGCGCGACGTCGCCCGCGTCGAGCCCCTCGACCTCTGCGCGCAGTCCCTCGTACTCCTCGTGCGCGACGTCGGCCCGTTCTCGCGCCTCGTCACGCGACGTCGCGAGGCGTTCGATCTCGGCGCGCGCCGATGCGGCCCGGCCGCGCGCGGCGGTCACCTGGCCCTGGAGCCGGGCGAGTCCCTCGCGACGGTCGGCGAGAGCGCGGCTGACGTCGCGCAGGCGACGTTCCTCGACGGCGAGCTGCCGCTCCAGTTCGCCCCGGTGGGCGACGGTGTCCTCCAGGGCGCGTTCGGCGGCTTCGAGCGCCGCGGAGAGTTCGGCCTCCTGCTCGCGGATACGCGCCGCCTCGCGCTCCAGGTCTTCGGGATCGCGTCCGCGCCGTTCCTCGGCCGGTACGGACGTCGCGCTCGTGACCCGCGCCTCGGCGAGGCTGATGGTGCCGCGTACGCGCTCGGCGAGGCGTGACAGCTCGTACCACGTGTGCTGCGCGCTCTGGAGGCGCGGCGTCAGGGCGCGGACCGCCTCCTCCAGGCGCGCCTCGCGGGCGAGCGCGGCCTTGAGCGCGCTCTCCGCCGTCTCCTTGCGCTCCTTGAGCGCGGCCTCGTCAGCGACTTCGGCGTCGAGCGCGCGGCGCAGCGTGACGAGGTCGTCGGAGAGCAGCCGCAAGCGCGCGTCGCGCAGATCCGCCTGGATGACGGCGGCACGTCGCGCGACGGCGGCCTGGCGGCCGAGGGGTTTGAGCTGGCGCCGCAGTTCGTCGGTGAGGTCCTGGACACGGGCGAGGTTGGCGCGCATCGCGTCGAGTTTCCGCAGCGCCTTCTCCTTGCGCTTGCGGTGCTTGAGGACGCCCGAGGCCTCCTCGATGAAGGCGCGGCGCCCCATCGGGTCGGCGTGGAGGACGGAGTCGAGCTGGCCCTGGCCGACGATGACGTGCATCTCGCGGCCGATGCCGGAGTCGGAGAGGAGTTCCTGGATGTCGAGGAGACGGCAGGTGTCGCCGTTGATCTGGTACTCGCTGCCGCCGTTGCGGAACATCGTCCGCGCGATCGTGACCTCGGCGTACTCGATGGGCAGGGCGCCGTCGCTGTTGTCGATCGTGAGCGAGACCTCGGCCCGGCCCAACGGCGGCCGGCCGGTCGTCCCGGCGAAGATCACGTCCTCCATCTTGCCGCCGCGCAGCGATTTGGCGCCCTGCTCGCCCATCACCCACGTCAGCGCGTCCACGACGTTGGACTTGCCGGAGCCGTTCGGCCCGACGACGCACGTGATCCCCGGCTCGAACCGCAGCGTCGTCGCGGAGGCGAAGGACTTGAACCCGCGCAGAGTCATGGCCTTGAGGTGCACGCCGCCGGACTCTACCGCCCCGGCTCCACACGGCGACGGCCGACGACGCGCGCGGCGCGACGCGACGTGCGAGGGCGCGGCGCGGGTACGCCGAGCGACGACGCGTCATGGCGTCCTACGGCGCGTATCGGGTGCCGCCACGCCGGGTCATAGCCCCTCATACGTCGCGCCGTCACGCAGCGTCGCACTCCCGCGTCGCCGCGTCGTGCACGCGACGTGGCCGCCGGGACGGGCCCACGCGACGTCCCGCGCACCGTCACGGTTTCACCACGGAGCGCGCAGGGCAGATCAGACGGTAGACACGGCCGGGAGGGGCGGGAAACAGCGGGGAACGGGCGGGTGCGGGCGGCAGGTGGCCGCGGGGAGGGCGTACGGGCCCGGGCCCCGTGAAGCGCCCGCACGAGACGCGACGCCCCGCGCGGAACGAGCCGCGAAAGAGGAAAGAGGCCGGCGGACGACGCGTGACACCGAGACGGCGCGAGCCGTGAGGGAAGGGCGGGGTGAGGGAAAAAGAAAGGGACGCCGAAGCGTCCCTGGCGGTACCGGCGTGGCCGCGCGGTTCACCTGTCACGCCCCTGCCCCGCGCCCCGCCGCGGGAACGCGGCGGTGTGCGGCAGCGGCTTGCGTCAGGTGAGCGCGGGCTCCGCCTGCGGTACGTCGATGCTCTCCAGGAGAGAGCCGCCGTGCTGAGAAGCGGCAGCCGCGAGCGCGTCGTTCTCCGTCTGAATCCGTACGAGCTCGGATTCGAGGTCCTGCACGCGCTGCTGGAGCCGTCGCATCTCGGCGAGGAGTCGCGGGTCGGAGCCGCCGACGTAACCGAGAAGCGCCTTTGCCATGATGAGTGGTCCTCCACACTGAGTGACCGACCAGTACGGTGGTGGGTCGAGAGGGATTCGGTCCGCACCCGCGGTGTCCGGCGGCGCTCCGTCTGTGACGTCGCCCGTCAGACAGTTGGGGTGCGCGGGGTTTTCAGGGTCTCACCAAAAAGTTTGACGGTCAACACGATCAAGCCCCGGTGCGGCACGGCCGCGGGGCGCGCCGCGCTTCGGGCGACGGTGCGCGCACTCCTGCGAGCCGTGGGGGGCGTGCGGGTCATCCTGTCGAGCGCACGGCGAGCCGCGCAAGGGGCTCGCGGCAGCCACCAGCGGCTTTTCCCGGCGCCACCGAAGCACGCGAGGGGAGCATCGGCGGCGCACGGCCGGGGCGCGCACGGTGCGATCAGCGGATCGCGAACCCCTCGTAGCCGCCGCGAGGCGTGTCCCAGATCTCAGTCACGCCCTGGACGCTGCCGGGTGTGTCGCTTCCCCGCAGCCACTCCAGCAACTCCTCGCACGCCGCGCGCGGCCCTTCCGCGACGACCTGAACGCGCCCGTCACGCACATTGAGGGCGAAACCGCTCAGTCCGCCGATCTCCAGCGCCCGTGCCCGCGTGAACCAGCGGAAACCCACGCCCTGAACCGTCCCTCTGACCCACGCGGTCAGCCGTGCCTCGTCTTCCATGAGGGCACGCTAACCGGCCAATCGCCTCAGGCACACGTCGTCCCCGGGGGCCATGGCGTAGGGTCCGCACCGCGGAGGACTCACCCGAACGGGTGAGTACGCCCGGGACAGTGGTGACGAGGGAAGGCCAGGACCATGGGACGCCACCGACGCTCAGCCGCCGGCCGCGCCGAATCCGCGGCGGGCTCTCCGGCGGGGACCCCTGCGGAAACCGGCCACGCCGCGTACGCCCACGACGCCTACGACACGCACGGCCACGCGGCGTACGACCGCACCGCGTACGACCGCGCCGCGCCCAGCAACGTCGCGTACGGCCGCGCCGCCACGCACGGCGACCACGCGACGTCCGAAGCCCCATCCGGCCCCTACGTGTCCGCGCCGTACGCGACGTCCGCGCCGTATCCCACCTCCGCGACGTCCGCGCCGTATCCCACCTCCGCGACGTCCGCGCCGTACGCGCCATACGCCACGTCCACGCCCTCCAGCCCGTACGCCACGTCCGAAACCGTTCCCGGCCCCTCCGCCGCTCCCCGCCCGGCCCACCAGGTCCCCGACATCGGCCCCGGCCCCGACGAGCACGACGGCGCGAGCGGCCATCGCCGGAAGCGGCGCGGCGCGCCCGTGCGCACCGGTCTGCTCGGGGTGTCGGCGGCGGTGGCGCTGGGCGCCGTCGCGGTCGGGACGGGGCTGGTGCCGGGTGGCGGGTACTCCTTCGGCGGGGGCCACGACGCGAAGGTCCGCGCGGCCGACGCGCCGTCGGGCGAGGGGCAGGGCGAGGAGGCGTCCGCGCCGGACCGTACGACGTCCGCGGCGAGCCGGGGCGCCACGCGTTCCGGCTCGCCCTCCCCCACGACGTCCGCCTCGCCCCGTACCGAGAAGAAGAGCAAGGCCGACGCCACGCCGAGCCCCTCCCGCTCCGTCGCCGCGAAGGCGGGGGGCGCCGGCGGCGCCTCCACGTCGACCGGCGGAGGGACCACCAGGACGGCGGCTCCGCCGAAGAGCGCGGCGCCCAGCAAGACGACGCCCGCGTCACAGGCGCCCGCGCGTCCGCCTGTCGCGGCGGCGCCCAGCGGTGACGAGAGCGCGGCGGCGGCTGCCGTCCTCTCCCTCGTCAACCAGGAGCGCGCCAAGGTGGGATGCAGCGCGGTACGTGCGGACGGCGCCCTCGCCTCGCTCGCCACGGCCTTCAGTGACGACATGGCGGCGCGCGGCTTCTTCGACCACACGGACCCGGACGGCGACACGCCCTGGGACCGCGCGGACCAGGCCGGGGTCGGCAATCTGGGCGGCGAGAACATAGCGCGCGGCCAGGCCGACGCCGCCGGCGTCATGGAGTCCTGGATGAACAGCCCGGGTCACCGCGCGAACATACTCAACTGCGACTACAAGACCTTGGGCGTCGGCGTGCACTTCGGGGCCGGCGGCCCCTGGTGGACGCAGGACTTCGGCTTCTGAGCCACGGCACACGACACGCCGCGCACGGCTGCCCAAGGACCCGGCCGCGCCGCGTACGTGGGCACGTCGCGCACACCAGGCACGCCGCGACGTCGCGCAGGCCGCCTACGCCGCGCCCGCCGCCCACGCTACGTATGCCCCATACGCCGCGACGCCGCGCAGCCACACGCCGCACACGCTACGTACGCCCTCCTACGCCGCGACGCCGCGCCCGCGCACCCCCACCACGCCGCGACGTCACGCCCCCGCCCCACCCCCGCCCAACATCACCCCCGCGGTCTCCGCTGGCACTTCGGGCAGTAGTAGCTGGACCGGTTCATCCACGCCTCGCGCCGGATCGGTGTCCCGCAGCGGCGGCACGGCTCGCCCTCGCGCCCGTACGCGTCGAGGGAGCGGTCGAAGTAGCCCGACTCGCCGTTGACGTTCACGTAGAGGCTGTCGAAGCTCGTGCCGCCGACGGCGAGCGCGGCGTTCATGACGTCGCGCACGTGGCCGAGGAGCGCGTCGGTGCCGGGGCGGGTCAGGCCGGCCGTGGGGCGGTCGTAGTGGAGGCGGGCGCGCCACAGCGCCTCGTCGGCGTAGATGTTGCCGACACCGCTGATGAGCGACTGGTCGAGCAGCGCGCGCTTGATGGTGGTGCGCTTGCGGCGCAGCGCCGCGTGGAAGGCGGCGTCGTCGAAGAGCGGGTCGAGCGGGTCGCGCGCGATGTGGGCGATGACGTCGGGGACGCCGCCCTCGCCCGTCTCGTGGAGCGAGAGGCCGCCGAAGGTGCGCTGGTCGACGAAGCGGAGTTCGGTCCCGAGCGCGTCGTCGAAGCCGATGCGGACGCGCAGGTGCTTCTCGGCGGGCGCGGCGTGGGGCTGGACGAGGAGCTGGCCGCTCATGCCGAGGTGCGCGAGGACCGCCTCGGTACCGCCGTCGAGCGGCAGCCACAGGTACTTGCCGCGACGGCGCGGCGTCGCGAACGTCCGCCCCTTCAGGCGCGCGGCGAAGTCCGCGCCGCCCGCGACGTGCCGCCGCACCGAGCGCGGATGCAGCACCTCCGTCGCGGCGACGGTGCGCCCGTCGATCCAGCGGGCGAGCCCCCTGCGGACGACCTCGACCTCGGGCAGTTCGGGCACGGTGCGGCTCTCCTGGGATCGGCGGCGGGGTGGGAGGTACGTACGAGGCGTGGGCGCGGGCGCCCCCAACGACGCCCACCCGGCACCCGCCGCCCCGGCCCGTGGACGTACGGGCCGGAGTCGAGCGGATGCCGGGTGGGACGACGGACGGTGCCGTCGGGTGTCAGGCAGGGGAAGCGGAGCCGCCCTCGGGGACGACGTCGCCGGGCGAGGGGACCTCGCCCGCGGCGGCCTGCTCGGCCGCGCGCGCGTCGGCGGCGGCGCGGATGGCGCGCCAGGCCGACTCGGCGGCCTGCTGCTCCGCCTCCTTCTTGCTGCGGCCGGTGCCGGTGCCGTACGAGACGCCTCCGACGCGGGCGGCAGCAGTGAAGGTCTTCTCGTGATCGGGGCCTTCCTCGGTGACGAGGTACTCGGGAACCCCGAGCCCCTCCATCGCGGTCAGCTCCTGGAGGCTGGTCTTCCAGTCCAGGCCCGCGCCGAGTTCCGCGGACTTCTCGATCAGCGGGTCGAAGAGGCGGTGCACCAGCTCCGCCGCCTTGTCGAGACCCTGATCGAGGTAGACCGCGCCGATCACGGCTTCCAGTGTGTCGGCGAGGATCGATGCCTTGTCCCTGCCGCCCGTGCCCTCCTCGCCCCTGCCGAGCCTGATGAAGGCCCCCAGGTCGAGGCCCCGGCTCACCTCGGCGAGCGCGCGGGAGTTGACGACCGCCGCGCGCAGCTTCGCGAGCTGCCCCTCGGGGAGGTCGGGGTGGGTGCGGTACAGCGTGTCGGTGACCACCAGGCCGAGCACGGAGTCCCCGAGGAACTCCAGGCGCTCGTTGGTGGGCAGACCGCCGTTCTCGTACGCGTACGAGCGGTGCGTGAGCGCACGCACCAGAAGGGCGGACTCCAGGTGATACCCGAGCCGCCCTTCCAGGAGCGTGTGGGACGAGGCCGCGGTGTCCGCCGAGGCGCCCGAGCGGGGCGCCTTCTTCTTAGGGGCGTTAACCAATTCCCTCTCGGCCTTTCTCGCCACTCTCGTCAGACCTCGAGGACCTGACGCTTGTTGTACGTGCCGCAGCTCGGGCACGCGATGTGCTGGAGCTTGGGCTCGTGGCAGCGCTCGCACGCCACCAGGGTGGGGACCGCAGCCTTCCACTGCGACCGGCGGTGGCGCGTGTTGCTGCGCGACATCTTCCGCTTCGGAACAGCCACGGCTACTTCTCCTGCTTCTCGTCGACGCCTGCTTCGGCGCCGTCCAGCTCGTCCTTCTCGCCGGCCGGCATGGTCCCGGCGAGTCCCTGCAAAGCCGCCCAACGTGCGTCGACGGCGTCATGGTGGTGGTCGGGGTCGTCCGCAAGCCGCGCACCGCAGACGGCGCACAGCCCCGGGCAGTCCTCCCGGCACACCGGCTGCATGGGCAGTGACAGCACCACCGCGTCACGCAGCACGGGTTCGAGGTCGAACATTCCGTCCTCAAGGGGGGTGATGCTCTCGTCCTCGTCCGAGTCCGCGTCGGTCCCCGCCATGCGGCGGTGGCGCTCCTCGGCCTCGGGGTACGAGAACATCTCCTGGAAATCCGCGGTGAGCTCGCGCTCCAGCGGTTCCAGACACCTTACGCACTCCCCCTCGGCGCGCGCACGGGCGGTGCCCGTGACGAGCACTCCGTCCATCACCGATTCGAGGCGGAGATCGATCTCCACCGGGGAGTCGCCCGGGATGGCGATGACGTCGGCGATACCGAAGACGTCGTCGCCGCCCGGGGCCTGGACCGTCCGGGAGAGCTTCTGCATCGCACCAGGACGGCGCCCCAGCTCGTGCGTGTCGAACACGAGGGGGTTGCGGTGGTCGAGGCGGGCGTTCAGAGCTGCTCCTGAGTTCGGGTCCTGAGATCTGGGGTCGGTCGGGGCCAGTTCCGGGGCGAACCCGCGCATCTGTTCCCGTTTACTGCCGAATTGTTCCCGTTTGTGGACGGGCAGGTCAGACAGACCGAAACACAAGACTACTGGACGGTGCGCGATCGGCCCAATCCGGCCCGGACGGCCGGTACGCCCCCTCAGCGCCCCTGCTCGTACGCCCGCAACTGCTCCGCGCTGATCATCGTGGTGTCGAAGAAGCTCGTCTCGTCGAGCGAGCCGCCGCCCTGCTGCTGTGGCTGCTGCGCCTGCGGCTGCTGCTGCGGCCACGTCTGCGCGGGCTGCTGCTGCTCGTAGCCCTGCTGCTGGTCCGGGTAGCCGTAGCCGTTCTGCGTCGCGTACGGGTCCTGCGGCTGCGGGTAGCCGTAGGGGTCGGCGGGCGCGGCGTAGGGGTCGGTCTGCTGCGGGTAGCCGTACGCGTCGGTCTGCGCCCCGTAGCCGTACGGGTCGGCCTGCGCGGCGTAGGGCTGCTGCGGGGCCTGCTCGGGGAGCGCGGCGACGGCGGGCTCGGGGAGCGGCGGGAGTACGAGACCGCCCGACGTACCGCCGCCGAAGGTATCGCCGCCCGGCGTACCGGCACCCGACGTGCCGCCGCCCGCGGAGGTGTCGCCGGGCGGCGCGGCGTCCGGCGCGGCGTCGCGCGTCGCGGCGAGGTCGGCGAGGTAGTCGGAGTCGCTGCTGTACTGGCGCTCGCCGCCGTCCTCGGCGAGGGCGGCGAGGTCGTCGGTCGCGACGCGCCCGTGCAGTTTGTCGCGGCCTCGGCCCACCGCGTCGAGGGTCTTGGCGAGCACGGCCTCGAAGGCGCCGAGCTTGACGTCCACGTACTCGTCGGCGCGCCGGCGCAGCGTCTCCGGGTCGCCGCTGCGCTCGGGGGCCTCCGCGTAGTCGGGGTCCTCGTAGCCCTGCGCGTCGAGTCCGTCACCGGTGCCGAGAAGCTTCTCGCGGCCCCGTCCGACGGAGCCGAGGGTCTTGGTGAGGACGACCTCGAAGTTGGCGAGCTTGCTGTCCACGTAGTCGTCGGCGTCGGCCTTGACCTCGGCCGCCTCGCGCCGCGCCTCGTTGAGGATGCGGTCCGCCTCACCCTGCGACTGCCGCGCGACGGCGGTGTCCGCCACCAGGCTGCCGCGCTCGTCGTGGGCGCCGCGGATGATCCGCTCGGCCTCGGCACGCGCTTCGCCGACCATGCGCTCGCGCTCCCCGATCAGCTCCTGCGCCTGGGCGAGCGAATCCGGCAGCGCTTCCCGCACCTCCTCCAGCATCGCGAGCAGTTCGGCGCGGTTGATCACGCAGGAGGCCGACATGGGCATGGACCGGGCCGCGTTGACGACCTCGACGATCTCATCGAGTTTCTTCTGCACGTCCACCGTGTGCTCGCCACTCTCTCGACTGATGGGGAGACGGACCGCTCGGCTGCTGCGGAGCCGGACGGGACGACTGTACGGCCACGGCATGGCGCGGCGACACCGGGTGACGCGACGTCACGACGCGGCGAGCGGGCGGCATTGACGCGACGTGTCGCGTGACGTGGGGCGACGTTCGGGGCGTGGCGCGGGCGCGACGTCGCGCCGTACGGGCGCAGCGCGGGCGCGACGTCGCGGCGTACGGGGCCACACCGCGCGACGTCACCGCGCGACGTCGCGTCCCGCGCCGCCCCGCCCAGCGCCCGTTCAGTGCCCGCCCGATCGCCGCCCGCTCAGTGCTCGCTCACTGCCCGCTCACTGCTCCGCGAGGCGTCGCGTGAGCGCGGTGTGGACGGTCGGCGGCAGGAGGTGGGAGACGTCGCCGCCCCACTGCGCGACCTCCTTGACGAGCGAGGAGGAGAGGAAGCTGTAGGTGGGGTTCGTGGGGACGAAGAGGGTCTCGACGCCGGAGAGCCCGTTGTTCATCTGCGCCATCTGCAACTCGTAGTCGAAGTCGCTGACGGCACGCAGCCCCTTGACGATGGCCGGGATGTCGCGCTGCTTGCAGAAGTCGACGAGGAGCCCGTGGAACGCCTCGACCTCGACGTTGCCGAACTCGGCGGTCACCTCGCGGATCAGTTCCATGCGCTCGTCGACGGTGAAGAGCCCGCGCTTGGACTTGTTGATCATCACGGCGACGTGCACGACGTCGTACAGCTTGGAGGCCCGGGCGATGATGTCGAGATGACCGTTGGTGATCGGGTCGAAGGACCCAGGACAGACGGCGCGGCGCAACGTGATCCCCTCGCTCTGCGGTCGATTCATGGTGCGTTTTCGCACGTGGAGGCGGCGCGACCGTACCAAAAGGTCCCTTCGCCGTAGCGGCGGGACCGCAGTGCGCCGAAGCCGTCCGGCCAGCCGAACTCCCCGCCCCTGGTGCTGCGCTCCACGGTGACCAGCGCTTCGTCCGCGAGCCAGCCGCGAGTACGGAGTGTGATCAGGATCTCCCCGAGTTCGGCGTCGGAGACCGCGTAGGGAGGGTCGAGGAAGACGAGGTCGTACGGGTCCGGGGGCGGCGGCCCGGCGGCGATCTGCGCCGCTTTGCCCGGCCTGACCTCGGCGCCCGCGAGTCCCAGGTCGCGGACGTTCGCGCGGATGGTGCGCACGGCGCGCGCGTCGCTCTCGACGAGCAGCGCGTGCGCCGCGCCGCGTGAGAGCGCCTCCAGGCCCACGGCGCCGGAGCCCCCGTACAGGTCGAGGACGCGTTCGCCGTCGAGCGGGCCGCCGAGGAGCGCTTCCCAGGTGGAGAAGAGGCCCTCGCGCGCTCGTTCGGAGGTGGGGCGGGTGCCGGTGCCTGGCGGTACGGCGAGGCGGCGGCCCCCGGCCGTCCCGGCGATCACGCGGGTCATGGTGCTGGTCGGTCCTCGTCGCTCGGCCCTCGCCGGCGTCCGCTCCGGTGGCCACGGCGTACACACCACCGGGCCTCCCGGCCGGACCCGGTCGGTACGTGTCCAGCGTAGGCGGCGCCGCGGCGCACGCGCGCGGGGGCCCGCGCGAGGGGCCGCGCC
>NZ_JAAGLR010000463.1 GCF_010548245.1 Streptomyces sp. SID11385
CCAGGCGGCGCGCGGCGCTCAGCAGGCCCGTGTCGATCCCGTGCGTGGTGGCGTGCGCGACGAGGTGGCTCAGTGCCGAGGCGGCCGAGGCGAGCGTCGAGCGCTCGCCGGGGAACGTGCCGGTGCGGAGCTGGTGCCCGAAACGCTCCGCCATCTCGGGGAGCATCGCGCCCACCCCGCCCGCGAGCGCCCCGAAGCCCTCCGGGGCGATCCCCTCCGCCGCCGCGAACGCGAAGCCGTGCGCGAGCCCCTGCACGCTCGCCGCGAAGACGGCGAGCAGCGCCACTTCGTACGCCGCCGCGCGTCCCGGCTCCGCGCCCACGTACGTGGCCCGCCCGCCGAGCGCGCCGAGCGGCGCCCGTACCGCCTCGAAGACCTCGGCGGGACCGCTCAGGAGCAGGGCCCCGGCGGGGGTGCCGATCGTGGGTGTCGGGGTGAGCACCGCGCCGCCGAGCAGGCGGATGCCGCGCTCCCCGGCCCAGGTGGCGAGCGCGCGGGCCTCGTGCGGCGTACCGCTGCTGAGGTTCACCAGCGTGCGCCCCTCCCACGCGGCGGCGGGGACGTCCGCGAGCACGGCCCGTACGGCCCGCGGGTCGGTGAGCGAGGTCAGGACGAGCGGCGCGGCGCGCACCGCCTCGGCCGGGGAGGGGGCGCGGAGCGCGGCGAGCCCGGGGGCCCGGCCCGGGGTGCGGTTCCAGACGGTGAGGGGGTGCCCGGCGGCGAGGAGGGCGGCGGCGAGCGCCTGCCCCATGGGGCCGAGACCGAGCAGGGAGACGGGTACGGGGGACTGCGCTTCGGAGTGCGTGGTCATGGGCGGGACGCTAGGGGGTCACATTGACGTGAAGGTCAAGTCCTGCTGCACTGAGGGCCCATGAGAATCGGTGAACTGGCGGAACGCACCGGGACGAGCCGCCGCGCCCTGCGCTACTACGAGGAACAGGGCCTGCTCGCGCCCGTCCGCCTGCCCAACGGCTACCGCGTCTACGAGGAGCGCAGCGTCGCCGTCGTGCGCCGCATCCGGCTCCTGCTCGCGGCCGGGCTCAACAGTGAGGCCGTCGCCGAGATCCTGCCGTGCGCGACGGACGACTCCGTCGTCCTCACGGGCAAGTGCCCGGAACTGCGCGAAGGGCTCGCCCGCGAACGTGAGCGGCTCACCACCCGCATCGGCGAACTGACCGAGGCCCGCGCCCTCCTGGACCGCCTCGCGAGCCTGCCCCTGCCCGCGTAGCCACCCGGTCGCCGCGCGGAGGAGCGCGGCGGGCGGCGCGCGCGGAAGCGAGGACGGGCGGCGCGCGCGGAAGTCAGGACGGGCGGGGCCGGGGCCCGCGCCCACTACGCTGCCTTCCCGGCCCGTCCTCTCGTCCGAAGGCAGCGATGTCGCCCCGTCACCTCGTCCCCGGCTTCTCCTGGCACCGTCCCATGGCCCCCAGGGAGCCTGGTGAGGAGCACCGCACCGCGACGGTTCTGGAGCTCTTCTTCGACCTGTGCTTCGTCACGGCCGTCGCGCAGGCCGCCGCCGCGCTCGAACACGAGGTCGCGGCCGGGCGGACCGGGCACGGCGTGCTCGGTTACGTGCTCGTCTTCTTCGCGATCTGGTGGGCGTGGATGGGGTTCACGTGGTTCGCCTCCGCGTACGACACCGACGACGTGCCCTACCGGATCCTGACGCTCGTGCAGATCGCCGGGGCGCTCGCGGTCGCCGCCGGGGCCCGGGACGCGCTGGAACACCTCGACTTCACCGTCATCACCTGGGGCTACGTCGTGATGCGGCTCGCCGGGGTCGCCCAGTGGCTGCGGGCTGCCGCGGGCGATCCCGAGCGGCGCGCCACCTGCTTGCGGTACGCGGCGGGCATCCTCGTCGTGCAGCTCGGCTGGCTGGGCCGGCTCGCGCTGCCCGACGACGCCGGACTGTGGGGCTTCCTCGTCCTCGTCGTCGCCGAACTCGCCGTCCCGGCCTGGGCCGAGCGGCGTGCGACGACGACCTGGCACCCGCACCACATCGCCGAGCGCTACGGCCTCTTCACCCTCATCGTGCTCGGCGAGTCGATCACCGCCGCCGTCGCGACCCTGCGCGGCCTCCTCGACGCGCACGCCCTCGGCGACCTGATCCCGGTCGGCATCGGCGGTCTCCTCACCGTCTTCGCGCTGTGGTGGCTCTACTTCCTGCGCACCGAGCCCAAACCGCTCGCCTCGCTCGGCGCCGCGCTGCGCTGGGGGTACGGGCACTACGCCGTCTTCGCCTCGGCCGCCGCCGTCGGCGCGGGTTTCGCGCTCGCCGCCGAGCACGCGGGCCACGGCGAGCACGCGGACGCGGCGATCTCGGCGGTCTTCACCGTGCCCGTCGCCGTGTATGTCCTCGTCGTCCGCCTCCTCCAGCGCGAGCCGCAGGCCCTGGGCCCGATGGACGCGCTGTGGGGTGCGGGCGTCCTCGCGGTCCTCGCGGTGACGTTCACGCCCGAGCCGGTCCTCGCCGCGGGGCTCGTCCTCGCGGTGCTCGTGGCCGCCGTCGTCGCCTTCGCGCACGTACGGGGCCGGGAGGCGGTGGCGCGCGGCTGACCCGCACGCCACCGCCCGGGGTGCGGCGCGGGCTCAGCCGGCCTGCGGCTCCACCACGATCTTCCGCCCCACCCCGGCGGCGAACCGCTCCAGTGCCCGCGGGTAGTCGCTCAGCGGGAGCCGGTCGCTGATGAAGACCTCCGGGTCGAGGAGGCCCGTCGCGAAGAGTTCCGCCGCCCGCTCGTAGCTGTGCAGGACCGCCATCGAGCCCGTGATGGTGATCTCCTGGTTGTAGATGCGGTACGGCTCGATCGTCGCGGTCGTCGCGTAGTCCGCGACGCCGAACTGGAGGAACGTGCCCGCCTTCGCGACGCGGCCCAGGCCGTCCTGGATCGCCGCCGCGTTGCCCGTCGCGTCGATCACCAGCTCCCAGCCGCCGGGCCGCTCCAGGGCGTCAGGGGTGGTCGCCGTCGCGGAGCAGCCGAGGTGCGCGGCCGTCTTCAGGCGCTCCTCGTTGAGGTCGACCATGTCCACCGAGACGGCGCCGGTCCGCTTGGCGAGTTCCAGCATCATGAGGCCCATCGTGCCCGAGCCGTAGATCAGGACGTGCGCGCCGAGCTGGGACTTGAGGACGTCGTAGCCGCGGACCGCGCAGGACAGCGGCTCGATGAGCGCGGCGTCCCGGGTGCGGACGTGCTCGGGGAGCTTGACGCAGTTGGCGACGGGCGCGACCGCGTACTGTGCCGCGCCGCCCGCCGTGGTGACGCCGAGCGCGGCCCACCGCTCGCACAGGTTGTTGTGCCCGGTGCGGCAGTAGCGGCACTCGTAGCAGTACAGGGACGGGTCGACCGCGACCCGGTCGCCCGTGGCCAGCTCCGTGACCTCGGAGCCGAGTGCCACGACCGTGCCCGCGAACTCGTGGCCCGGCACGACCGGCAGCGTCGGCGCGAACTCGCCCTGGAGGATGTGCAGATCGGTGCCGCACAGGCCGCACGCCGCGACCTCCACGACGACCTGGCGCGGCCCCGGGGTGGGGTCGGGGACCTCCGTGACGACGGCGTTCCCGACGGACTCGATGACGGCTGCCTTCACTTGACGGCTCCAAGCGACAGGCCCTGGACGAGTTTGTCCTGGGCGGCGAACCCCGCGGCGAGCACCGGCAGGGAGATGACGAGCGACGCGGCGCACACCTTCGCCAGGAACAGGCCCTGGCTCGTGATGAAGCCGGTCAGGAAGACGGGCGCGGTCTCGGCGACGACACCGGAGAGCACCCGCGCGAAGAGGAGTTCGTTCCAGCTGAAGATGAAGCAGATGAGCGACGTCGCCGCGATCCCGGGGAGCGCGATCGGGGCGACGACGCGGGCGAGGATCGTCGGCAGGCGCGCCCCGTCGAGCTGCGCGGCCTCGATGAGCGCGGTCGGGACCTCGGCGAGGAAGGACTGCATCATCCACACCGCGATCGGCAGGTTCATCGACGTGTAGAGGAGGACGAGCAGCCAGATGTTGTCGAGGAACCCGGTGTTCTTCGCGAAGAGGTAGATCGGGAGGAGGCCCGCGACGACGGGGAGCATCTTCGTCGACAGGAAGAAGAACAGGACGTCCGTCCACTTCCGTACGGGCCGCAGCGACAGCGCGTACGCGGCGGGCAGCGCGAGGACGAGGACGAGCAGCGTCGAGGCGAGCGAGGCGACCGCCGAGTTGATCAGGGCGGGCCAGGGGCTCGCGCCGCCGCCGCTGCCGAAGAAGTCGCGGTAGGCGTCGAGGGTGAGCGAGGCGCCGAGCGCGGGCGGGTTCTTCGCCGCGTCGGGCTCGGAGTGGAAGGAGGTCAGGACCATCCACGCGATCGGCAGGAACGCGAGGATGCCGAGGACCCAGGCGAGCAGCCCGAGCGCGGTGCCGCGGCGGCGCGGGCCGCGCGGGGCCCGTACGGGCGCGACCGCGGGCTTCGGACGGGGCAGGTCAGCGGTGGCCGTGCTCATGACCGGCCCACCTCCTCACGGAAGAGCGACGAGACGACCCGCAGGACGAAGGTCGCGAGGATGAGCGAACCGATGACGACGAGGACCCCGGCCGCCGAGGCGAGCCCGTTCTCGTGCGCCTGGTAGAAGGTCTGGTAAACGGTGTACGGCAGGTTCGCCGTCCCGAGACCGCCGGACGTGATCGTGAACACGGCGTCGAAGTTCTGCACGATGTAGATCGAGCCGAGCAGTGCGCCCAGTTCCAGGTAGCGGCGCAGGTGCGGCAGCGTCAGGTGGCGGAAGATCTGCCAGGACCCCGCCCCGTCCATGCGCGCCGCCTCGATGAGTTCGGGCGAACGGCTCTGGAGCCCGGCGAGCAGGATGAGCATCATGAACGGCGTCCACTGCCACACGAGGCTCGCCTCGACGGCGATGAGCGGCGTGTTCGACACCCAGTCGGGCTGCGGGGCACTGTCGCCGCCGACCCAGTGCAGCAGGCCGTTGAAGAGCCCGTACTCCGGGTTGTAGAGCACGTGCTTCCACAGCAGCGCGGCGGCGACCGGCACGAGCAGGAACGGCGCGATCAGGAGGGTGCGGACGAAGCCGCGCCCCGGGAACTTCCGGTCGAGCAGCAGCGCGAGGCACAGCCCGAGCACGAGGCTCACGAGGACGACGGCGACCGTCAGGACGATCGTCGTGAGGACGGACTTGCGCAGGTCGGGGTCGCTCAGGACGTCGCCGTAGTTGCTGAACCACGTGAAGCTGCGGGCGTCCGGGTAGAGCGCGTTCCAGTCGAAGAGCGAGATCACGAGCGTGGCGACGAACGGGAGTTGCGTCACCACGATCATGAAGACCAGGGCGGGCAGGAGCGGGGCGCGGGTGGCCCAGGCCCGCAGGCGGGAGCGCGCGGCGGCGTCCGCGTGCCGCTCCGGTGCGGCGGACGGGGGTGTCGCGGTGGCGGTCGTCATCGTCCCTCGTACTCCTTCGACACCTCGGCGGCGAGTTTCTGCGACGCGTCGAGCGCGGCGTCCACGGACTTCCGGCCCGCTATCGCGGAGCTGAGCTCCTGCGAGACCTTCGTGCCGAGGTCCGTGAACTCGGGGATGCCGACGAACTGGATGCCGGGCGCGGGGCGCGGCTGGACCCCCGGGTCGCGGGGCTTCGCCGCCGCGATCGCGTCGCGCGTGACGTCCGCGAAGGCGCCGGCCTCCTTCCGGTACGCGGGCAGGTCGTACGTGGAGGCGCGCTTGCCCGCCGGGACGTTCGCCCAGCCGTACGTCTTGCCGACGAGCGACTCGTACTCCTTGCCCGTCGCCCACTCCATGAACTTCCAGCCCTTGTCGGCGTTCCTCGACGCCTTCTGGAGGCCGAAGGCCCACGTGTAGAGCCAGCCCGAGGACTTCGTCTTCACGACCGGGGCGGGCGCGTAGCCGATCTTGCCCTTGACCGGGGACTTCGCCGCTTCGAGCGAGCCCGCGCCGGAGGTCGCGTCGTACCACATCGCCGTCTTGCCCTGCGTCAGGTTGTTCAGGCACTCCGCGAAACCGGACTGCGCGGCGCCCGACTCGCCGTGCTCGCGCACGAGGTCGACGTAGAACTTCGCCGCCTCGCGGAACTCCTTGTCGCCGAGCCGCGCCGACCAGTCCTTCGCGAACCACGTGCCGCCGAAGGTGTTGACGACCGTCGTCAGCGGCGCGATCAGCTCGCCCCAGCCCGGCAGCCCGCGCAGGCAGATCCCGCGCATCCCCGGCTTCGCGCCGTCGACCTTCGCCGCGATGTCCGCGACCTGCTGCCACGTCGGGTGCGCGGGCATCGTCAGGCCCTTCGCCGCGAGCACGTCCTTGCGGTACATGAGCATCGACGACTCGCCGTAGAACGGCTCCCCGTACAGCTTCCCGTCGTCGCCCGTGAGCGAGTCGCGCATCGGCTTGAGGATGTCGTCCTGGTCGTACGAGGGGGACTTCGCGACGTAGCCGTCGAGGTCGTGGAGCCAGCCGTTGCGGGCGTAGATCGGGATCTCGTAGTTGGAGAGCGTCGCGACGTCGTACTGGCCCGCCTGGTTGGCGAAGTCCTGGCTGATCTTGTCGCGCACGTCGTTCTCGGGCAGCACGGTGAAGTTCACCTTGATGCCGGTCTCCTTGGTGAAGTGCGCCTTCGTGAGCTTCTGGAGCTCCACCATCTGCGGGTTGTTGACCATGAGGACGTTGATCGCGTCCCCGCCGGAGCCCGCGCCGCCCGCGCCCGCCCAGCAGCCGCTGAGGAGGAGGGCGCTGGTGGCGAGGAGGGCGAGGGCGGGGCGGGTCCTGGGGCGGGAGGGGCTCCCGGGTGGCCGGCGGCGGCTCGGAAGGCGCATGGCGACTCCGTAGGTGGGTGGCTGGGGATCGGGGGGACTTCGGGGGGTGCGGGAAATTTCAGACGCGGAGGACCTGGGGGCCGAGCTGGGCGTAGCGGTGGGCCTCCGCGGTGGGGAGGCGGGTGCTCGTGACGATCGTGTCGAGGTCGGGGATCGCGGCGAAGCGGCAGAAACCCGCGGCCCCGAACTTCGTGTGCACGCCCGCGAAGACGCGCCGCCTGGCCGCCCGTACCGCCTGCCGCTTCACCTCGGCGACGGCCGGGTCCGGCGTCGTGAGGCCGTGCTCGCGCGAGATGCCGTTGGCGCCGATGAACGCGAGGTCCAGGACGAAGCCGGAGAGCATCTTCGTCGCCCAGTGCTCCACCGTCGCGAGCGTCCCCGCCCGTACCCGGCCGCCGAGGAGCAGCACGGTCATGTGCGGGTCGGCGGCGAGTGCCCCCGCCGTCGAGAGCGAGGCCGTGACGACGGTGAGGGGGCGTTCGCGGGGAAGGGCCTCGGCGATGAGCTGCGGGGTGAAGCCCTCGTCGACGAAGACCGTCTCGGCGTCGTGCAGCAGCCCGGCGGCGGCGCGGGCGATGGCGCGCTTCTCGGGGACGTGCATCGTGGTGCGGTAGGCGAGCGTCGTCTCGAAGCCGGAACTCTCCACGGGGTACGCGCCGCCGTGCGTCCGGCGCACGAGCCCGTGGTCCTCCAGCGCCTGGAGATCCCTGCGGACCGTCTCCTTGGCCACGCCCAACTGCGCGGCCAGCGCGTTGACTTCGACGGAACCGCCCTCGCGCGCCGCGCGCACGATCTCGCGCTGCCGCTCGGGGGCCCCGAGCCGGCCCGGAGCCCCGGTCCCGGGCCGGGGGGCGTCGGCCCGGGCTGCCTCGGGGTGCCGCGAGCCGGCCCGGGGGGTGCCGGACCGGGGGGTGCCGGGGCCGGGGGTCTCCGGTGGTGGG
>NZ_JAAGLR010000497.1 GCF_010548245.1 Streptomyces sp. SID11385
CCGAGCCGGCCCCCGCACCGCCCCCGAAGCCCGCGTCCGCCTCCGCCGCCCCGGCGCCCGGCTCGGGAACGCGTGGCGCGGGCGGCGCTCCGTCGCCGTCGGGGAGGGGCGCCGAGAAGATCGCGGTGATCTCGGGGCTGCGCTGGCCGTTCGGCAGCGCGCAGGGCCCGGGGGTCTCCTTGGCGCGGATCGCGCCCGTGATCCACTGCCGGTCCAGGACGCGGCGCTCGTCGGCCTCGGCGACGAGGTCCTCGGACTGGTTGTAGTCGCCGTCCGCCGCCTGAACGGCCCACAGATGCACGGCGACCCCGTGCTCCTTGGCGGAGACGAGGCCGGGCAGGAGGTCGCCGTCGCCCGTCACGAGGACGACGTCGGAGCAGGCGCGGTTGCGGGCCAGCTCCGTCAGTTCGGCGTGCATCGCCGCGTCGACACCCTTCTGCGCCCAGCGCCCGTCACTGCGCGTCAGGGCGCCGAGCCGCACGGTGACGCGCGGGCGGACCCGGAGCCTGCGGTGCTCGGGCTGCGGTACGCGATCGGGCGCGCCGTCGAACCAGTAGATGCGGAGCAGGGGTTGGCCGGTCTCCTCCTCGGCCTGCTCGCGCAGCCGCTGGATGAGCGCGGCGTGATCGACGGTGATCCGGGAACGCGAGGGATCACCGGCCAGCAGACTGGCGGCGGCACCGAGGAGATACCCGGCATCCACCAGGACGACGCAGCGGTCCACGCGTTCCACCCTCTTCCCTCACAGCCCGGGGCCCGCTTCCGTCTCCGGTGACGGAAGGCGGTTTCGCTCCGGCTTCGCTTCGAGTCTGCCCGACCGTACGAGGGTTAACGGTCCGAACTCGATCATCGGCGTGCCGTTTCGCGGTCCACCCTGTCGCCACCGTCCGTTACCGGCCATGTCAAGGCCCGCGCGCGCCTCTTCACCTTGGTCATCACGCACGGTAATTGTCCGAAATGCGTTCTTTGTCGGACCGTGTGAGAGTGAGCGCGTACCTGGCCCCCAGACTTCCCAGGAGGAAGATTCCCATGGCCAAGAACAAGAACCGCAAGCAGAGCGCCCAGAACCGTTCCTCCGCCGAGGCGGCGAACGCGCAGGCCAAGGAGACGTCCACCGAGGCGCACCAGACCGCGCAGGCGACGCCCGGGGACATGGCGCGCAAGGGCCGCGAGCGGCGCTTCGGCCACAACTGAGCCGGGACCGGTCAGGACCCGTACGTCTCCCGGGTGTCCCGCACCCCCCGGGACGTACGAGAAGGGGCGCCCCCGTCACCACGACGGCGGCGCCCCTTCGGCGCGTGCGAGAGGCCGTACGGAGGCCCGGCACGAGGGCCGCGCACCAGGGACCGCCCGGACGGAGGCCCGCCCGTGGCGGAGGCGTCAGCGGAACCGGCCCGTACGGAAGCCCGCTCCCCCGCCCGCTCCCCCGTTCACCCCGCCAGGCAGGACGGCCCCAGCAGCACCTTCAGGTCCCCGAAGAGCGAGGGATCGGGCTGCACCCGGTGCCGGTCCAGGCGCAGCACGGTCGTCTTGCGCGGGCCCTGGAGCTTGATCCGCACCTCCGAGTTGCCCCGGTGGCTGCCGAGCACCTCGCTGAGGCGGCTGATCATCGGCGGCGTGACGCGGGTCGCCGGGATCGTGATGATCACCGGGGCGTTGGTGCCCGCGTTCGAGAGGTCGGGGACCTGCATCTCCATCGCGACCAGGCGCGGGATGTCCTCGCGCTTGTCGAGCCGGCCCTTGACGAAGACGACGGTGTCCTCGACGAGCTGCATCGAGACGAGCTGGTAGGTGGCGGGGAAGAACATGCACTCGATGGAGCCCGCGAGGTCCTCCACCGTGGCGATCGCCCACGCGTTGCCCTGCTTGGTCATCTTGCGCTGGAGGCCGGAGATGATGCCGCCGACGGTGACGACCGCGCCGTCGCCGAAGTCGCCGCCCGTGAGCTGCCCGATCCCCGCGTCCGCCTTGTCCGAGAGGACGTGCTCCAGGCCGAAGAGCGGGTGGTCGGAGACGTAGAGGCCGAGCATCTCGCGCTCCTGCGCGAGGAGGTAGCTCTTCTCCCACTCGTCCTCGCCGAAGACGACGTCGAGGCCGAAGCCCGGCTCGTCCTTGGCGTCGTCGTCGCCCATGCCGCCGAAGAGGTCGAACTGCCCCTCCGCCTCCTTGCGCTTGACCGCGACGACGTTGTCGATCATCGGTTCGTACTGCGCGGTGAGGCCCTTGCGGGTGTGGCCGAGCTGGTCGAAGGCGCCCGCCTTGATGAGCGATTCCGTCGTGCGCTTGTTGCAGACGACGGCTTCGACCTTGTCGAGGTAGTCGGGGAAGGAGGCGTACTTCCCCTTCGCCTTGCGACTGCGGATGATCGAATCCACCACGTTCTGGCCGACGTTCCTGACCGCCGTGAGACCGAAGAGGATCACGTCGTCGCCCTGGGCCGCGAAGTTCGCCAGCGACTCGTTGACGTCCGGCGGCAGCACCCGGATGCCCATCCGGCGGCACTCGTTGAGGTAGACGGCCGACTTGTCCTTGTCGTCGCGCACCGAGGTGAGCACGGCGGCCATGTACTCGGCCGGGTAGTTCGCCTTGAGGTACGCGGTCCAGTAGGTGACGAGGCCGTACGCGGAGGAGTGCGCCTTGTTGAAGGCGTACCCGGCGAAGGGGACGAGGACGTCCCACAGGGCCTGGATCGCCTCGTCGCTGTAGCCGTTCTTGCGGGCACCGGCCTGGAAGAGCACGAAGTTCTTCTGGAGCTCGTCGGCCTTCTTCTTGCCCATCACGCGGCGCAGGATGTCGGCCTCGCCGAGCGAGTAGCCGGCGACGATCTGGGCGGCCTTCTGCACCTGCTCCTGGTACACGATGAGGCCGTAGGTGAGCCCCAGGACCTCCTTGAGCGGCTCCTCCAGCTCGGGGTGGATCGGGGTGATCTCCTGCTGGCCGTTCTTGCGCAGCGCGTAGTTCGTGTGCGAGTTCATGCCCATCGGGCCCGGCCGGTACAGGGCCGAGACGGCGGAGATGTCCTCGAAGTTGTCCGGCTTCATGAGGCGCAGCAGGGAGCGCATCGGGCCGCCGTCGAACTGGAAGACGCCGAGCGTGTCGCCCCGGCACAGCAGGTCGTACGTCTTCGGGTCGTCGAGGGGGATGGCGAGGAGGTCGAGTTCCTTGCCCTTGTTGGACTTCACCATCTTGACGGCGTCGTCCATGATCGTGAGGTTGCGCAGGCCCAGGAAGTCCATCTTCAGCAGGCCGAGCGATTCGCACTGCGGGTAGTCCCACTGCGTGATCGTCACGTTGTCCGTGTGCCGGACCCAGACCGGGGCGTGGTCGATGATCGGCTCGCTGGACATGATGACGCCGGCGGCGTGCACGCCCATCTGCCGCACGAGGCCCTCGACGCCCTTGGCGGTGTCGATGACCTTCTTGACGTCCGGCTCGTTCTCGTACATCGCCCGGACCTCGCCCGCCTCGGAGTAGCGCGGGTGCGAGGTGTTGGTGATGCCGTCGAGGTCGATGCCCTTGCCGAGGACGTCGGCGGGCATCGCCTTGGTGATGCGGTCGCCCATCGCGTACGGGTAGCCGAGGACGCGCGCGGAGTCCTTGATCGCGTTCTTCGCCTTGATCTTGCCGTACGTGCCGATCATGGCGACCTTGTCGGCGCCGTACTTCTCGGTCACGTAGCGGATGACCTCGACGCGCCTGCGTTCGTCGAAGTCGATGTCGACGTCGGGCATCGAGATGCGCTCGGGGTTGAGGAAGCGCTCGAAGATCAGCCCGTGCTCGATCGGGTCGAGGTCGGTGATGCCCATCGCGTACGCGACGATCGAGCCGGCCGCCGAGCCTCGCCCGGGGCCGACCGCGATGCCGTTGTTCTTCGCCCACATGATGAAGTCGGCGACGACGAGGAAGTAGCCGGGGAACCCCATCTGGATGATGACGTCCATCTCGTACTCGGCCTGCTTCTGCCGGTCCTCGGGGACGCCCGCCGGGTAGCGGCGCTCCATCCCGCGGCGGACCTCCTCCTGGAACCAGGTGATCTCGGTGAAGCCGTCCGGGATCTCGAACTTCGGCATGAGGTCGCGCTTCTCGAACATGCCCGTGGTGTCGATCTGCTCGGCCACCAGGAGCGTGTTGCGGCACCCCTCCTGCCAGGCGTCCGAGGAGTCGATGGCGTACATCTCGTCGGTCGTCTTGAGGTAGTAGCCGGTGCCGTCGAAGCGGAAGCGGTCGGGGTCCGAGAGGTTCTTGCCGGTCTGGATGCACAGGAGCGCGTCGTGGGCCGTGGCCTCGTGCGCGTAGGTGTAGTGCGAGTCGTTGGTCACCAGCGGCGGGATGCCGAGCTTCTTGCCGATCTCCAGGAGGCCGTCCCGGACCCGGTGCTCGATGTCGATGCCGTGGTCCATCAGCTCCAGGAAGTACCGGTCCTTGCCGAAGATGTCCTGGTAGTCGGCCGCCGCCTTGAGCGCCTCCTCGGGCTGGCCGAGGCGCAGCCGCGTCTGCACCTCGCCGGAGGGGCAGCCGGTCGAGGCGATGAGGCCCTCGGACCACTGCGAGATGGTCTCCTTGTCCATGCGGGGCCACTTCTGGAGCCAGCCCTCGGCGTAGGCGTCGGAGGAGAGCTTGAAGAGGTTGTGCAGCCCGGTGCTGTTCGCCGCCCAGATCGTCTTGTGCGTGTAACCGCCGGAGCCGGAGACGTCGTCGCGCTTCTGGTGCGGCTGGCCCCACTGGATCTTGCGCTTGTTGCGGCGGGACTCGGGCGCCACGTACGCCTCGATGCCGATGATCGGCGTGACGCCCGCCTTCTTCGCCTGATGGAAGAAGTCGTAGGCGCCGTGCAGGTTGCCGTGGTCGGACATCGCGATGTGCGTCATGCCCATCTCGTTGCACGCCTGGAACATGTCCTTGAGCCGCGCCGCGCCGTCCAGCAAGGAGTACTGCGTGTGCACGTGCAGGTGAGTGAACGGCGTTTTCGCTGGCACGAATCCTCCGGGGGCGGGCGCGGATGCGGGGACCCCGGAAGTCTACGGTTTCGCTTCCTGCGGGGGTGCCGTGGATCGCCCTTCGGGCTCGTCCTCAAACGCCGGACGGGCTTGATATTTCCTCCGCTCGATCCCGGGCGGGCTTAAATTTCGCTCTGCCGGAACCCTGACCCCGCTGCCGGTCGTTTCAGCTCGGGGAGTTGATTCCTTCCCCTGGTTCACCGCCCAAGGAGGCACCCGCGATGTCCGTCCCGCAGCCCACTGCCCTGCCCGCCGAGGAACGGGGAGAGCACATCCTCGGCGTCTTCGACACGGCCTTCGGAGAGCTGCTGACGGCGGACCCCGCCGCCTTCCGCGTCAAGTTCCGCAAGATGGCGGCCTCCGCCTTCGCGTTCTACCGCGGCACGGCCTGCCTCTTCTACGCCGACCTCGCCCGCGAGCGGCACGGCGGCCCCTACCTCGACGAGCGCACGAGCCGCGTGTGGGTGCACGGCGACCTCCACGCCGAGAACTTCGGCACGTACATGAACGCCCAGGGCCGCCTCGTCTTCAACGTCAACGACTTCGACGAGGCGTACGTCGGCCCCTTCACGTGGGACCTGAAGCGCTTCGCCGCCTCCGTCGCCCTCATCGGCTACGCGAAGGCGCTCAGCGACGCGCAGATCACCGAGCTGGTCACGGTCTACGCCCAGGGCTACCGCGAGCGGATTCACCAGCTCGCCACCGGCGCCAAGAGCGACGAGGTGCCGCCCTTCACGCTCGACACCGCCGACGGGCCGCTGCTCGGCGCGCTGCGCGAGGCCCGCTCGCTGACCCGCTTCGGGCTCCTGGAGTCGATGACGGAGATCCGCGAGGCCGAGCGCCGCTTCACCGCGGGTCCCGGCACGATCGAGCTGGACGCGGCGACCCGCTACAAGGTCCTGGCCGCCTTCGACGGCTACCTGGAGACGCTGCCCGAGTCCAGCCTCGCCCGGCCCGACTCCTACCGCGTCAAGGACGTCGTGGGCAGGCGCGGCATCGGCATCGGCTCGGCCGGGCTGCCCTCGTACAACATCCTCCTGGAGGGGAACAGCGACGCGCTGGAGAACGACGTCGTGATCTACCTCAAGCAGGCCCAGACCCCCGCCGTCTCGCGGCACGTGGACGACGCGGCGGCCCGCGCCTACTTCCTGCACGAGGGGCACCGCACGGTCATCTCGCAGCGCGCCCTCCAGGCGCACGCCGACCCCTGGCTCGGCTGGACCGAGCTGGACGGGGCCGGGCAGCTCGTCGCCGAGATCTCGCCGTACGCGGTCGACCTCGACTGGAGCGACATCGACGAGTACGACGAGATCGCCGCCGTCGTCGCCGACCTCGGGCGGGCCACGGCCGCGATGCACGCCGCCGCGGACGACGAGAGCGAGCACTCGGAACTCGTGCCCTTCTCCACCGAGCGGGCCATCGACGCCGCGATCGCCGCGGACGAGGAGGGCTTCGCGCCGCTCCTCGTCGAGTTCGCGCACGGCTACGGCGCGGTCGCCCGCCGCGACCACCAGATCTTCGTGGACCTCTTCCGCAACGGCCGTATCCCCGGGCTGTGAGCGGCCGTCCGCCCCCGGGGTGTTGTCCCGGGGGCGGACGGATGATTCCCTTGCGCCACACGGCTTCACGGTGGCGCCCGTCACCCCGGGCCTTCCCACAGCATCCCTTTAGGGCTCGCTTAACCGGGCCCGTGGCAGACTCGACAGCGATGGACATATCAGGGACCCAGCTCAGAGCACTGCGCGCGACGTTCTTCACCGCGCTCGTGGTGACGCTCTCGGCTGCCTCCCACGTGATCCTGACCCGCTCCCCGCTGCCCCTGACCCCGCTCCTCCTGGTCGCGGGGGCCGTCTTCGCGCTCGCGTACGCGCTCGCGGGCCGGGAGCGGCGGTACGGGGCCATCGCCGCCCTCCTCGTACCCCTGGAACTCGCCGCCGACACCGTCTTCACCACGGGCCAGCACCTCTGCTACGGCGAGGGCGGCGGCCCGGTCGCGGGACCGCTGCGCAGCGTCGGCATCGACGTCCTGTGCGGCGGCGGCCCGGTCGGTGTCCCGCTGAGCCACTTCGCCGGGGGCGAGCCCACCGGCGCCGCGACCCTCCTCACCGACCCGCGGCCGGGCGCCGCCTGGCTGCTGCTCGGCGCGCACCTGGCCGTCG
>NZ_JAAGLR010000540.1 GCF_010548245.1 Streptomyces sp. SID11385
TACGGGGCGACCGCGACGCGCGCCCAGCCCTCCGCGCGCAACTCCTGGACCGCCTCCTCCGTACGCGGCCCGCGCGCCGAGGCGAACGCGAGCCGCACCGCCCCCCAGCCCGCGCCCCGCCACTGCCGCGCGAGCCCGTCGAGCACCGCGGCGGCCTCGGGGTCGGTCGAGCCGGCCGAGGCGAGGACGACCGCGGTCGACGCGCGCTCGGCACGCCGTACCCCCGCCTCCGCGAGCCGCCGCTCCAAGGCCGCCGTCAGGAGCGGCGAGGGACCGAGTACGCGGGCGAGCCGTACCCGCACCCGGCGGCCGGGCAGCGCGCGCATGGCCGCTTCGAGCACCGCCGGGAGGTCGCTCTTCGCGTGGAAGGCGCGCGTGAGCAGCAGCGGCAGCGCGACGACCTCGTGCGCCCCCGCCGCGGCGAGCCGCGCCAGCGTGTCCGGCACGGACGGCTCGGCGAAGTCGAGGAACGCCGTCTCCACGGTGAGCCCGGGACGCAGGCGCCGTACCCGCGCCACGAGCGCGCGCACCGTCGCGGCATGACGGGGATCGCGGCTGCCGTGCGCGACGACCAGGAGCGCGGGACGGGGGGCGTGCATGGATCAGCTCCTGACGAGCAGCCCGCGCGTGCGCAGCACCCTGCGCTCCAGCGGGCTGAAGATGAGCAGGTCGATCGCGATGCCGACGATCAGGATGAGGAAGATCGCGAGGAACACCATCGACATGCTGCTGTTGGTGCGGCCGTTCTCCAGCAACTGCCCCAGACCGATGCCAAGATCGGGCGAGGAGGCGATGATCTCGGCGGCCATGAGCGAGCGCCAGGAGAAGGCCCACCCCTGCTTGAGCCCCGCGAGGTAGCCGGGCAGCGCGGCGGGCAGCACGATGTGCCAGGTCCCGCGCAGGCCCGTCGCGCCGAGCGTGCGTCCGGCCCGCAGGTACAGCGGGGGGACCTGATCGACGCCGGAGACGAGGCCGTTGGCGATCGAGGGGACCGCGCCGAGGAGGATCACGGCGTACATCATCGAGCTGTTGAGCCCGAGCCACAGCACGGCGGGCGGCACCCACGCGACCGAGGGCAGCGACTGGAGCCCGGACAGGATCGGCCCGATCGCCGCGCGCACGAACCGCACCCGTGAGACGAGCAGCCCGAGCGGCGTGCCGATGACGAGCGCGAGGAGGAAGCCGAAGAGGCCGCGCGAGACGCTCGTCCAGATGTAGCCGAGCAGCTTCCCCTGCGTCCACGCGTCGCTCAGCTCGCCCCACACCGCGCCCGGCGAGGGCAGCTTGTAGGAGTCGGTGACCTTCGCCCAGACGAGGATCTGCCACACGGCGAGGACCAGGACGACCGAGACGAGAGGCGGCAGGACCTTGCGGACCAGCACCTCGCGCGCTCCGGCGCGTCCCGCCCCGCCCCCGCTCCCCGCCGTTTCGAGCGCGTCGAGCCCGGCGAGATCGCCGTCCCCTTCGTCCCCCCTGCCCTTGTTCAGCCGGGTGCTTGTCTCAGTGCTGGCCATGACGGCGGATCTCCCCCCGCAGTTCCTCGGTGATCTCGGCGGACAGCTCCGCCACGGCGGTGTCCTCGATACGGCGCGGCTGCGGGATGTCCACGCGCCACTCGCGCGCGATCCGTCCCGGGCGCGAGGAGAGCAGGACGACGCGCTCGGCGAGCCGCACCGCCTCGCGCACGTTGTGCGTCACGAAGAGCACCGAGAGCCGCGTCTCGCGCCACACCCGGGTCAGCTCGTCGTGCAGCAGGTCCCTGGTGATCGCGTCGAGCGCGGCGAACGGCTCGTCCATGAGCAGGAGTTGACTGTCCTGCGCGAGCGCCCGGGCGAGCGCCACGCGCTGCCGCATCCCGCCGGACAGCTCGTGCACCCGCTTCCCGTACGCCCCTTCGAGCCGTACGACGTCCAGCAACTCCATCGCTCGGGGCTGGCGTTCGGGCCTCGGCACGCCGCGCAGCTTGAGCGCCAGCTCGATGTTCTTGCCCGCTGTGAGCCACGGGAACAGCGCGTGCTCCTGGAACATGAGCGCGGGCCGTGCGCCCGGCGTGCTGATCTCGCCCGCCGAGGGCGCGTCGAGCCCCGCGACGAGGTTGAGCAGCGTCGACTTGCCGCAGCCCGAGGCCCCGAGCAGGGTCACGAACTCGCCGGGGGCGACGTCGAGCGAGATGTCGTCGAGCACGAGGTGCTGCCCGGCGGGGGTGGAGAAGGACTTGGAGACGTGGGCGAGCCGGGCGGCGGGGCCCGCGTCACGCGTACTGCCGTCCGTGGCCTCGGCGTACGTCGTCGCCATGGGACACCTCCTGGAGACGGTTGGGGGATGGGGGGTGGGGCGAGCACGGCGGGGGCGCGGTGCGCGTGGGCGGCGGCACCGCGCCCCCGGGCCGCTACTTCACGCCGAGGCCGGCGTCGTCCACCGCCGGCTGCCCCTCGGCCTTGAGCACCTTGTTGAGCGGCCCGAGGTCGTAGATCCCCTTGAGCTGCGGCTTCATGAGGAGTCCCGCCTTGACCGCGTGGTCGGCCTCGGCCTGGAGCGTCGCGGCGAGCGGGTCGTCGAGGATCTCGATGGACTTCCACGCCGGGTCGAGCTGCTCGGCCGGCAGCGCCTTGCCGCTCAGCTTCTTCAGCGCGTCGTTCGCCGCGGTCTTCGCGGCCTCGTCGTTGTCCTTGATCCACTTGTTCGTCGTGACCGAGCCGCGCAGCACCGCCTCGACGACGTCGGGGTGCTCGCTCAGGAACTTCTGCGACACGATGATGTTCGTGATCACGAACTTCTTGTCCGGCCACAGGTCCCGCTCGTCCAGGATCTCCTTCGCACCCTCCGAGACGAGCTTCGACGCGGTCGGCTCGGGCACCCACGCGCCGTCGATGGAACCGGACTTGTAGGCGTCGGGCGTCACCTTGTTGTCGGACCGGACGACGGAGACGTCACCCTTCCCGCTCTGCGCGTCGACCTTCCAGCCCTTCTCCGCCACCCAGTTGAGGAACGCGACGTCCTGCGTGTTGCCGAGCTGCGGGGTCGCGATGCGCTTGCCCTTGACGTCGTCGAGCGACTTGATCTTCTTCGGGTTCACGACGAGCTTCACGCCGCCGGAGGCCGAACCGCCGATGATCCGCAGGGACTTGCCCTGCGACTGCGTGAAGCCGTTGATCGACGGCGAGGGGCCGATGAAGCCGATGTCGATCGAGCCGGAGTTGAGCGCCTCGATCTCGGAGGGCCCGGCGTTGAAGGTCGACGGCTTGACCGACGTCGCCCCCAACTCCTTCTGGAACAGGCCCTTCTCGATGCCGACGAGGGCGGTGGCGTGGGTGAGGTTCGGGAAGTACCCGATCCGCACGCTCGACGCCGAGAGTTTCTTGGTGCCGGCGGCGACGGGCGCCTTCGACGCCTTGTCGCCGTCGTCCGCGTCCGAGCCGTAGCCGCAGGCCGTGGCGACGAGGGCGAGCAGGGGCAGGGCGGTGGCCGCGGCGAGCGAGCGGCGCAGTCTTGCGGAAGGCACGGGAGGGGGTCCTCTCGTTGGCCCGGTCCTCGTCGGTTCCCCGTGGGGGAGGGTCGTCAGGAGGCTTCGGGACGGGTGGAAGGTCTTCGGTGGTGGAGCGCGGGGAGCGCGCGGGCGCTCCCCCGGGGACGGCGCGGGCCGCGGTTCACACACATCGCGCGACACCCCCGGTCCCGGCGCCCAGCGCGCCGCTGCCCACCCGGCCGCCCTCCTTGGCGAACCCGCTGTACGCGTCCCTGAGGACGGCGGCGCCGTCCCCGGACACGGCGGCGTCGCGGAACCCGGCGGCGCGCGTGCCGCCCGTGCCCTCTGCCGCCACCGCTTTCTGCGAAGCCATCAGAAGTCCCAGCCCTCGTCGTCCGCCGCCACCGGGGCCCCGGCCCCCGCACTCCCGCCGAACGCCTCGCCCGCCATCCCGGCGGCGAGCGTCGTGCCGTCCGCGGGGTCGATGAGCAGGAAGGACCCCGTCCGGCGCGAGCCCGCGTAGTCGTCGAGCGCGAGCGGGTCCGCGGTGCGCACCACGACGCGGCCGATGTCGTTGGCGACGAGACGCCCCGGCCCGGCGTGCTGGGCGAGGTCGTCGAGCGAGAGCCGCGAGGGGATCTCCTTGACGATCGCCTTGACGGTGCGGGTCGTGTGCTTGAGCAGCACGCGGTGTCCCACCGTCAGGGGTGTGTCGGCGACATGGCACACCGTCGCGGTCACGTCCCGTGTCACGGCGGGGAGTTCGTCGGCCGGGGCGATCAAATCGCCGCGCGAGACGTCGAGATCGTCGGCGAGCCGGATGGTCACCGACTGCGGGGCCCAGGCGATGTCGACCTCCTGGCCGAGCGCGTCGATCCCCGCGATCGTGCTCGTACGGCCCGAGGGCAGTACGGCCACACGCTGCCCCACCCGCAGCGCCCCGGAGGCCACCTGGCCCGCGTAGCCGCGGTAGTCGGGGTGCTCGGCGGACTGCGGGCGGATCACGTACTGCACCGGGAAACGGGCCGGGCAGCCGGTGAGGTCGTGGCTGACCGGGACGGTCTCCAGGTGTTCGAGCACGGTCGGGCCGCCGTACCAGTCCATGCGCGCCGAGGGCTCCACGACGTTGTCCCCGGCGAGCGCCGAGATCGGGATCGCGGTCACCTCCGGGACGCCGAGGCGGGTCGCGTACGCCGTGAACTCCTCGGCGATCGCCGCGAACGCGGGCTCCGCGTACTCCACGAGGTCCATCTTGTTGACCGCGAGGACGACGTGCGGGACGCGCAGCAGCGCCGCGACCGCCGCGTGCCTGCGGGTCTGCTCGACGACGCCGTTGCGCGCGTCGACGAGGACGACGGCGAGTTCGGCCGTCGACGCGCCCGTCACCATGTTCCGCGTGTACTGCACGTGCCCCGGTGTGTCCGCGAGGATGAAGCGGCGGCGGGGGGTCGCGAAGTAGCGGTAGGCGACGTCGATCGTGATGCCCTGCTCGCGCTCGGCGCGCAGCCCGTCCGTGAGCAGCGCGAGGTCGGGTCCCGAACGGCCCCGGTCGAGCGAGGCCCGCTCGACGGCTTCGAGCTGATCGGTCAGGACCGACTTGGAGTCGTGCAGGAGCCGCCCGACGAGCGTGGACTTGCCGTCGTCGACGGAGCCGGCGGTCGCGAAACGCAGGAGCGTCGTGGCGCTGGTGCCGAGAGTGGTGGTCATGGCTAGAAATACCCCTCGCGCTTGCGGTCCTCCATGGCGGCTTCCGACAGCTTGTCGTCGGCGCGGGTCGCGCCGCGCTCGGTGAGCCGCGAGGCGGCGATCTCGGCGATGACCGCGTCCAGCGTCGTCGCGTCCGAGTCGACGGCCCCCGTGCACGACATGTCGCCGACCGTGCGGTAGCGCACGAGCCGCCGCTCGACCGGCTCGTCCTTCTTCGGGCCGCCCCACTCGCCCGCCGTGAGCCACATCCCGCTGCGCGAGAACACGTCCCGCTCGTGCGCGAAGTAGATCTCCGGCAGCGCGATGGACTCGCGGGCGATGTACTGCCACACGTCCAGCTCGGTCCAGTTGGAGAGCGGGAAGACCCGGACGTGCTCGCCCGGCGCGTGCCGCCCGTTGTAGAGCTGCCACAGCTCGGGGCGCTGGCGGCGCGGGTCCCACTGCGAGAACTCGTCGCGCAGCGAGAAGACCCGCTCCTTGGCGCGCGCCTTCTCCTCGTCGCGCCGGCCCCCGCCGAACACGGCGTCGAACCGCCGCGCGCGGATGGCGTCCGTGAGCGGCACGGTCTGGAGCGGGTTGCGGGTGCCGTCGGGGCGCTCGCGCAGCGTGCCGTTGTCGATGTACTCCTGCACGGAGGCGACGTGCAGCCGCAGCCCGTGCTCCGCCACGACGCGGTCCCGGTAGGCGAGCACCTCGGGGAAGTTGTGGCCCGTGTCGACGTGCAGGAGCGCGAAGGGCACCGGCGCGGGCGCGAACGCCTTGAGCGCCAGGTGCAGCATCACGATGGAGTCCTTGCCGCCCGAGAAGAGGATCACCGGGCGCTCGAACTCGCCCGCCACCTCCCGGAAGATGTGCACCGCCTCGGATTCGAGCACGTCCAGGTGGCTCAGCGCGAACGGGCTCTCGGTGCCGCTCCCCGCGGTCGTCGCCGTCGTCGTCATACCAGTCCCCTCTGAGTGAGCAGCGCGTACAGCGCGGCGGCCGAGTCGGCGACCGGCTGCGTGTGCGACTCGATCCGCAGGTCCGGCGCCGCCGGGGCCTCGTAGGGGTCATCCACCCCGGTGAGTCCCGTCAGTTCGCCGGCCGCCTGCTTGGCGTACAGCCCCTTCACGTCGCGTTCGGCGCACACCTCGACGGGCGTGGCCACGTGCACCTCCAGGTACGTCGTGCCCTCGACCTGGTGCCGCTTGCGCACCGCCTCGCGGCTGTCCGCGTACGGCGCGATGACCGGTACGAGCGCCAGCACCCCGTGCGAGGCGAGGAGTTCGGCGACGTAGCCGATCCGCCGCACGTTCGTGTCCCGGTCGGCGCGGGTGAACCCCAGTCCGGCGGACAGGAATTCGCGGATCTCGTCCCCGTCGAGCACTTCGGCCCTGCGGCCCTCGGCGCGCAGCCGCTCGGCCAGCGCGTAGGCGATCGTGGTCTTGCCCGCGCTCGGCAGGCCCGTGAGCCAGACGGTCGCTCCCGTCACCTCGTACCCCTCCTCGTGCCCGGTCGTCCCTCCGGGCGTCTCGCTTCGTCGTCCCGCTCGTGCGTGACGTGCCCGGCGTGTGCGCGTACGTGCTGTGCGCGCCCTGCCGTTGGTGCCCCGCGTCCGTACGTGGCCGCGCTCAGCCGTGCAGCCCGCACTCCGTCTTCGCGCGCCCGGCCCAGCGGCCCGCGCGCGCGTCCTCGCCCGCGAGCAGCCTGCGGGTGCAGGGCGCGCAGCCCACCGAGCCGTAGCCGTCCATGAGCAAGGGGTTGGTCAGGACGCCGTGTTCGGCCACGTACGCGTCCACGTCGTCCTGCGTCCAGCGGGCGATGGGCGAGACCTTCACCTTGCGGCGCTTCTCGTCCCAGCCGACGACGGGCGTGTGCGCGCGGGTCGGTGACTCGTCGCGGCGCAGACCCGTCGCCCAGGCGAGGTAGCCGGAGAGCCCTTCGGCGAGCGGGGCGACCTTGCGCAGGGCGCAGCACAGGTCGGGGTCGCGGTCGTGGAGCTGGGGCCCGTACTCGGCGTCCTGCTCGGCGACCGACTGGCGGGGCGTGAGCGTCAGGACGCGGACGTCCATGACGGCCTCGACCGCGTCGCGGGTGCCGATCGTCTCGGGGAAGTGGTAGCCGGTGTCGAGGAAGACGACGTCCACGCCGGGGCGCGCCCGCGAGGCGAGGTGCGCGACGACCGCGTCCTCCATCGAGGACGTGACGCAGAAGCGGTCCCCGAAGGTGCCGGTCGCCCAGCGCAGGATGTCGAGCGCGTCGGCCTCTTCGAGCTCGCGGCCCGCCTGTTCGGCGAGCGCGCGCAGTGCGTCGTCCGTGAGGGTGCCGGGGTCGGTGGCGGGTATGCCGGGGTGGCTCATGTCCTGTTCTCCCCTTCGCCGTTGTCGCCTTCGGTGGTGGTACGGGGGCGGGGCGCCGCGGCGTGCGCGGGCGCCTCGTCGGGCGCGGGGGCGCCCGCGCGGGCGAAACCGCTGGCGAGCAGGCCCAGGAAGCCCAGGCGGAAGGCGCGGTTGCAGGCCGCGCACTCCCACGTCCCGTGCCCCTCCTCGCCCGGGCGCAGGTCCTCGTCGCCGCAGTAGGGGCAGTAGAAGGGGACCGCGCGCTGCGTGCCGCCGCTCGCCCGGCTCACGACAGGGCCTCCTGCGGGGCGCGGCTCGCCCAGGCGGCGAAGCGCTCGCCGTCCTCGCGCCCGTCGAGGTAGCGGCGCAGCACGCGCTCGACGTAGTCGGGCAGCTCCTCCGCCGTCACCTTCAGCCCGCGCACCTTGCGCCCGAACCCGGCCTCCAGGCCGAGCGCTCCGCCCAGGTGGACCTGGAAGCCCTCGACCTGCCGCCCCTGCCCGTCCAGGACCAACTGCCCCTTGAGGCCGATGTCGGCGACCTGGATGCGGGCGCAGGCGTTGGGGCAGCCGTTGACATTGATGGTGAGCGGTTCGTCGAACTCCGGCAGGCGGCGCTCCAGTTCGTCGATGAGCGCGGCGCCGCGCGCCTTCGTCTCGACGATCGCGAGCTTGCAGAACTCGATCCCGGTGCACGCCATCGTGCCGCGCCGGAACGGCGAGGGCGTCACCTGGAAGTCCAGCGCCTCCAGGCCCGCGACGAGCGAGTCGACGTGCTCCTCGGCGACGTCGAGCACGAGCATCTTCTGCTCGACAGTCGTCCGCACCCGGTCGGAACCGTGCGCCGCCGCGAGGTCCGCGATCTTGCTGAGCAGAGTGCCGTCCACGCGGCCGACACGGGGCGCGAAACCGACGTAGAAACGGCCGTCCTTCTGCCGGTGCACGCCGATGTGGTCGCGCCAGCGCGCGACCGGCTCGGCGGGCGCGGGACCGTCGACGAGCTTGCGGAGCAGGTACTCGTCCTCCAGGACCTGCCGGAACTTCTCCGCGCCCCAGTCCGCGACGAGGAACTTCAGGCGCGCGCGGTTGCGCAGCCGGCGGTAACCGTAGTCGCGGAACACGGAGATGACGCCGATGTGCACATCCGCGACCTCCTCCAGCGGCACCCACGCGCCGAGCCGCACGCCGAGCTTCGGGTTCGTCGAGAGCCCGCCGCCGACCCACAGGTCGAACCCGGGCCCGTACTGCGGGTGTTCGACCCCGACGAAGGCGACGTCGTTGATCTCATGCGCCACGTCCAGCAGCGGCGAGCCCGAGATCGCCGTCTTGAACTTCCGTGGCAAGTTGGAGAATTCGGGGTTCCCGATGACCCGGCGGTGGATCTCCTCGATCGCGGGCGTGCCGTCGATGATCTCGTCCTCGGCGATGCCCGCGACCGGGGAGCCGAGCACGACGCGCGGGGTGTCGCCGCACGCCTCCGTCGTCGAGAGGCCGACGCCCTCCAGGCGCCGCCAGATCTCGGGGACGTCCTCGATCCTGATCCAGTGGAACTGCACGTTCTGCCGGTCGGTGAGGTCAGCGGTCCCGCGCGCGAACTCCTGCGAGATCTCGCCGATCACGCGGAGCTGGGCGGTCGTCAGCCGGCCGCCGTCGATGCGGACGCGCAGCATGAAGTACTCGTCGTCCAGTTCCTCCGGCTCCAGGACCGCCGTCTTGCCGCCGTCGATCCCGGGCCGCCGCTGCGTGTACAGACCCCACCAGCGCATCCGGCCGCGCAGGTCGTTGGGATCGATCGAGTCGAAACCGGCCTTCGAGTAGATCGTCTCAATACGTGTCCGTACGTTGAGACCGTCGTCGTCCTTCTTGAACTGCTCGTTGCCGTTGAGCGGGGTGAAGTGCCCTACCGCCCACTGGCCTTCACCACGGTGACGGCTCGCCTTGCGGCGGGAGGCGGCGGGGGGCGTCGGGGCGTCGGCCATGGCGGTACGTCCTTCGGGGGCGGGGCGCCGCGCGCGGCG
>NZ_JAAGLR010000569.1 GCF_010548245.1 Streptomyces sp. SID11385
GGGGGCGGCGACCGTTGAGGGTGGTGTCGCCCGCGGCACCGGGCGCGCCCGGCACGTCGGGGCTGTCGGCGGCGGCGCGAGCGGCGTCGGCGGTACGCGCCGCGACGGGAGTACGCCCGGCTTCGGCGGTACGCGCCGCTTCCGGGGGACGCCCCGCTTCGGCGCCACCGGGCGTGACCCCGTCGTTCAGCGTGGTCACGTCCCTCGTGCGGCTCCCGCTGAGGCCGTCCCCGGCGACCGTGGCGAGGTCGGAGGGCAGATCCCGCAGCAGGACGAGGAGTTCGTCCGCCGAGGGACGCCGCTCGGGCTCCTTGTCGAGGCACAGCTCGACGACCGCGCGCAGCGGCTGCGGCACGGCGTCGAGCGCGGGCTCCTCGTGCACCACCTGGTACGCCGTCATGTACGGGCTGTCGGCGTCGAAGGGGCCGTGCCCCGTGACCGAGTAGACGAGCAGGGTCCCGAGCGAGAAGACGTCGGAGCCCGGTCCGACGCCGCGGGGCGCCTGCAACTGCTCCGGCGACATGAAGGGCGGGGTCCCGATGATCCGCCCGGTCATCGTCAGGGTCTGCTGGTCCGTGGCGCGGGAGATGCCGAAGTCGATGACGCGCGGCCCCTCGGGCGAGAGCACGACGTTGGAGGGCTTGAGGTCGCGGTGGACGACGCCGACGCGGTGGATGTCGCGCAGGGCCTCGGCCAGCCCGATGGCGAGCCTGCGCAGGTCGGCGCCGCCGAGCGGGCCCTTCGCGGCGATGTGCTGGCTGAGCGTGTCGCCCTCGATGTAGCTCGTCGCCATCCAGGGCTGCTCGGCGTCCGGAGCGGCGTCGACCACGGCCGCGGTGAAGGCCCCGCTGACCCGCCTCGCGGCGGCCACCTCCTGGCGGAACCGGGTGCGGAACTCCTCGTCGGCCGCGAACTGCTGATGAATCAGCTTGACCGCGACGGGCCGGCCCGACCCCGAACGCGCCAGGAAGACCGTCCCCATCCCGCCCGAGCCGAGCCGCGCCTCCAGCACGTAGCCGCCGATCTCGGCCGGGTCCCCGACACGCAGCGACACTCTTCCCGCCCTTCCGTCCCCCGTGCGTCTTCGCCCCACGGGCCCGCGTACCTCTCTCGGGACCCAAACTAGCGGCAGGGTGGCACGGAAGAGCAAAGCGGGTGGCCCCGGCACCTTCCAGGGCGGGCCCCCGCGCGCCCTCGTCGCCCGGTCAGTCCGTGATCGAGGCGCGGAAGCGGTACCGATCCCCGCGGTAGATGGCGACCGTCAGCTCCAGGGGGCGCGCCTCCTGGTTGAAGGCGAGCTGGGTCGCCACGAGGACAGGGGTCACGTCCTCGATCTCCAGCAACTCCTTCTCCCGCACGTCCGGCTGGCGGGCCTCGACGGAGTAGTCGGCGACGTGGGGCACCTGCGGGGGCTCGGCCTCGCGCAGCGTGGCGTACAGGGAGGCCCGGTCGAAGTCCGTGTGCGCGAGGGCGGGGCAGAGCGCGAGGGGCAGGCGGTTGTGCTCGACGACCACGACGAGGTCGTCGAGGAACCGCAGGCGGCGCATGGCGAACAGGAGCGCGCCGGGGGCGATCCGCAGCTCCTCCGCCTCGGCGATCGTCGCCGCGCGCACGCCCGCTTCGAGGACGCGCGTACGCACCGCGAGGCCGTGCCGCACCGCGTAGTCGGCGAAGCCCTGCACCGTACGGCCCGCCGTCGGACGGGACAGGGCCGGGTGATCGGCCGAGCGGTCCTCCTGGAGGAACCAGCCGCGGGCCGGGGCGGAGACGATGAGCCCTTCGTCCGCGAGGCGGTTGAGGGCGGAGCGCATGGTGACCCGCGAGACCTCGTACCGCTCGGCGAGGACGCGCTCCGAGGGCAGCCGGTCGCCGGGACGGGCCGCGCCCTCGGTGAGGTCCTGCCGCAGGCGACGGGCCACCACGGAGTAGAGAGGCAGCGTCTCGCCGCGCGTGCCGACGGCACCGGGCTCCGAATAGCTAGGCATACCAGTCATAATACCAGATCGACCTTTGACCATACCGGTCCGCACCAGTAGTGTGCCTGCCGTAAGCGAACGACCTGATGAACAAGGACGAGGTGCGTACATGGCGGGCCCCTTGGACGAACTGGTACGAGACCAGAAAGCCGGTTCGGCGCACGGCCTCACCTCCGTCTGCAGCGCGCACCCCCTGGTCCTGGAGGCCGCGGTGCTCCAGGCCGTCGAGACGGGCACCGCCGTCCTGATCGAGGCGACGTCGAACCAGGTGGACCAGTACGGCGGTTACACCGGCCTGGACCCGGCGGGTTTCCGCGATCAGGTGCTCGCCCTCGCCGACCGTCTCGGGCTGCCGCGCGAGCGCGTCGTCCTCGGCGGCGACCACCTCGGCCCGAACCGCTGGCGCGACCGCCCCGAGCGGGAGGCCATGGCCGAGGCCGACGACCTGGTCCGCGCCTACGTGGCCGCGGGCTTCACCAAGATCCACCTCGATTGCAGCTTCGCCTGCGCCGGGGAGAGTTTCCCGCTCGCCGACGCCGTGGTGGCACGGCGCGCGGTCCGCCTCGTCCGGGTCGCCGAGGAGGCCGCGGGCGCGGACGCCGGACGGCTGCGCTACGTCATCGGCACCGAGGTCCCGGTGCCCGGTGGCGCCGACCACGCCCTGGACGGTGTGCCGCCCACCCCGGCCCGGGCGGCCAGGGAAACCCTGGAGACGCACCGCGCGGCCTTCACCGCCGCCGGGCTCGGCGGGGCGTGGCGACGCGTCATGGCGCTCGTCGTGCAGCCGGGTGTCGAGTTCGGCCAGCGGGACATCGCGGACTACCGCGGGGAGCGCACGAGGGAACTGCGGCACGTCCTCGACGACGAGCCCGGCATGGTCTTCGAGGCCCACTCGACCGACTACCAGCTCCCCGGCTCCCTGGCCCGCCTGGTCCGCGACCACTGGGCGGTGCTCAAGGTGGGACCCGCGCTCACCTTCGCCCTGCGGGAGGCGCTGTTCGCGCTGGCCGCCATCGAGGAGGAGACCGTCGGCGCCGCTCGCTCCGGTCTCGTCGAGGTGGTCGACCGCAGGATGCGCGACAAGCCGGGCGGCTGGGCGGAGTACTCCTCCGGAGGCGACGCGCGCGCCCTGCGCCTGGACCGCCTCTACGGCTACAGCGACCGGGTCCGCTACTACTGGACCGACCCCGAGATCGCCGCCGCGCTGCGGCGTCTCTTCGAGAACCTGAGCGGCGGTCCCGTACCGCTCGCCCTTCTTTCCGCGCATCTGCCCGCGCAGTACGCGCGCGTCAGGGCCGGAGTGCTCGCCGCCCGGCCCCACGATCTCGTGATCGACCGGGTGCGCGACGTGCTCCGTACCTACGCGACGGCCTGCGCCCCCCGTCCCAAGGAGTACGCGTGACGACCACCCCCGAGACCAGCGACCTGTCCCCCGCCCCCGCGGGCGCCGCGCACACGCACCGCGAGATCCGGCAACAGCCGCGCCTGTGGCGGCGGATGGCCGCGCTCCTCGCGGCCGGGGAGCCGGAGGTGAGCGCCTTCCTCGCGCCGCTGCTCGCCGAGCCCTCGCTGCGCATCGTCCTCACCGGGGCCGGCACCTCCGCCTTCGCGGGCGGCATCGCCGCACCCGCTCTCGCGGCGGCCACGGGGCGCGCCGTGGAGGCCGTGGCCACGACGGACATCGTCGCCACCCCGCACGCCTGCTTCCCCGACCGGGACCGGCCCACGTTGCTCGTGTCCTTCGCGCGCTCGGGCAACAGCCCCGAGAGCACCGCCGCGACCGCGCTCGCGGACCAGCTCCTCGACCACAGCGCCCACCTCCTCGTCACCTGCAACGCGGAGGGCGCGCTCGCGCGCGCACACCGGGAGCGCGCCGACTCGTACGTGCTGCTGACGCCGCCGGAGGCGGAGGACCAGGGCTTCGCCATGACCTCCAGCCTGACCTGCATGCTGCTCGGGGCGCTCGGCTCGCTCGGCGCCGGGAAGGTGCGGGGCCTGGACGGCGTCGCGGAGAGCGCCGAGGCGGTGCTCGGCGAGGCGTCCGTGGGGCAGGTCACCGCGCTCACCGGGCGCGGCCTCGACCGCTTCGTCTACCTCGGCAGCGGACCGCTCAGGGCCCTCGCCGACGAGTCCGCACTCAAGCTCCTCGAACTGACCGGCGGCGCGGTGAGCGTGCTCTCCGACTCCTCGCTGGGCTTCCGGCACGGACCCAAGGCGTTCCTGACCCCGCGTACCGGCGTCGTCGTCTTCGTCTCCAACGACCCGTACACGCGCCAGTACGACCTGGACATCTTCGCCGAGCTGAGCGCGGCGCTGCCCGCCGGGCAGGTCGTCGCCGTCGCGGGCCGCCCGGACGGGCTGCCCGCCGCGCACACGTGGCTCCTGCCGGGCATGGCGGAGGCCGACGACGCCGCGCTCGCGCTGCCCGCCGTGGTCCGCGCCCAGCTCGTCGCCCTGCACACCTCGCTGGAGTACGGCGTGACCCCCGACAACCCCTTCCCCGACGGCGAGGTCAACCGCGTCGTGCAGGGCGTCACGGTGCACCCGCTGCCCTGACCGGCCAGTGGTCCCGCCCGGCGGGCCCACCAGCGCATCCACCATCCGTAGCGGACAAGGGAGAACGCCCGTGTACCTGGGAGTCGACGGCGGCGGGACCAAGACCGCCTTCTGCCTTCTCGACGCCTCCGGAGCCGTCCGGGCGGCGGCTCGCGGACCGTCCACCACGCCCGCGCCGGGACCCGGCGGGACGGAGACGGCCGCGCGCGTCCTGCGGGAGGGGATCGCCGAGGTGTGCCGCGCGGCGGGCACGGACCCCGCGCACCTCGCGTACGCCTTCCTCGGGCTGCCCGGGTACGGCGAGGACGAGGAGGTCACGGGCGCTCTCGACGCGCTCCCCGGCCGGGTCCTGCCCGGCGTGCCCGCCGCGGTCGGCAACGACATGGTGTGCGGCTGGGCCGGGGCCTTCGCCCTCGGCGACGGCGTCAACGTGATCAGCGGCACCGGTTCGATGGCCTACGGCGAGGTGCGCGGCCGGCGTGCCCGGACGGGGGGCTGGGGCGAGCTGTTCGGCGACGAGGGCTCGGCCCACTGGCTCGCGGTGCGGGGACTCGGCCTCTTCACGCGGATGAGCGACGGCCGCTCCCCCACCGGGCCGCTCCACGCCCTGCTGCGCGAGCGGCTGGCGCTGGGCGCGGACCTGGACCTGATCGGCACGGTGCTCGTGGGCGGCTGGGACCGTACCCGCATCGCCTCGCTCAGCCCGTACGTCACCGAGGCGGCCCGCGCCGGGGACGTCGCCTGCGCGGCGCTGCTCGCGGAGGCGGGGCGGGAGCTGGCGGCGCTCGC
>NZ_JAAGLR010000597.1 GCF_010548245.1 Streptomyces sp. SID11385
ACCCCGAGGCGTGCCACGCCTCGCTCAGCGCGACCCCGAGCCGCCCCGCGAGGTGGTCGTAGCAGAAACGGGCGGCCGCGAGCCGGGCCGCTTGGCGGCTCGGGCGGTAGCCGCGTACGGGCGTCGGCCCCGTGAGCGCGCCGAGCGCTTCGAGCGCGCGCGCCACCTCGGGCCCCGCGAGCCGGTAGTAGCGCCGCCGTCCCGAGGCCGTGCACTCCAGGAGTCCGGCGGCGACGAGGACGGACAGGTGCTCGCTCGCGGTCGAGGCGCCGATCCCGGCGGCGCGCGCCAGCTCGCCGGCCGGGCGCGCGGTGCCGTCCATGAGCAGATTGCAGAACACGGAACGCGCCGGGGCCGCGAGCGCCTGCGCGACCGTGCTGAAGTCGCGGTCGCGGCCGGGTACGGCGGAGGCGGCGGTGGTCACGGGGCTGGACATGCGTACGACGATAGTCCGGTCATCCTTCGGTACGTACCGAAACGAACCCGCCCTACGGTCGCCCCATGACCACGCGGCCCGCACCTCACGCCTACCTCGCCCTCCTCCAGTGGCAGGGCTCCACCGCCGCCGGAATCCGCGGCTACTCCCGTACCCACACCGTCCTCGCCCCGCCCGCCACCCAGCGCCTCGCCCTGAGCGCCGACCCGGCCTTCCGCGGCGACCCCGGACTCCTCAACCCCGAACAACTGCTCCTGACGGCCGCCTCCTCCTGCCAGTTGCTCTCGTTCCTCGGCGAGGCGGCCCGCGCGGGCGTGGACGTCCTGGCCTACGAGGACGAGGCCAGCGCCCGCCTCGACCTGGAGCGCGGACGGCTCGACGCGATCCGCCTCGCGGTGACCGTACGGGTGGCGCCCGGCACCGACCCCGAGGCGGTGCGGGAGCTCGCCGCGCGCGCCCACCGCGCGTGCTTCGTCGCGAACAGCCTCGCCGTGCCCGTCGACGTCGTCACCGAGGTCGAGGTCAGTCCGCGCGGTTGACCATCGAGGCGGCGGCGTACGTGAGATAGGTCCACAGGGTGCGGTCCTGCTCCTCGGTGAGGCCGAGTTCGTCGACCGCCGCGCGCATGTGCGTCAGCCACGCGTCGTGCGCGGCGCGGTCCACGGCGAAGGGCGCGTGGCGCATGCGCAGGCGCGGGTGGCCGCGGTTCTCGCTGTACGTGCGGGGGCCGCCCCAGTACTGCATGAGGAAGAGC
This sequence comes from Streptomyces sp. SID11385, assembly GCF_010548245.1. Lineage (GTDB taxonomy): Bacteria > Actinomycetota > Actinomycetes > Streptomycetales > Streptomycetaceae > Streptomyces. Next base: position 1,191 of record NZ_JAAGLR010000597.1, read on the forward strand.
GCGAGCCGCTCCTCGGCCGGGCCGAGGTCCTCCTCCGGGTACATCGGGCGCAGCAGCGGGTCCCCGGCCACGCCCTCGTAGAAGCGGTGCACCAGGCGCCGGAAGGTCTCCTCGCCGCCGACCTGCTCGTAGAAGGTCTGCTCCTGGACTGTGCCGTGCGGGATCTCGTTCACGTGTCCATCGTCTCAGACACCCCGGCCGAGTACCCGGGTCGTAGGACCGCCGCCCGCCACCGCCCTGCCGCCCGCCACCGGCCCCCCCGCCCGACGCCCGTACGGCCACCCGTCAGCGCCGACCCGTCCGAAAGCACCCCGCACGCGTACTCGCTTCCCGCCCCCGCGCCCTCCACAGTGGACCCATGACCCCGCAGCCCGCCCAGCCCGCGAGGGCTCCCCGCACCGAGGAGGAGTGGCAGGACCTCGCCACCCGCTCCCGCGAGGGCCTCCTGCGCCGCCTGTCCCGCGAGTGCGACCTGCTCGACGAGGACTCGCCCTGGTACGCGGCCTTCGCCTCCGTCCCGCGCCACTACTTCGTGCCGTACTACTACGTCCGCGCCCCCACCGGCGGTTTCGAGCGCCTGTGGGGCGAGGACCCCGACCGCGAGCGGCGCGCCCGCTGGCTCACCGGGGCCTACGCGGACGTCCCGCTCGCGACCCGGCTGCGCGACGGCGAACTCGTCTCGTCGAGCAGCCAGCCCTCGCTCATGGCCCGCATGCTGACCGGGCTCGACGTGCGCCCGGGGGACCGGGTCCTGGAGGTCGGCGCGGGCACCGGGTGGAACGCCGGGCTGCTGTGCCACCGCCTCGGCGAGGACCTCGTCACGACCGTCGACCTCGACACCGAGATCACCGAATCGGCGCGCGCGCACCTCGCGCGGGCCGGGTTCAGGCCCGAGGTCGGCACGGGCGACGGGATGCGCGGCTGGCCCGCGCGAGCCCCGTACGACCGGGTGCTCGTCACGGCGGCGGTCAACACGGTGCCGCGCGCGCTGCTGCGGCAGTGCGCCCCGGGCGCGCTCGTCGTGGCGCCGCTCGCGACGGGCCTGCTCGCGCTGCGGGTACGGGACGCCGAGCACGCCGAGGGGCGATTTCTGGCCACACCCGCCTACTTCGTCCCGATGCGAGGCGCCGAGCGGACCCCCGAGCCGGCCCCGTACCTCGGCGGGCTGCCCTCCTGGGCCGCGCGGGACGAGGACTTCCACTTCCTGCTCGCGCTCACCTCGGGCACCCTCGCCCCGCACGAGGCACTGGCGCTGTGGCGGCGCGAGCACATGCCCGCCAGGGAGCGCTTCGGGGTCACGCTGCGCGGCGAGTACCTGTGGGCGTGGCTCGACGACCCGGACGGGCCGTACGCGTGGGCGCTGCCCTGAGGACCGCGCGGGAAGCCGCGTGAACGGAAGCGCGAGAGACGCCGGGAGAACGCGCGAGGGGCCGCACGCGCGTGGCGTGCGGCCCCTTCGGCGCGTCGCTCAGCCGCGGTGGATCGTGATCGTCGTCCACGCGCCGACGTGCACGCGGTCGCCGTCCGAGAGCGGCTGGACCACGAAGGGCTGAATGGGCTCCTCCGAGCCGTTGACCGTCGTGCCGTTCGTGGAGTTCTGGTCCACGACCGCCCACGTGCCGTCCTGCTGGCGCGTCAGCATGGCGTGCTGGTGCGAGACCCCGGGGTCCTCCGGAGGCACCGACAGGTCGATGTCGGGGGTGTTGCCCGTGGAGTGCCTGCGGCGGCCGATCGTGATCTGGCTCCCGGTCAGCTCGACGCGCTGCTCCGGTGAGTACGCGGGCAGGCTGAGCCCGGCCGCCTCGGGGCCGCTGCGCTGCATCATCGCCAGGAAGTACTCACGATCGGGGCCGTACGTGGCACTCCAGGTCCCCGGCACGGGACCGCCCGGACCCTGCGCGAACGGGTCGCCGTGACCGCCGGGACGGGGACCGCCGAGACCGGGGCCGCCGGGGCCGGGACCGCCGGGACCACCCGGGCCACCCGGACCCGGCATGCCCGGGCCGTTGGTACCGGGGCTGTTCGGTCCCGGCCCGTTCGGCGGGTACGGGGCGGGCGGGGCGATCGGCCAGTCGTCCACGCCGGGCTGCTGGCGCTGCTGCGGCGGCTGGTGCTGCTGAGGCTGCTGGGGTGCCTGGTGCTGCTGGGGCGGCTGCGTGGTGGCAGGGCCCGGGCCGTACCCGCTCGCCTGGCCGTACGGGTCGGGGAAGCCGCCCTGCGCGGGGCGGGCGCCGTGGTCACCTCCCGTACCGGGGCCGCCGGGGCCCGCGGGGTCGCCGCCGGGGTACGACGGCGGCTCCTGCTCGCCCTGCCCCGGATAACCGGGGCCGGGCCGCTGGATCATGTCCGGGACGATCGGCTCGGGGGGCCTGTTGATCCTGGAGGGCCGTGACTCCTGGTACTCGTGCGTCTGGGGACCGGGGCCGCCGAAGCCGCCCGCGGCGGGCGACGCGGGCGCGGACGGCACGTACTGCGTGGCCGTCCCGGTCAGGAAGTTCCACCGGCAGTGCTCGCAGAACGGGCCGCCGGACTCGCGTGGCGTACCGCACTGGGGGCAGCGCTCGGCCTCCGGCTGGTTCCCGCTGTGCGGGTATCCGTACGGGCTGGGCGCGGGGGGCGGGGAAGGCGGCGGCACAGGTCCGCCCGACCCGGCCATGCGATGGCCGCAGATCTCGCACCAGTCGTCGGAGCTCGACTGATGTCCGTTCGGGCAGGTCGGCATGTCGGCGCTTCCTCCTCTCCTTCTCTTCTCCGGCCTCCCGGCCGGTCACTGACAGCATCCGGCCCGGCGGGTCCGGAAGGGCGGGCCCACCGCCACACATGCGTCGTGCGGCGGGCGGCGCGCGAGGGCTACTTCCTGACCCGCACGGTCTTGGTGGACCGTGTTTCGAGGGTCATCTCGTCCGCCTCCGTCACTTTCGCCTTCAGTCGCACAGTACCCGCAGGCGCGTCCACGACGTCCACCACCTTGGCGAGCAGCTTGGCCGTCGCCTCGTTGCCCGAGGCGTGCGCGAGCTGCACCGCGCGACCGAGCCGCGCCGTGGCGCGTTCCTGGTCACCGGACTTGCGCGCCTGGAGTCCCTCCCGTACCGCTCCCGCGAGTTCGGCCTGTCCCGTGTAGTGCGCGACCTGCGGGTTGAGCTGCGTGGACGCCGCGATGTCGTCCGTCCACACGGCCCGTACGAGCCCCTGCCCGAGCCGCGTCACCGAGCCGTCCGCCTCGGGCACGACGAGTGACACCCGGCCCGCGAGCATCTCCTGGCCGAGCCCGGCGGGCGGGACGCGGACGCAGACGTGGTAGTCGCGCGATTCGTCGCCCCACGAGCCGGTCGGGTAGTCGCCGGTGCGCGGTGCCGGCTCGGTGCGGCGCGCGGTGAGGTCCTCGACGCTGGGGGCGACCTGCTTGACGAAGACGGGCTCGGCGCCCTGCGGGGTCCACAGACGCAGTGCGACATCGGCGACCTCCTTGCCCATGACGTTCTCCATCATGCGCGTGAAGTCCTCGGTGAGCGCTTCGGGTTCGGCGACGATGTCGGCGCTGCCGAGGAGCGCGGACGCGATCCCGGTGACCTCGGCCACCTCCCAGTCGGTGCCGACCCCGCGCGCGTCGCAGGTGAAGCGGCCCGCGCAGACACCGAGCGCGGCACGCAGCTCCTCGGGCGTCTCGTGCTCGTTGCGCCCGTCGGTGAGCAGGATGCCGTGCCTGATCGTGACGGGTGCCTGGGCGAGCAGGCGCTCGGCGAGGCGCAGCCACGTACCGACGGCGGTGCCGCCGGAAGCCGTGAGCCCGCGCAGCGCCTGCTTCGCCTCGGCGCGGGTGCGGTCGTCGGCGACCGCGAGCGCGCCGCCGCGCGGGTAGACCTCCCTGGCCACGTGCGTGCCCTCGACGACGGCGAAGCGGGTGCCGTCGCGGAGCGTGTCGAGCGCGGCCCCGGTGGCCTCCTTGGCGTGGTGGAGCTTGCTGGGCGGGTACTGCATCGAGCCCGAGCAGTCGACCATGAGCACCACGGCGGCGTCCTGGCCAGGGCCCGCCGTGGTGAGCGCGCCGGTGCCGCCGCCCGTCGCGGTCACCGTGACGACGGCGTGCACCTCGCCGGAACCCTCCGGCAGATACGGGTTCTGGTAGACCTCGACCTCGAACCGGGGCCCCTCGGGCTTCGAGAAATTCGCCATGACGCCGTTCCCCCTCATCGACTTCTCACGTACCGACACGACTTCTCGCGTGTCCCGGTCTCTCGCGTGTCCGGCTTCTCACGTGTCCGGTCCGTCACGTGTCCCGGCCTCCCGCGTGCGCGGGCGTCAGCGGAGGGGCGTCATCGCGCCTCCAGGCGCACCGGTTCGCCCGGGGCCGGGTACGGGACGACGGCGACCGTGATGTTGTCGTGGCCGCCGCTGTCGAGCGCGTACCGCACGAGCGTGCGCGCCGCGTCGAGCGGGCGGCTGCCCGAGTCGGCGGGCAGCAGGGCTGCCATCGCCTCCGCGCTCTCCGCGTAGTTCCACAGCCCGTCCGTGCACACCACGACGGTCCCCGGCGCCTCGGGCCGGAAGGCGGCCGTGTGCGGCTCCAGTTCGTAGGCGTCGGCGCCGAGCCAGCCCGTGATGGCGTGCGCGCGTTCGTCCGCGTACGCCTCCTCCTCGCTCAGCAGCCGCGCGGCGACCATCTGCGCCGCCCACGAATCGTCCTCGGTGAGGCGGTACGGGGTCGCGGAGCGGTCGGCGGGCACCCAGTAGACGCGGCTGTCGCCGACCCAGCCCACGACGAGGAGTTCCTCGGTGACGATCGAGGCGACGAGCGTGCACGCCGGGGCGTTCTGCCCGGCTTCCTCGGGCGGTACGACCGGTTCGTCGGCGAGCGCGTTGACGGCCTCTGCCGCCTGCTCGATCGCCTCGCGCATCGCCTGCTCGGGGCGGGTGCCGCGCGGGAGCGAGGCCATGAGCGACGCCTCGGCGGTCTGCGCGGCGGCGAGCGAGGCCGCGTCCGGGCGTGTCGCGGAGGACACGCCGTCGCACACGACGGCGACGGCGGCCGTGGCCCCGTCGGGCAGCGCGGTCGCGGCGACCGCGAAGGCGTCCTCGTTGCGGTGGTGGCGCAGGCCCCGGTCGCTCACGGCCGCGAGCCTGCTCAACTCCCGCTACATGTGGTCGCGCGGACGCGGCTGCGCGTGCCCGCACCGCTCGCAGTACCCGTCCGCGTCGA
>NZ_JAAGLR010000625.1 GCF_010548245.1 Streptomyces sp. SID11385
GGGCGAGCGCGCGGGCCATCGGGAGGGCGGTCGGCGGGAAGAGGCCCGCGTCGTCGACGAGCGCGGCGAGCAGCGCGGCGGGCACGGTCATGCGCGCGGCCCCCGCCCCGCCCAGGTCCACGCGTACGCCCCGTCGTCGCTCGCCCGCCCGCCCTCGCCCAGTTCCAGGGGCCGGAACGTGTCGACCATGACGGCGAGTTCGTCGAAGAACTCCACGCCGATGGAACGCTCGTACGCGCCCGGCTGCGGCCCGTGGCTGTGCCCGCCCGGGTGCAACGAGACCGAGCCCTGTCCGATCCCCGATCCCTTGCGCGCCTCGTAGTTCCCGCCGCAGTAGAACATCACCTCGTCGCTGTCCACGTTCGAGTGGTAGTACGGCACCGGGATCGACAGCGGGTGGTAATCCACCTTGCGCGGCACGAAGTTGCAGATGACGAAGTTGTTCCCCTCGAAGACCTGGTGCACGGGCGGCGGCTGGTGGACCCGCCCGGTGACCGGCTCGAAGTCGGCGACGTTGAAGGTGTACGGGTACAGGCAGCCGTCCCAGCCGACCACGTCGAAGGGGTGCTCCGCCTGCGTGAAGCGCGTCCCGACGACCTCGCCGCCCGCGCCCCGGTGCTTCACCAGGATCTCGACGTCCTGCCCCTGGCCCTCGACGAGTTCCGCGGGGCCGTGCAGGTCCCGCTCGCAGTACGGCGCGTGTTCGAGGAGCTGCCCGTACCGGGAGAGGTAGCGCGAGGGCGGTGCGATGTGGCTGTTGCCCTCGACGCAGTAGACGCGCAGCGGCTCGTCCCCCTCGGGCAGCCAGCGGTGCGTCGTCGCGCGCGGCAGCACGACGTAGTCCCCGGCGCGCGCGGTGAGCCGGCCGAAGGCGGTCTCGACGACCGCGCGGCCCGACTCGACGTACACGCATTCGTCGCCGAGCCCGTTGCGGTACAGCGGCGAGGGCGCGCCCGCGACCGCGTACGAGATCCGTACGTCGCCGTTGCCGAGCACGAGCCGCCGCCCCGTCACGACGTCCGAGTCCCGCCAGCGCTCGCCCTTGACGAGTCCGTGCAGCGCGAAGTGGCGCGGCAGGAGGGGGTGGTTGGGGACGGTGCGCTGGTCGGGCAGCTCCCACACCGTGGAATCGGTGATCGCGGAGGGGATGTGGCGGTGGTAGAGGAGCGACGAGTCGGACGAGAAGCCCTCCTCACCCATCAGCTCCTCGTAGTACAGGCCGCCTTCGGGGCCGCGGTGCTGGGTGTGGCGTTTGGGGGGAATGTCGCCGAGGGCGCGGTAGTGGGGCACGGGGTCTCCTCTCGCCCGGGGGAGCGGGCACTCTGCCGGCGGCTCGTGGGATATGCGAGCAGACTTCCCCGTCCCGGCGCGCGGGGTCGCCGTCGTGTCACCCGGACGGGGCGGCATTGCGATGCGGATGGTGCGGGACGGGCGTCGGTGTTGCGATTATCGAGACAGTGCGGATTGAATGTTGCAACACTGTGGGGAGACGGCCCGCGCCGCGTCAAGGGGCCGGGGCGAAAGTGACGGCGAAGGAGTACGGATGACGGCGCGTGAGGCGGACGCGGGGCGCGAGAGTGCGCCCGCGCGCCGGGCGGACGGGGCGCAGACGCTGGAGCGCGGGCTCGGCGTGCTGCGGATGCTCGCCGAGGCGCCGCACGGACTGCGCGCCTCGGAGGTCGCCACCGCGCTCGGGGTGCACCGCTCGATCGCGTACCGGCTGCTCACGGCGCTGACCCGCAGTCACTTCGCCGCGCGCGACGCCGCCGGGCGCTACCGCGTCGGCGTCGCCTTCTACACGCTCGCCCAGCGCGCCCGCCCGCCGCTCGTCGACGTCGCGATGCCGGTGCTGCGCGCCCTCGCCGTCGAACTCGGCGCCACCGCCTGCCTCGTGGTCCCCGACGGCGCGCACGCGGTCGCCGTCGCCGTCGTCGAACCCCCGGGCCCTGGCCCGCGCTTCTCGTACGGGGTCGGCCACCGCGACCCGCTCGACCGCGGCTCCGCGGGGCTCGCGCTGCTCTCGGCGGGGGAGGCGCTGCCGGGCGAACCGGAACGCGTCACCGAGGTCCGCGCGCGCGGCTGGGCCATCACGCACGAGGAGGTCACACCCGGCACGATCGGCGTCGCGGCCCCCGTCCACGCCCCCGAGCCCGCCGACCCGGCGGCGATCAACGTCATCACCCACCGCGCCCCGGTCGCGGACCGCGCGGTCCCGCTGGTCGTGGCCGCCGCGCGGCGTATGGAGGAGCTGCTCGCGGGGGAGGACTGAGACGGGGCGCGTGGGATGATCAAGACCCGCGCACGAGGTGACAAGGAGCCCGCGATGTCAGGGTTGTTCGACAGCCTGAAGAACTTCAAGGAGAAGGCCGAGGAACTGGCCGGGGAGCACAGCGAGAAGATCGCGGGCGGCCTGGAGAAGGCCGGCGACTTCATCGACGCCCGCACCGACGGCAAGTACAGCGAGAAGATCGACACGGGCGTCGACAAGGCACAGGACTTCGTGGAGAAGCTGGGGGAGAAGCAGAGGGCGGACGAGAAGCTGAGCGAGGACTGAGGAAGCGGGGTGGGTGGGGCCGGGGTGCGGCTCCAGGGTGACGCGCGAGGTGCTGCCGCGCTGACCCGGGCCGGGGTCTATCCCCCGGGCCGGGACTCGACCGCGTCCCAGGAGTGGGCCCGGGAACCGTTCTCCCGGCTCACGGACTTCTTCGGCCGAGCGGCGGCCTCGGTCGAGGCGATGCCGCTCCGGATCGGCTGAGGGGCCTGCGGGTGGGGCGGCTCCGGGGCCGTACCCTGCCCGACCGCCTCCCCCGCCTCCCGTACGCGCCGCCAGGCCCGTGCCACCTCCGCCGCGTTCTCCGCGTGGAAGCGGAAGGCCCGGGCCTCCGCCGAGGAGCCCAGGGGGCGGGTGAAGGCGAGGGGTTCGGTCAGTTCCACCGTCAGCGTCGTCATACCGCCCACCGGGAGGTCCGCCGTGCCCGAGGCGGTCACCGCGCCGAGGCGCGCGTCCGGGAAGGCGCGGTCCGCGCGGAGGCGCGCGATGCGGGAGGCGGGGACCGTGACGTCGAGGAGCGGCCCGTAGCGCAGCCGCAGCGAGCCGTCGGCACCCAGGACGTGCGGGCGCACGACGCACGAGGCGTGCAGCGCGAGGACGTACCAGCAGCCCCACAGGTCGAAGACGAGAACCGGCACGTGCAGCCACGGCCACGGGATGACGACCGCCAGGACGGCCGTCTCGGCGACCGCGACGAAGAGCAGGCCGTACATCATCGCCGACTGGGCGGGCGCGTACGGGGCGGCGGTGTCGCCCTCGCCGACGCCGTCCGGGCCCCGGCGGCCCACCCAGCGCCCGAGGCCGCGCCACAGGGTGAGTTCGTGGCCCACGAGACGGCCCACGAGACGGCCCACGAGACCGCGCGCGAGACGGCGCACGAGACCGCGCGCGGGCCGGGGAAGAGGCGACCGTCTCATGGCTTCCGCTCCTTCAGGAGGCTGATCACGCGGCGCAGGACGGCGGCCTGCGCCGGGGCGAAGTCCGCGTAGAGGGCGTCGAGGAAGGCGTTGTCCGCCGGGTCGCCGGGGGCGAGCGGGAGGTCTGCGGGGAGGAGGGCGACCAGCTCGTCGGCCGTCTCCTCGACGCGGGGGTCGTCCGGCGCGGCGCTCGCCAGCTCGTCGAGGCGTGCGTACAGGGCGTACGCGCGGCGCGTCGCCTCCGGATCGGCGGTGAACGCCCCGGCGAGCGGGCCGAGCCAGTCGCCCGCGGCGGAGGCGGACGTGTCGAGGAGGGCGAGGAGGCGGCGGTCGAGGGCGAGCGAGGCCGGCTCGGGGCCCGCGAGGTGCGCGGCGGCGCGGTCGAAGTCGGCGAAGAGCGCGGCGAGCGCGGGCGAGACGGGGGCCTCGGGCGGGAGACCGCCGTCCGCTTCCGCCTGCGCGAGGAGGTCCCGCAGCCGGGCGCGGCGCCGCCGGATCGACTCCTCCTGCCGCGCGAGGTCGGCGTCCAGCTCGGCCAGGATCTCCACGAGGTCCTTGCCCGCGTCGTCCGCGAGCACGTCCCGTACCTCGTCGAGGCTCAGCCCCAGCTCGGTCAGCCGCCGCACCCGGGCCAGCTCGACGGCATCGCGCAGGCCGTACTCGCGGTAGCCGTTGGGCCGCCGCGCGGGCTCGGGCAGGAGCCCGATCCGGTGGTAGTGGCGAACGGTCCGGGTACTCACACCGGCCACGGCGGCCAGCTCTCCGATGCGCATGAGGCCAGTAGAAACCTTGACGTCGCGACAAGGTCAAGGGGGCGCGAGACGTGGTCGAGGGGCGGGAGGGACGTGCGCGGGGAGGTCACCTGCGCCTTTGCGTGCAGTCTATTCCGACTGATAGTTTTCGACCATGCCGCGACGCGCTCTCGACAACCCCCTCGTCCCCGACCTCCTCGGCCTCCTCCTGGAGGGCGACGCACACCCCCACCAGCTCCTCGCCGCGCTCCAGACGGACGGCGGGGCCCGCGCCTCGGTCGCCCACCGCGGCACGGTCTACAACACCGTCGCCGCCCTCGCCGAGGCCGGCTGGATCACCCCGCTGGGCCGCGAGCGCGAGGGCAACCGCCCGGAGCGCACCGTGTACACGCTCACCCCCGCGGGCCGCGCCGAACTCGTCCGCCGCCTCGATGCGGAGATCCGCGACCCGCGCCGCGAGTTCTCCCGCTTCCTCGGCGCCGTCGCCCACCTCGGCGCGCTCGGCCCGCGCGGCGCCGAGTCCGCGCTCACCGAACGCGCCACGCGCCTCGGCACCCGCATCGCCGAGGACGAGGAGCGCCTGGCCGGGGCGCACGCGCGAGGAGTCCCGCGCCTCTTCGTCATCGAGGCCGAGTACGCGCTGACGCTCGCGCGCGCCGAACTCGGCTGGCTGCACGGGCTCGTGGACGAGATCCGCACCGGAACGCTCGCCTGGCCCGCCTCGAAGGAGTCCGCGTGATCTTCGGCGTCTATCCCGGCGGCGCGGCGGGCGACGACACCGGCGGACTCGCGACCGGCGCGCCCGACGACCCCGCGCGCGTGAGCGAAGCCCTCGACCGGCTCCAGGGCCCGGCGGGCCGCCCCTTCCTCGTCCGCGCCTACCTGCAGTACGAGGACGGGAACGGCGGTCGCCTCGCCACCGCGGCCCCCGCCGACGCGGAGCGGTACGCGGTACGGGGCCGCCGCCTCGACCTCGTCGCGCAGTACCGTTCCGCCTCCGGGGACGTGGCCGGATACCTGGACTGGCTGCGCGCGCTCGTCGACCGGTACGGGGCGGTGACGGACACGCTCCAGGTGACCGAGGAACCGAACGTCGTCGGCAACCCGACGCTCGACGGGGACTACCCGCGCGTGCGCGAGGCGATCATCGAGGGAGTACAGGCCGTCAAAGAGCGCGCCCGCGCGCTCGGCCACCTCCACCTGCGCACGGGCTTCAACACGACACCGCTCTTCGGCCCGGCGGCCGGTTTCGTCGCGGACCTCGTACGGGAGGGCGGCGAGGACTTCACGACGGCACTCGACTACATCGGCCTCGACTTCTTCCCCGACGTCTTCCGCCCGATACCGCCCGCCGAGTTCACGGCAGCCGTCTCCGGCCTCCTCCGCCACCACCGCGAGGCGGTCCTCGCCCCCGCCGGTCTCGCCGGACTCCCGCTCCACCTCACGGAACACGGCTGGCCGACCGGTCCCGACCGCTCCCCGCGGCGCCAGGCCGAGATCGTCGAGGCGGTCGTACGCCTGGCCGCCGCCGAACCCGGCGTCGCGGCGTACACGCACTTCGCCCTCCGCGACGCGGACAGCACGCGCCCCGGCCTCTTCCACCGCTTCGGCCTGATGACGGACAGGTACGACCCGAAGCCGGCGTTCGACGTGCTGAGGGGGCTGGTGCGGCGGTACGCGTGATCGGGTACCGCCGCGCCCGGGACGCCGGGGCGCCGGGGTGTGGGCACCGGGGTTCCGGGTCGCCGGGGCGGCGGTGGTCCAGACCGTAGGGAGTGGTGGGGCGGGGCGTCAACGAGGACGGGCGGGACTGGCGGGAAATCGGGGTCAGTCGGTGCGGATCAGGAGGGTGGCCGGGGCAGTGGCGAACAGGTCGGCGCACGGGACTCCGCCCTCGTGGACCTCGTCGGAGCGCTCCCGGACGGCCTCGCGCCAGCGACCCGGCGGCAGCGTCAGGACCGTGCCGTTCCAGCCACCCCCTTCCGCGAGCCGCGCCGCGAGGCGGGTCACCGCCGTGAGGACGTGGTCCGAGCGGACGAACGCGAGGCAGTGGGACGCCGCGGGGCCGCTCGCGGGCAGCGGCGCGTACGACGCGTCCTCGCCGAAGCAGTCCGGGCGCTCGCGGCGCAGGCGCAGCGCGGCGGCGGTCAGGGCCAACTTCTCCTCGGGGAGGTCGCGCGGCGCCCGGCCCCCGTCCAGGGACCGGAGCGTGTCCCGGACGTCCGGTGGCGTCCGCCTGTTGTCGGGGTCCACCAGCGTCCGCGACTCCGTCTCGGTGCCCTGGTAGACGTCGGGGACGCCCGGCATCGTCAGGTGCAGGAGCGCGCCGCCGAGGACGTTCGCCCGGATGTACGGGGCGAGTTCGGCGCGCAGCTCGGCGAGCCGCCCGCCGAGCGCCGCGCCGCACGGGCCCGCCGCGACGAAGCGCCGCACCTCCTCCTCGTACGCCCCGTCCTGCTCCGTCCACGACGTGCGCAGCCCCGCCTCTCGTACGTGCTTGAGCAGCGCCCCGCCGAGTCGTTCCGCGTCCGTGCTGCCGAAGCCGAAGGCGAGCTGCCACGCCGCCCAGCCGAGGTGCGGATCGGGCGCGGGGCACGCGGCGGCGGCCTCGGCGAGGAACGCGCCCCAGCGTTCGGGCACTTCGCTCAGCACCGCGATGGCCGCGCGCACGTCCGCGCTCCGCTTCGTGTCGTGCGTCGAGAGGACCGTGCCCGTCAGTGGCCAGTCGCGCTGCACGCGCCCGCAGTACGCGTGGAAGACGTCCGGCGCGAGCGCGGGCGCGCCCGGGTCGCCGCCCACCTCGTTCACCGAGAGCAGCGGCACGTACCGGTAGAAGGCCAGGTCCTCGACGGACTTCGCACGCAGCGCCGACGCCGTCTGCGCGAACCGGGTCCTGAACGCCTCGTACGCCGGCCCGTCGCCGCGCCTGCCGAGCGCCAGTTCCCGTACCAGCGCGACCGTTTCCGCCTCCTCGGGCACCGTGAAGACCGCCGATGCCTCCTCGGCCGCCTGCGCCGAGACGACGTCCTCGGGCGCCGCGCCCGCGTCGCGCGCCGGGTAGGGGCGGTAGACGGGGACGCGGACGAGGAGTTCGCGCAGCGCCGTGCGCAGCGCCCACGGCGCGTGGTCGCGCACCGCGACGTCCTCGCGCGCGATCCGCGCCGCGTACCGCACGAGCGTCTCGACCTCGGCCGCCAGCTCGTGCGTCACGACGTGGTACGC
>NZ_JAAGLR010000658.1 GCF_010548245.1 Streptomyces sp. SID11385
CGCCGCCGAGCACCGCGCGCCCGACCGGCTCGCGCGCCGCCTCGTACGGGTCGCCGACGCGCTCCTCGACCTCCACGACCGCACCGGCGGGCTGCTCCCGCTCGGCGGGCTCAAACCCCAGGCCGCCCACCGCGCCCGGCTGGCTCTCGCCGAAGCCGCCGGGACGGTGCTCGCCGGCGGCCTGACCCTGCTCGGCATCAGCGCGCCCCAGTACGTCTGAACGAAGAGAGCACGACAGCCATGAGCCGTTCCGCCCACCCCGCAGGTCCCCGCCACGGGGACGTCCTCCCCGAGGGCCACTATGCGGCCCCGCCCGCCGACCTCAACGCCCTCGACCCGAAGGTGTGGGCCCGCACCGTCCGCCGTGAGACGGCCGAGGAGGGCGCGCTGAGCGTCGGCGGCGTGCCCGTCACGCGCCTGGCCGAGGAGTTCGGCACGCCCGCGTACTTCTTGGACGAGGAGGACTTCCGGGCCCGTTGCCGCGACTGGCGCTCCGCCTTCGGCGAGGGCGCCGACGTCTTCTACGCGGGCAAGGCGTTCCTCAGCCGCGCCGTCGTGCGCTGGCTCCATGAGGAGGGCCTCAACCTCGACGTGTGCTCCGGCGGCGAACTGCTCACCGCGCTCGACGCGGGCATGCCCGCCGAGCGCATCGCCTTCCACGGCAACAACAAGACGGCGCCCGAGATCGAGCGTGCCGTCGCCGCCGGGGTCGGCCGCATCGTCGTCGACTCCTTCCAGGAACTCGCCCGCGTCGCGCACACCGCGCAGGCGCTCGGCCGCGTCCAGCGCGTGCAGATCCGCGTCACCGTCGGCGTCGAGGCGCACACCCACGAGTTCATCGCGACCGCGCACGAGGACCAGAAGTTCGGCCTCGCGCTCGCCGGGGGACAGGCCGCCGAGGCCGTGCGCCGCGCGCTCACCCTCGACGGGATCGAACTCGTCGGCATCCACTCGCACATCGGCTCGCAGATCTTCGACATGGCGGGCTTCGAGGTCTCCGCGCGCCGCGTCGTCGGGCTGCTCGCCGAGATCCGCGACGAGCACGGCGTCGAGCTGCCCGAGATCGACCTCGGCGGCGGCCTCGGCATCGCGTACACCTCCGACGACGACCCGCGCGAGCCGCACGAGATCGCCAAGGCGCTCGGCGACATCGTCACGCGCGAGTGCGAGAGCGCCGGGCTCGCCGTGCCCCGTATCTCCGTCGAGCCGGGCCGCGCCATCGTCGGGCCCACGGCCTTCACGCTCTACGAGGTCGGCACGATCAAGCCGCTCGAAGGCTTGCGCACGTACGTGTCCGTCGACGGCGGCATGTCGGACAACATCCGCACCGCGCTCTACGACGCCGAGTACTCCGTCGCGCTCGCCTCGCGCGTCTCCGACGCCGAGCCGATGCTCGTCCGCGTCGTGGGCAAGCACTGTGAGAGTGGCGACATCGTCGTGCGCGACGCCTTCCTGCCCGCCGACCTCGCGCCGGGCGATCTGCTCGCCGTACCGGCGACGGGCGCGTACTGCCGCTCGATGGCGAGCAACTACAACCACGCGCTGCGCCCGCCCGTCGTGGCCGTACGGGACGGGCAGGCCCGCGTCGTCGTGCGCCGCGAGACGGAGGAGGACCTGCTCAGGCTCGACGTCGGCTGAGCCGGGACGAGGGTGCGGGGCGCCGTGGCAGGGCGGGTCACGGCGCCCCGCACCCGTACGGAATGCTTGTCTCACGCATCGGACGCGGGGGCTGAAACCCCGGGGCCGTGCGTGAGACTGGACCCACCGCGACACACAGGCTCCGCGCCACGGAACGCGCGGAGCCCGCGGGACGACACGGAAAGACGAAACGAGGTCGGATGATGCGCACGCGTCCGCTGAAGGTGGCGCTCCTTGGCTGTGGGGTAGTCGGCTCAGAGGTGGCGCGCATCATGACGACGCACGCCGCCGACCTCGCCGCCCGCATCGGGGCCCCCGTCGAGCTCGCGGGCGTCGCGGTGCGCCGCCCGGACAAGGTGCGCGAGGGCATCGACCCCGCGCTCATCACGACGGACGCGACCGCGCTCGTCAAACGCGGCGACCTCGACGTCGTCATCGAGGTCATCGGCGGTATCGAGCCCGCCCGCACCCTCATCACGACGGCCTTCGCGCACGGCGCCTCCGTCGTCTCCGCGAACAAGGCGCTCCTCGCGAAGGACGGCCCCGCGCTGCACGCCGCCGCCGTCGAGCACGGCCAGGACCTCTACTACGAGGCCGCCGTCGCGGGCGCCATCCCGCTGCTGCGCCCGCTGCGCGAATCCCTCGCGGGCGACCACGTGCACCGCGTCCTCGGCATCGTCAACGGCACGACGAACTTCATCCTCGACAAGATGGACTCGACCGGCGCCGGCTACCAGGAGGCCCTGGACGAGGCCACCGCGCTCGGCTACGCGGAGGCCGACCCGACCGCCGACGTCGAGGGCTTCGACGCCGCCGCGAAGGCCGCGATCCTCGCCGGGATCGCCTTCCACACCCGCGTCGGGATCGACGACGTGCACCGCGAGGGCATGACCGAGGTGACCGCCGCCGACTTCGCCTCCGCGCGCGCCATGGGCTGCACCATCAAGCTCCTCGCGATCTGCGAGCGCGCCGCCGATGGCAAGAGCGTCAGCGCGCGCGTGCATCCCGCGATGCTGCCGCTCAGCCACCCGCTTGCGGGCGTCCGCGAGGCGTACAACGCGGTCTTCGTCGAGTCCGAGGCGGCCGGGCGGCTCATGTTCTACGGGCCTGGGGCCGGCGGCGCGCCGACCGCGTCCGCCGTGCTCGGCGACCTCGTCGCGGTGTGCCGCAACCGGCTCGCGGAGGCCACCGGGCCCGGCGAGTCCGCGTACGCGGGACTGACCGTCTCCGGGATGGGCGAGGTCGTCACGCGCTACCACATCAGCCTGGACGTCGCCGACAAGCCCGGCGTGCTCGCCCAGGTGGCGACGGTCTTCGCCGAACAGGGCGTGTCGATCGACACCGTGCGCCAGCAGGGCCGGGGCGACGGCAGCGGCGAGGCGAGCCTCGTCGTCGTCACCCACCGGGCCCCCGACGCGGCCCTCAGCAGCACCGTGGAGGAGCTGCGGGGGCTCGACACCGTCCGGGGCGTCGCCAGCATCATGCGGGTCGAAGGAGAGTAGGCAGTCATGGTCCACCAGTGGCGCGGCATCATCGAGGAGTACCGGGACCGGCTCCCGGTCGAGGACACGACCGAGGTCGTCACGCTCGGCGAGGGCGGCACGCCCCTCGTCCCCGCGCAGGTGCTCTCCGAGCGCACCGGGTGCGAGGTGTATCTCAAGGTCGAGGGCGCCAACCCGACCGGGTCCTTCAAGGACCGCGGCATGACGATGGCGATCACGCGCGCCAAGGAGGAGGGCGCGAAGGCCGTCATCTGCGCCTCCACGGGCAACACCTCCGCCTCGGCCGCCGCCTACGCGGTGCGCGCCCGCATGGTCAGCGCGGTGCTCGTGCCGCAGGGCAAGATCGCGCTCGGCAAGATGGGCCAGGCCCTCGTGCACGGCGCCAAGATCCTCCAGGTCGACGGGAACTTCGACGACTGCCTGACGCTCGCCCGCGCGCTCTCGGACAACTACCCGGTGTCCCTGGTGAATTCGGTCAATCCGGTACGGATCGAGGGGCAGAAGACCGCCGCGTTCGAGATCGTCGACGCGCTCGGCGACGCCCCCGACATCCACGTCCTGCCGGTCGGCAACGCGGGCAACATCACGGCCTACTGGAAGGGGTACCGCGAGTACGCCGCCGACAAGGTCGCGAGCCGTACCCCGCGCATGTGGGGCTTCCAGGCGAGCGGTTCGGCGCCGATCGTGCGCGGCGAGGTCGTCAAGGACCCCCGTACCCTCGCCACCGCGATCCGCATCGGCAACCCGGCCTCCTGGCAGCAGGCGCTCGCCGCGCGCGAGGAGTCGGGCGGCCTCATCGACGAGGTGACCGACCGCCAGATCCTCGCCGCCTACCGGCTGTTGGCGGGCCAGGAGGGCGTCTTCGTCGAGCCCGCGTCGGCCGCCTCGGTCGCCGGGCTGCTCAAGGCCGCCGAGCAGGGCCTCGTCGACCCGGGGCAGCGCATCGTCTGCACGGTGACGGGCAACGGTCTCAAGGACCCCGACCGCGCGACCGAGGGCGCCCCGCGCCCGACCGTCATCCCGGTCGACGCGGCGGCCGCGGCGCGGCGGCTCGGGCTGACGGGCTGACGGGCCGCCACGACGTCGGCGGGCGCCGCCCCGACGTCAGCGGGCGCGCGGCCGTCACCCGACCGGGTGGGGGCCGCCCGCCCCGCTGTCCGTCTCCGCGTCGCAGGACACAGGCGGGTGTCATTCCCGGCGCACCCCGCCTCGTGAAACCCGCACAAGGCATACGGAACCACCCGAAGTCGCGGGGGTCGCACGCCCTGCGGACGACACGCGTCATGCGCCTCCCGTGCGCCCTATGTCGCGGGGGGCGCTTCCTTCGATAGGCTGTGCCCCACCTGCCCCGCCGCTTGTGCCGCGGTGCCGCTGCCGTTGTGGCCGTACGATCCCACGCGCCCGGATGTGATCCGGACGTTCCGGGGGGATTCGCCGGAAGCGTGGAAATCCCCGCCCCCGCACCCCAATCCCCACCAGCCCGCCCCGCGACAGTCACCGTGAGGGCTGCCGCCTCCAGCGGCCCGCCCCACGCTGCGCGGTCAGTCCCCGCCCGAGGAACACAAGGAGAGTCCCCACGCGATGGCCGGTCCCGCCTTTCGCGCCGCCGCCGTCCGGGTGCGCACCCCCGCCTCCAGCGCCAACCTGGGTCCCGGCTTCGACGCCTTCGGGCTCGCGCTCGGCCTCTACGACGACGTCGTGGTGCGGGTCGCCGACTCGGGGCTGCGCATCGACATAGCCGGTGAGGGCAGCGAGACGCTGCCGCGCGACGAGAAGCACCTCCTCGTACGGTCCCTGCGCGCCGCCTTCGACCTGCTCGGCGGGCAGCCGCGCGGCCTGGAGATCGTCTGCGCCAACCGCATCCCGCACGGCCGCGGGCTCGGCTCCTCCTCGGCGGCCATCTGCGCGGGGATCGTCGCCGCGCGGGCCGTGACGACCGGCGGCGAGAGCCGGCTCGACACGCAGGCCCTGCTCGAACTCGCCACCGAGATCGAGGGCCACCCCGACAACGTCGCGGCCTGCCTGCTCGGCGGGTTCACGCTCTCGTGGATGGAGGGCGGCCTCGCGCGGGCGGTGCGGATGACGCCCGCCGACTCCGTCGTCCCCGTCGTCTTCGTCCCCGGGCGCCCGGTGCTCACCGAGACCGCCAGGGGACTGCTGCCGCGCACCGTGCCGCACGCCGACGCGGCGGCGAACGCGGGCCGTGCCGCGCTGCTCGTCGAGGCCCTGACCAGGCGCCCCGGGCTGCTCTTCACGGCGACAGAGGACCGTCTTCACCAGGAGTACCGGGGCCCGGCGATGCCCGAGTCGCTCGCCCTGGTGGAACGGCTGCGGGCGGACGGGGTGCCCGCGGTCATCTCCGGCGCGGGACCCACCGTCCTCGCGCTGGTGGACGAGGAGGCGGCCGACAAGGTCGCCGGGCTCGCGGGCGAGGAGTGGGCAGCGGCCCGCATCCCCGTCGACACCGCGGGCGCGAGTGTGCTGCCGCTGGCGCCGTGACCCCACGGTCGCCGCACAGGAGAGGGGGAATATGTGTTGGATACGGTATTGTTAATCTCGACTGCGCACCCAATCGCCCAACGGCGAGGTGCCACGTGTCTTCGCCAGGATTCCGGGACTACCCGGAGCGCCGATTTTTCTCGGGGCGCCGGTTCTTCCCGAAACACAGGGGCGGGACACCTCATCTTCCGGGAGCCCCCGTATCGCACTGTGCCACGCACGGAGCGACACCGAAGCGCTCCGGAACGGGCGTGACCCAATCCCGTGACACGCACTTCTGGTGACACGGCTGAGTCAGGCGTCTTCACCACCGTATTCCTCCGCCTCTTTGGCGGTCCATCGCCCCGGCGCATCCCCTTCACAGAGGACCACAGCCGGACAGCACAACCGGTCGCCGAGCCAGACAGGCCGACGTCCGCTCCAGGGAAGGACCCTTCGTGAGCGACACCACCGATCTGATGGGCGTGAGTGCCGACAGCGCGGCCGAGGCTGCGCCCACCACGGACGCCGCCCCCTCCGCAGGGACCCGGCGCCGCCGCGGCACAGGGCTTGAGGGCATGGTGCTGGCCGAACTCCAGCAGGTCGCCTCCGGGCTCAAGATCAAGGGCACCGCGCGGATGCGCAAGAGCCAGCTGATCGACGCCATCAAGGAGGCGCAGTCCGGCGGAGGCGCGCCCGCGGCCGAGCCGAGCGCCGAGGCCAAGCCGAAGCGCCGCGCCACCTCCAAGGCGCGCACCGGCGACGAGGCCCCGAAGGAGGCCGCCGCTCCCGCCGCGGAGCAGGAGCGGACCGCCGAGGCCGGGCAGCAGCAGATCGACATCCCCGGTCAGCCCGCCAGCGAGGTCCCCGG
>NZ_JAAGLR010000694.1 GCF_010548245.1 Streptomyces sp. SID11385
CGCCTGGCCGGACGGGCTCCAGGACCCGCGCTCGGCCGCGACCGCCCGCGCGCGCGGCGACCTCGCCGCACGCGTCGCCTTCCACCGCCATCTCGCCTGGCTCACCGAGGAGCAACTGCGCGCGGCCCAGCGCACCGCGCGCGAAGCGGGGATGCCCGTCGGCCTTGTCCACGACCTCGCCGTCGGCGTCCACCCCGAGGGCTCGGACGCCTGGGCGCAGCGCGACGTCTTCGCCGCCGGGATCTCCGTCGGCGCCCCGCCCGACGCCTTCAACGCGCGCGGCCAGGACTGGGGCCTGCCACCCTGGCGCCCCGACCGCCTCGCCGCCTCCGGCTACGCCCCCTACCGGGCCCTGCTCCGCGCCCTCTTCGGCTACGCGGGCGCCGTCCGCATCGACCACGTCATGGGCCTCTTCCGGCTGTGGTGGATTCCGGCGGGCGAGGAGCCGACGGCCGGTACGTACGTGCGCTACGACGCCGAGGCCATGCTCGCCGTGCTCTGCCTGGAGGCGCACCGGGCGGGTTCGCTCGTCATTGGCGAGGATCTCGGCACCGTCGAGCCCGGAGTACGCGACACGCTCGCGCGGCGCGGCATCCTCGGCACCTCCGTGCTGTGGTTCGAACGCGACTGGGCGGACGGCGCCCGCCCGCTCGCCCCCGAGGAATGGCGCCCGGGCGCGCTCGCCACCGCCACGACGCACGACCTGCCACCCACCGCCGCACGCTTCACGGGCGACGACGTCATCCTGCGCGAACGGCTCGGACTGCTCAGCGTCCCGTACGAGGAGGAACGCGCGCGGGCCGCGGCCGAACTCCGTGAGTGGCTCGACCGCCTCGGCGAACTGCGGCTCCTGCCGGAAGGCCCCGAGGACGAGGAGGGCGTGATCCGCGCGGTGCACCGCTTCCTGCTGCGCACCCCCGCCGCGCTCACCGGCATCTGGCTCCCCGACACCGTCGGCGACCGCCGCCCGCAGAACCTCCCCGGGACCTGGACGGAGTACCCCAACTGGCGCCTGCCCCTCTCCGACGCGAAGGCGCGCGCGCTGAGCCTGGAGGAACTGACGGCCTCGCAGCGGGTGGCGGACTTCTTCGCGGGCTTGCGGGACGGGGTGGGGGACCCGGGGGAGTGGTGAGGGCGGGGCTCGGTGAAGGCGGGCTCGGGGGGGCTTCGGTGGGGGTGATTTTTCGGCGGGGCTGGGCTGGGGGCGGGTCTTCGGCGGGGTGGGGCTGGGCTGGGGCGGGTCTTCGTTTGCGGGTTCGAGGCTTCGGCGGGGGTGAGGCTTCGGCGTGTTGCGGAAGTACCTCCCCATACGGGCCCCCCGCCCGCGTGTCGCGGAAGCGACCCGGCTAAGTTGGGACCGTGGACAAGAAGCCCGTGGACAAGAAGAACTCCCTGCGCGCCGGCACCATCGCCGCCGGTACGACGCTGCTCATGCTGGCCATGACGTCCCCCGCTCTCGCGCTCACCCGCGACGACGGCGACGACCCCGGCTCAGGCCTGAGCGTGATCCAGACCCTCGGTCTGTTCGTCGGCATCCCGATCCTCGCGTTCCTGGTGATCGCGGGCCTCGTGGTCGTCGGCACCAAGAAGAGCGCGGGCCAGCAGCCGCACGCCTGAGCCGCAGCGCTTCCCCGTCCGCCGGACCGGCCGGACCGCTCTCCTCCCCACGGGTGAGGACCAGGGTCCGGCCGCTGGCATGCCCGGAGTTCCCTGCGCGCATCCTGGTCCGGCCGGGCCCGTCCCGCGCGGGCCGTCCCAGCGGGCGCCCGGCATACGGGCGTTGTCCTCCCGTTCCCCCGGACCGTCGCCGGACATAGCATCCGGCGCATGGCCATCAAGCTGAGCGATTCCGCCCGCGCGCTGCTCGCGCGGCCCCTCTACGCCGTCCTCGCCACCACCGGCGCCGACGGTCACCCCGCGACCTCCGTCGTCTGGTACGGCCTCGACGGCGACGACATCGTCGTCTCCTCGCAGGAAGGCCGCCTCAAGGTCCGCAACGCCCAGCGGCGCCCGGCCGTCAGCCTGTGCGTCTACGACCCCGAGGACCCGCAGCGGTACGTCGAGGTGCGCGGCACGGCGCTGGTCTCCGAGGACGAGGGACGCGCGATCGCCGTCCGCCTCGCCGAGCGGTACAAGGGCCCCGGCGCGGGCGAGGACTTCCTCAAGCAGCCGCCGGAGAACGTCCGCGTCGTCCTGCGCATCACCCCGGACCGGATCACGGGCAACGCCGCCTGACACCGACGCGGGCACGGGCGGGTACGGGCTTTGCGCGGGGCGCATCGGCGGGGCGGGCTGCGGGTGCTGCGGTGCGTGGGTGCGGGTGCGGGCGCGGTGCGCGGGTGCGGGTGCGGGTGCGTCGTGATGGACCGGCGCGAGCATGGGGACGGGAAAGGGGCCCTGGAGCGGTCTGCTCCGGGGCCCCTTGCTGGTGGTACGGGTCAGGCGAGGCGGCGGCCCGCCACCCTGCGCACGCCGGCCGTGACCGGCAGCGCGGCGGCGAGGGTGACCTGGAGGCAGCAGCCCGTCACGAGCAAGGTCTCGCCGCCGGGGCAGTCCAGCGCCCAGGCCACGAGGCAAGCGATGTTGACGGCCCCCCACCCGGCGGTGGCCACGGCGAGCCGCCCGGTCGGCTTCGGGTAGGCGACCCGGCTGACCATGAGGTACGCGATCGCGAGCACCGCGAGGACGGTGACGACGAAGGAGAGCTGGAGCAACACGACGGAGAGCACGGTGAGCGCGGCGAACGGAATCGGCATCCCCTCGAACATTCCGTCCCGCATCGTCGTGATGGAGAAACGCGCGAGCCGCATCACCCCGCCGAGCAGCACCGCGACGGCCGAGACCGTCGTGAGCCCGAGGTGGTTCTCGCCGCCACCGACGAGACCCCACACGAGGACGAAGTAGGCGGGCGCGAGACCGAAGCTGATGAGATCCGAGAGGTTGTCCAGCTCGGGACCCATCCCGGAGCCGCCGAAACGACGTGCGACGATCCCGTCGCACAGGTCGAAGAGCGCGCCGAGCAGGATGAACATCACCGCCGACGCACCGCCCTGCCGCACCCCGTCGCCGCTCGTCCCGTCGAGCAGGTGCGGGATGAGGACGGCGGTGGTGACGCAGTAGATCGCCGCGAAACCGCACACCGCGTTGCCCAGCGTGAGCAGGTCCGCGAGCGACAGCCGCAGCCGGACCTCCTCCTCACCGCCGCTGCCGCCAGTGGTGGTCCCGGGCGGGGTGCCGGGCGGGGTGCCGGGAGTGGGGTCGGACGGTGCCTCGGCCAGAGCGATGCCGGTGCCGGTGCGGCCGGTGCCCGGGGCGGGGCGGGCCGGGGCGGGGGAGGGAGCGGACGCGCTGAGCGGGGTGCGGCCTGCCCGGGCGGCGGGGCGGTGGACCTGACGGGGGAGGCGGGAGAGGCGGGCCGTACGCCGGCCCCTTCGCCAGGTCCTGGGGGTCGTCTCCGGTTCGGTGACGCTCAAAATCATGCTCCTTGGGGGAACTTGAAGGTGTTCCGAAGCGGCGGACGCCACTGCGCCGCGCTGCTCCGGGAGTCGCGACAAGGCACGTCACCGAAGGGGGACGGACATGCCCGAACCTTGACGGCTCGTCATCGCGAAGTGGCCACTGTAGCGAGCGGGGGCGCGCTCGGATGACTCCGGGCACCCGCCGACCCCTCCACGACCCCCCGAATTCTCCCGATAAGACGCCTGCTGACGCTGAGTCAGTTCCCTTTGCCGGACTAGCAATCCGCTCTGGAGGGCGCGGCGGCGACGAGAACCCCAACGCGCCGCCACCCCCAGCCCCCGCCCCGGGCGTGGGGCGCGCCCCCGAGGGCCGGTCCCCACGGCCCGAGGACCGGTGCATGCCCGTCGAAGGCTGGGGTGCGGGCCGGCGGTCCAGGAGCCGCGGGGCCAGTGCAGGTGCCCCGAAGACTGGGGCAGGGGCCTGGTCCCGGGCACGGGCTGGCTGGCGGCACCGCTCCTGTGACACCGCACCCGGCGGTGGCGGGCCAACCCGGCCGGGCCGACGCACCGCCGGGCTCCGGCTTGGACAGCCCGTGACGGGCCGGGGCCGGGCCTCCAAGCTCGGCCTGTCAGGGGCGCCCGGGCCACGCCGGTTGCCGACCGCCTGCCGGGGGCGGCCCGGCCCCGACAGGCGCTGGACGACCCTCATACCTGGGCCATCGGCCCGTTAGCGGACCGGCCGTCGGCCTGGACCGGCGCCTCGGCCAGGATCGGCGCCCGAGTCGGGGATCGCCGACTCAGGCCGAGGCTCCGCCCATCCTGGCCGTGCCCGTCACCCCCGGCGAGCATTACCCGTCCGGCCGGTGCCCGGCAGCCGCCGTTCCCCAGCGGTACCGGGCCACCCGCAGCCCCGCCGGAGCCGAACCCGCCGGAGCCGGACCGCCGGAGTCCGGCCGGCGGGCTTCGAACCGCCGCCGGGGGCTCGGCTCAGTGGCCGGCTGCCGCGTCCGCCGACTGGGCCTTCAGGGCGCGCTCGATGCCCGCCCGGGACTCCGTGACGAGGCGGCGCAGGGCGTCCGACGGTTCGGCCGAGGCGAGCCAGGCGTCCGTGGCCGCGAGGGTGTCTTCGCTGACCTGGAGCGCCGGGTACAGGCCCACCGCGATCTGCTGCGCCATCTCGTGCGAGCGGCTGTTCCACGCCTCGCCCACGCCGGCGAAGTACTTCTCCGTGTACGGGGCGAGCAGCTCACGCTGGTCCGTCTGCACGAAGCCGAAGATCACGGCCTCCTGCACCGCGTTCGGAAGCGTGTCGGACTCGAAGACAGAGGCCCACGCCTCCGCCTTCGCCTCCTCGGCCGGGCGGGCGGCGCGGGCCGTCGCCGCGTGCCGCTCGCCCGCCGCCGTACGGTCCTTGGCGAACTCGGCGTCGATCTCCTCGACGTCGTACCGCCCCACGGAGGCGAGCCGCTGCACGAAGGCCCAGCGCAGCTCCGCGTCCACGGCGAGACCCTCGATGCTCTGCGTGCCCTCCAGGAGGCCGACGAGGATGTCGAGCTGGTCCGGGGTGCGCGCGGTGTCGGCGAAGGCGCGGGCC
This sequence comes from Streptomyces sp. SID11385, assembly GCF_010548245.1. Taxonomy (GTDB): domain Bacteria; phylum Actinomycetota; class Actinomycetes; order Streptomycetales; family Streptomycetaceae; genus Streptomyces. The sequence goes on from NZ_JAAGLR010000694.1 coordinate 5,053, forward strand.
CAGGCGAGCTGGTGGTCGCTGCCCGGGGCCGAGGCCCGCAGGTGCGCCAGCGTCGCGTCGGTCCAGCGGGTCAGCCCGCGGTCGCGCCACACCGGGGCCGCGTACTGGTCGATCGCGAGCTTCGCCTGCCGCTGGAGCGACTGCACGACACCGATGTCGGACTCCTTGCCGACCCCGCGCAGCACCAGCTCGACGTAGTCGCGCGCCGCCATCTCGCCGTCACGCGTCATATCCCAGGCCGCGGCCCAGCACAGGGCGCGCGGCAGCGACTCCTCGAAGTCGCCCAGGTGCTCGGTGACGACCTTCAGCGAGTCCTCGTCGAGGCGCACCTTGGCGTAGGAGAGGTCGTCGTCGTTGAGGAGCACGACGGCCGGGCGCGGCTTGCCCACGAGCGCCTCGACGGGCGTCAGCTCCCCGTCCACGTCCAGCTCCACCCGGTCCGTGCGCACGAGCTTGCCGTCCGCGCCCAGCTCGTAGAGCCCGATCGCGATGCGGTGCGGGCGCAGTACGGCCTCGCCGCGCGCCCCCGTGGGCAGCGCGGGCGCCTCCTGCTTGACGGCGAAGGAGGTGATGCGGCCCTCGCTGTCGACGTCGATCACCGGGCGCAGCACGTTGATCCCGGCGGTCTGGAGCCACTTCTTCGCCCATGTCGACAGGTCACGCCCGGAGGTCTCCTCCAGGGCGCCGAGCAGGTCGCTGAGCCGCGTGTTGCCGAAGGCGTGCCGCTTGAAGTACGCCCGCACCCCGGCGAAGAACTCGTCCATGCCCACGTAGGCGACGAGCTGCTTGAGGACGCTCGCGCCCTTCGCGTACGTGATCCCGTCGAAGTTGACGAGGACGTCGTCGAGGTCCTTGATCTCCGCCATGATCGGGTGCGTGGAGGGCAGCTGGTCCTGCCGGTAGGCCCACGTCTTCTCGGTGTTGGCGAAGGTCGTCCAGGAGGCCGGCCAGCGCGTGCCGGGCGCGTACGCCTGGCAGGCGACCGAGGTGTAGGTGGCGAAGGACTCGTTGAGCCACAGGTCGTTCCACCACTCCATCGTCACGAGGTCGCCGAACCACATGTGGGCCAGCTCGTGGAGGATGGTCTCGGCGCGCCGCTCGTAGGCCGCGTCCGTCACCTTGGAGCGGAAGACGTACTGGTCGCGGATGGTCACCGCGCCCGCGTTCTCCATCGCGCCCGCGTTGAACTCGGGGACGAAGAGCTGGTCGTACTTCTCGAACGGGTACCGGTAGTCGAACTTCTCCTGGAACCAGGCGAAGCCCTGCCGGGTGACCTCGAAGATGTGCTCGGCGTCCAGGTGCTCGGCGAGCGAGGGCCGGCAGTAGATGCCGAGCGGCACGCGCTGCTCGCCGTCGACGTACTCGCTGTGCACCGAGTGGTACGGGCCCGCGATGAGCGCGGTGATGTACGAGGAGATGCGCGGCGTCGGCGCGAAGGACCAGAGGTTGTCCTTCGGCTCGGGCGTCGGCGAGTTCGAGATGACCGTCCAGCCCTCGGGAGCCGTCACGGTGAAGGTGAAGGTGGCCTTGAGGTCGGGCTGCTCGAAGTTGGCGAAGACGCGGCGCGCGTCCGGGACCTCGAACTGCGTGTAGAGGTAAGCCTGCTGGTCCACCGGGTCGACGAAACGGTGCAGGCCCTCACCGGTGTTGGTGTACGCGCAGTCCGCCACGACCCGCAGCTCGTTGCGGCCCTCGCGCAGCCCGTCGAGTGCGATGCGGGAGTCGGCGAAGACCTGGGCGGGGTCCCTGGACTCGCCGTTGAGGACGACCTCGTGGACCGCGGGCGCGATGAGGTCGATGAACGTCGACGCGCCCGCCTCGGCCGCGTCGAAGCGCACGGTCGTCACGGAGCGGTACGTACCGCCCTCCTGCGCGCCGCTGAGGTCGAGGTCGATGTCGTAGGCGTCGACCGTCAGCAGCCGCGCCCGCTCCTGCGCCTCTTCGCGGGTCAGATTCGTGCCAGGCACGCTCGCTCCTCGTCCTGCTCGGTCCGGTGCGGGAGGGGGATGACCCGCCGCGCCGAATGTCGGTTTCGGTGTGTGATGCCGTCCCGGCCATCCTTCCACGCGGGCAGGCCCACGCGGGGCCCGGGAGGACCATGGATTCCCGCGCCGGACGCACCACGGCCGCCGGCTCTCGGGGGTCGCTCCGGGTTTTCCCCGAGAGCGTCCCCGGGTTCTGTTCGAACCCTTCCCCGATCCACCCCCGAGACGGCGGTGGGGGATGTCCCCGAGACCCCTTGTCCCGTCCGCCCCTTCCCCCGGTGGCGCCCCGCGATGCCCGACCGGCTGCCCTGATATTTCCCCGAGTTCCGGCCGAGGGGGCCAGAAACCCCTTTCTCCGCTCAGAACGGAACCCTCTGCCCGCTCCGGCCGTTCTGCACCCAGTGCCACCCGGGGTACTATCCGCGCGCCGCGGCCCCGTCCCGGGCCGCGACCGGGACCCGCGGGCCCGGCCGGCGCCCGGCGCCGAGGGCCCCGTACGAGAGGCGGTGCGCGCCCGTGCCCGTGGACCACGACGTCCTGGTGTCAGGGGCCGGGATCGGCGGCCTCACCCTCGCGCTCGCCCTGCACGCGGCCGGGATCAGGGCCGCTGTCGTCGAGGCCGCCGACCTCCCGCTGCCCGCGGGCACCGGCGTGAGCCTGCCGCCCAGCGCGGTCGCCGAACTCACCGCGCTCGGCCTCGGCGAGATGCTCGCCCGCCACGCCGTCGCCCCCGCCGTCCTCTCCCACTACGACCGGCACGGCTGCCACTTGTGGAGCGAGCCGCGCGGCCTCGGCCTGGGGCACCCCGTGCCGCAGTACAGCATTCACCGCGCCGCTCTCCAGGACCTTCTGCTCCAGGCGGTACGGGCCAGACTCGGCGCCGACGCGGTGCGCACCTCGACCGCGGTCGTCCGCTTCCACCAGAGCGAGAGCGAAGGGGTAGGGGTCACCCTGCGCGGCGGCGGGCGGGTACGCACCGAGACGGCGCTCGCCCTGATAGGCGCCGACGGGCTGCGCTCCGCGGTCCGCGCGGGGCTCCACCCCGGCGAGGCGCCCCCGGGCTGGAGCGGCGTGTGGCTGTGGCGCGGCCTCGTCCCCTGGCAGCCCGTCCTCGGCGGGCGCACCGTCGTGGTCGCGGGCGGCGGCGGCGTCCGCCTCCACGTCCACCCCGTCTCGTACCCGTACGACAACGGCCCGCAGCCCCCGTACGGGTACGGGAACGGCCCCGGGGCCCCGTACCCGGGCGGCCCGTACCGCGATGCGAGCCTGCCGCGCCGCGGCCAGGCGCTCCTGCACTGGACCGCGAGCGTGCGGCTCGATCCGGAGGCGCTGCCCGGCGGCGCGGGAGCCGCCGACTGGAACCGCAGGGGGCGGCTCGCCGAGGTGCTGCCGCACTACGCGGGCTGGCGCATCGGCGACCTCGACGTGCCCGCGCTGCTCGCCGCCACGCCCCGCATCCACGGCAGCCCCCTCGTCGGCCGCGCGCCGCTCAGG
>NZ_JAAGLR010000721.1 GCF_010548245.1 Streptomyces sp. SID11385
CCGCCGCCCCCGGGTCGGCCGGTGGGGTGCGCGCCGCCGTCTCGCCCGGCAGGTACGGGACGATGCTCCACGCCCACGGGTATCCGCACCCCGGCGCCCCCTTCCGTACCGGCGCCGGCACCGGGAGCGGCAGCCGCGCGGCGAGCGACGGCAGCCAGCGCTGCTCGTTCCGTACGAGCCCCGCCGCCGCCGCGCGCCGGGGCAGCCGCACGAGGTACGAAGTACCCAGCCGGCACACGAGGTTGTCCCAGCCGTGCGCGAGCACCGTGAGCGGGAGCGCCGCGAGGTCCGGGTGCTGGGCCGCGAGCAGTCGCCGGATCAGCTCCGGCGGGAGCGGCACCTCGGCCGCGGGCATCGCACGCACCGCTCAGCCCCCCAGCCCCCGCAGGTCCGCCACCGCCGTCGCGGAGCCCGGTACGACCTCTGTGAAACCGGCGTCGTGGACCACCGGGAGGCCGGCCGCGACGAGGGAGTGCCACCGCTCCTCGTCCGCCGTCCGGACCGCGAGCGGGAAGCCGGTCTCCGCCCACGCGGTGCGGCGCTTGTCGTCCAGCTCCCACCAGGCGAGCTGCACCGCGTGCCCCGCCTGCGCCATCGTCTTGCCCGCCGACATCTCCACCCCCGGGTTGAGCCACACGACGGGGACGCCGGGCGCGGGCGCGGCGGGTGGCTCCGGGTCGCTCAGCTCCGTACCCGAGACCTGGAGCTTCGCGAGGTCCTTGGGCCAGCCGTCGAGCGGGATCGGCGGGTAGACCCGCACCTCGGCGCTCCCGCCGTGCAGCGTCAGCCCCTCCAGCGCCTCGGCGCGCCGCCACTCGGAGCCCCGCGCACGCCGTACGACCTTGCGGATACGGGCGTCCTGCCAGTCCCGCACCGCCCCGGCCCACGGACCCTCGCCCGCCGAGCGCGGGTCCGAGAGCAGCGCGAGCACCGCGCGGGCCGCCGTCTCCAGCGCGTCGGTACGGGCCGGGGGCGCCGTCTTCTCCAGGTGCAGCACGAGCGGGAGGACGAACTGGGGGGCCTCGTCGCGGGGCGAGTGCGCCTCGGTGAAGGGCGGGGGAGGGAAGTCGCTGCTGGTCACGCCCCCCAGTCTGCCAGGGGCCCGCCGCGCCCCGCCAAAGTCCCGGAACCCCTTGGCGCCCCGCACACGGCCCCGCCATGATGTGGGCATGAAGAGCGATCTGTTCGGTGCCGACTTCCTCGCCAGTGCTGCCGTCCCCGGCCTCACGGTGGAGAACCCCAAGACCCTCAAGTACGTCGTGCGGGGCGAGATGTTCGCGCGGCAGGGCGCCATGATCGCCTTCCGCGGCGATCTCCGCTTCGAGCGCAAGGGCCAGGGCATAGGGGGCCTCCTCAAGCGCGCCGTGACCGGCGAGGGGCTTCCGCTCATGTCCGTCGCGGGCAACGGCGAGGCGTGGTTCGCGCACGAGGCGCAGAACGTCTTCGTCGTCGAGATCGAGCAGGGCGACCAGCTCACCGTCAACGGGCGCAACGTCCTGTGCTTCGACCCGAGCCTCGGCTACGAGATCAAGACCGTGAAGGGCGCGGGCATGACCGGCGGCGGCCTCTTCAACAGCGTCTTCTCCGGGCAGGGGAAGCTCGGCCTCATGTGCGAGGGGCACCCGCTCGTCATCCCGGTCGGCCAGGGACAGCCCGTCTTCGTCGACACCGACGCCGTCGTCGGCTGGAGCGCCCACCTCCAGACGAGCCTGCACCGCTCGCAGAGCGTCGGCTCCATGCTGCGCGGCGGCTCCGGCGAGGCGGTCCAACTGCGGCTCGACGGCGAGGGGTTCGTCATCGTACGGCCGAGCGAGGCGAAGCCGGAGCAGAAGTCGAGCTGAGGGCGGGGCTGAAGCCGAACCGGGCGCCGCGCAGAGGCCGAACCGGGCGCGGGCAGTCGTACGGGCGCGGGGAGTTGTACGGGCGTGGGGCAGCCGCACGGCCGCCCCGCCGCCCCGGCCCCTCACCCCGAGCAGGCGGTGCGCTGCCCCTCCAGCCAGGCGCAGCGCGGGCACAGCGTGATCCCCCGGTGCGACTCGGGGTACTCGCTCGGCTCCTGGCACAGCACGCACGCCGCGCGGGGCTCCACCGCCTCCTGCTCGCCCCCGGCCCGGTCCGCCGCGCCCGCTCCGTCCTCCGCCGCCCCCGCCACGCCGTCCGCCTCTTCCGTCACCGCTCAGTCCTCCTCGTCGTCCGCCGTCACCAGCGGCTTCGCGTCCCGCGCGAGTGCCGTGAGGCGGGAGATCGCGCGGAAGTACTTCTTCCGGTAGCCGCCGTTCAGCATCTCCTCGGAGAAGAGCCGGTCGAAGGGCAGGCCCGAGGCGAGGACGGGGACCTCGCGGTCGTAGAGGCGGTCGGCGAGGACGACGAGGCGCAGCGCCGTGGACTGGTCGGGCACGGGCGCGACGCCGGTGAGGCACACCGCGCTCAGGCCGTCCGTGAGTGCCCCGTAGCGGCTCGGGTGCACGCGGGCGAGGTGGCCGAGGAGGGCGGGGAAGGCGTCGAGGCTCGCGCCGGGCGTCGCTTCCGCGACCCGTACCACCCGCTCCTCGGCGAACGGCGCGGGCGCCTCGGGCAGGCCCCGGTGCCGGTAGTCGTCGCCGTCGATGCGCAGCGCGCGGAAGTGCGCGGACAGGCCTTGGATCTCGCGCAGGAAGTCCTGCGCGGCGAAGCGGCCCTCGCCGAGCTTGCCGGGCAGCGTGTTCGACGTCGCGGCGAGCGCCACGCCCGCCTCGACGAGCCGCGCGAGCAGCGAGGAGACGAGCACCGTGTCACCCGGGTCGTCCAGCTCGAACTCGTCGATGCACAGCAGCCGGTGGCCGCTCAGCGTCGCCACCGTCTGCTGGAACCCGAGCGCGCCGACGAGGTTCGTCAGCTCCACGAACGTGCCGAACGCCTTCTTCTCGGGCGGCGCGTCGGTCGCGTGCCACAGCGAGGCGAGCAGGTGTGTCTTGCCGACGCCGTAGCCGCCGTCGAGGTACACGCCGCGCGGTCCGGCGGGCGCTTCCGTACGTGCCTTGCGGCCGAACCAGCCGCGCTTGCCGGTGGCCGCGGGGGCCGCGCCGAGCGAGGCCGCGAACGCGGACAGTTCCCGTACCGCCTCCGACTGGCTCGGCTGCTTCGGGTCGGGCACGTACGTGCTGAAGCGGACCGCGTCGAAGCGCGGCGGCGGCACCAGCTCCGCGACCAGCCGCTCGGGCGGGACGCGGGGCTCGCGGGCGCACAGCGACAGGGGCCGTGCCTCCGCTATGGGCGCGGGCGAGGGCGTAGGGGTCGACACAAACACCCAGCTTAAGCGCCGTGCGAGACTGCCGGTATGCGACGCCTGTTCCCCGTAACCGACCCGACACCCGACGTGACCGACACCGATCGGGAGTGGCCGCTCGCCGAGCTGGCCGCGCTCTACGCGTACCCCGAGCCGCTGCCCGGGGCCGGTGTCCTGCGCGCCAACATGGTCACGACGCTGGACGGCGCCGCCTTCCACGAAGGGCGCTCGCAGGGCATCTCGGGAGCGGCCGACATGCGGGTCTTCGGGGTGCTGCGGGCGCTGGCGGATGTCGTGGTGGTCGGCGCCGAGACCGTACGGCGGGAGGGCTACCGGCCCGCGAAGGCGCGCGAAGCCTTCGCCGAGGCGCGCAAGGCGGCGGGACAGGCGCCCGCCGCGGCGATCGCCGTCGTCTCGGCCTCGCTCGACCTCGACTTCACGATGCCGCTCTTCACCGAGCCCGTCGTCCCGACGCTCGTCCTCACCGGCGCCGAAGCTCCCGACGAGCGGGTCGCCGCCGCGCGTGAAGCGGGCGCCGAGGTCGTCGTCGCGGGGAGCGGCCGGGGCGCCGATCCCGCCCGTCTGCGCGCCGAACTCGCCGCGCGCGGCCTGCGCCGCCAGCTCGCCGAGGGCGGCCCCCGCCTGCTCGGCCAGCTGATCGCCGCCGACACGGTCGACGAACTGTGCCTCACCGTCTCGCCGTTCCTCACGGCGGGCGACGCGAGCCGCATCGCCTACGCGGCCCAGGGCCTCGCGACCCCGGCCCGCATGCGCCCCGCCTCGATCCTCACGGAGAACGGCTTCCTGCTCACGCGGTACGTGCGGGAGACGGCCTGAGGCGCGGGACACGCGACGGGGCGGGCCGCCCCCCCCCGAAGGGAAGCGACCCGCCCCGCGGCCCGTCCGGCGGCGCGACGGCCGGACGGCTCAGCGGCCCGTCCGGCGCTCAGCGCCCTGTCACAGGTGCACCGCCGCCGTCACCACGAAGCCGCCCAGTGCCACGAACCACACGTATGGCAGCGTGCGGATCATGACCTGCTGCGGGCTCACGCCCGCGTACTGCGCGGCCCAGACCGTCTGCGTGCTCGTCGGGTCGGCGACGCCGAAGACCTGGTTGTACGAGGCCGTGATGCCGAGCACCGCGATCGCCGGGTAGATGCCGGTCGCGATGAGCACTCCGGCGATGCCGGCCCCGAGCCCGTACACGTTGAGGGGGCCCCGGTACAGGCACAGTGGCACGAGCAGCGCGAAGACCACGACGAACAGGATCGGGTTCTCCGGCGTGACCGCCCGCACGAGCGGTTCGAGCGCGTCGATCGCGCCCGGCAGCTTCACCGCGGCGAGCAGGATGCCGATCGCGACGAACAGCGTCATCGGCGCGGCGGCCACCTCGAAGCCGCTGTAGAGCGTGCGCAGCAGCCGCCGGTTCATCTCGCCGGGGCGGGTCGTCGTCACGAGCGCGTACAGGACGCCCGCGAGCAGCGAGGGAATGATCGCGACGTCGAGGCCGAGCGCGAGCACGAGCGGGACCAGCGGCGTGAGCAGCGCGTACCACGGGGCGTCGCCCAGCTCGGCGCGACGACGCGCGGCCTTTGAGCGCGGCGCCTCGGTGCGGAAGGCCCACGCGTGCTCGACGCCCTTGCGCCGCGACTCGATCAGCACGAACATCACGGCCGCGAAGAGCGCGAACGGGAACAGCTGGATCATGAAGTGGCGCACGTCGTGCACCGGCATGTCGAGCGCGCTGGAGAAGAACTGCCACACCGGCAGCTCGAACGGCATCCCCGCGGCGATGCCCATGAGGACCGTTCCCGCCGCCGTCACCTTCGGGATGCCGACCGCGATCATCGCCGGGATGCCGATGATGCCCGCGAGCATCGCGGCCGGCGCCGAGCCGGTGACCGTCCCGATGAGCGTCGAGACGATCAGCACGCCGAGCGCGACGATCGTGGGCCGGTCGCCGCCGAACTCGACGATCTTGCGCACCAGCGTCCCCGCGATGCCCGTCTCGTCGAGCAGCTTGCCGAGCCAGGAACCGAGCAGGATCGCGATCATCGTCGCGGCGAGCGCGGGCGCGCCCTCCTGGAGCACGGTGTCCAGGACGCTGTTCTTGCCGGTGAGCGGCGCGCCCGAGACGAGCGCGATGACGACACCGAGGAGGACGAGCGCGAAGGCGGTGGGGAGCTTGCGGGTGAGCATCGCGGCGACACCGGCCGCCATGATGATCAGGATGATGATGCCCATGACTTACTTCTCTCTGGCCGGGGCTGCCGGGTCGGGCGCCGGGGCGGTGTAGGACGCGGCGAGCGCGGCGGACAGCAGGAGCGGGCTGCGGCCGAGACCGCAGACGGTGCGCGCGTAGGCGTGGGCGGCGAGCTCCTCGGCCCCCGCGACGTGCGCGGGCACGCTGAACCTGCCCAGCCGCAGCGCGGTGTGCCCGAGCGCGCGCTTGAGCGCGGCCCGCTCGGAGCCGTGGTGGAGCCGCTCGTGCACCGCCTCGTGGGCGAGCGCGGCGGCCCGTACCGAACCGGTGGGGAACCACGCGCGCCACCCGTGCCGGGCCACGAGCCGCTCGGCGGCGGCGATCGCGTCGGTGTACAGCTCCACGGCCTGCGGACGCGAGGTGTAGCGGGCGAGGAGCCCGCGCTCCAGGCCGCCCGTGCTCTCGACGACGTGCGCGGGAGCGGGCGAGGGCGTGCGCGCGAGCTCCGTGCCGAAGCGGTCGGCCGCCTCGGCCCAGCCCCGCAGCACGGCGGGATCGCGGTGCGCGTGCAGCGGCAGCGAGGCGAGGAACCGCGCCCCGTACTCGATGTCGTCCACGCGCGACAGGTCTTCGGTCATGACGGTCATGAGCGCTCCTCCACCAAAGCCACGACCCGCTCGTCCGCGGGCCGTCCCTCCAGCTCCGTCCGCGCGAGCGCGAGCAGCGGCTGCGGGTCGAGCACCCCGGACAGGTCCGCGATGCGCGAGCCGATGAGCAGCCGCAGCGCCGGGGCGCGCACCCCGCCGTCCCCGTACGCCGTGGACTCGTCCACGAGCGTCGCGAGGGTGTGCGCGGCGGCGCCCACGGTCGTCGTCTCGATCCGCGCGTCCGGCGCGTGCAGCCGTACGACGCCGTCCGCGTCCACGACCCGCACCGGGTGCTTGACGCCGCGCAGCCTGCGGTGCTTCTCGGCCCCGTAGACGGTGTACGCGTTCGTCCGGGCCAGCTCGCGCACCTCGGACTCCGGCGCCTTCAGGCTCGTCGCCGCGAGGCGCAGCCGCTCCGCGTCGTCGGCCCGGTGCGCCCGGTCCTGGGTGCGTAGTTCCGTGGCACCCGTCGCGACCGCCCGCACCGTGTTGGTCTGCGGGTCGACGGTCACCTCGACCTCGACCGCGTCGGCCGCCGCGCCCTGCGCGATCACGGCCCGCTCGGCCTCGGCCCGGACCGCGAGGATGTCTTCCTGGCCCGCGCCGGGGATGATCCGCTCGACCTGCTCGCGCACGAGCGCGAGCGCGACGCCGATCGGGCTGATCACCTCGTGGTGGCGCGCGAGCTTTCCTTCGAGCCCGGTCACGGCCGCGAGGTGCGGCGTGACCGAGGCCGCGCCGCCGCCCCCGCCGACGAGCAGGACCGCGTCCTTGTCGAGCCGGTAGTCGGCGATCATCTTGTCCGCGACCTCGCGCACCTGGGCGATGCCCGCGTCCAGGATCTGCGTCGCCGCGCCGTCCACGTCGGTGCCGAGCGCGGTGGCGAGCGGCGCGAGCGCGGTACGGGCCGTCTCGCGGTCCGCGTGCGCGAAGTCGTCCTCGGGGACGCGGCCGAGCGCGTTCGCCGCGCACGTCATGGTGAGCGCGTAGCGCCCGCCCGCCGCGTCGATCACGACGTGGTCGTCCGCGTCGTCCGGGGTCGGCCGCATCGTGGCGAGCTTCGCGCCCGCCAGCTCCTCCGGCGCGGCGAAGCACGCGTACGGGAGCCCGGCGATGTGCGCGCTGCGTGGCCCGACCGTGCTCACCTTGCCGCCGCTCACACGCACCATCGAGCCGCCGCCCACGCCCACCGTGCGCACGTCGAGCGCGGAGAGGTACGAGGTCTTGCCGAGCAGTGTCGCGTGCCGCACCGCGACCTTGCCGCGCCGCACGACGCTGATGTCCGTCGACGTGCCGCCGGTCTCCAGGAACACGCCCTCGCTGACCCGCTCCTGCATGAGCGCGCCCGCGACCCCGGCCGCCGGGCCCGAGAGCACCGTGAGCAGCGGGCGGCGGCGCATCTCGTCGAGCGACATGACGCCGCCGTCGCAGCGCATCACCATGAGCGGCGCCTCGACGCCCGCCTTCGTGATCGCGGCGTCCACGAGGTCCGCCGTCGCGAACATGCGCGGCAGGATCGCCGCGTTGACGACGGCGGTGCGGGTCCGCTTCTGGAGCCCGTAGAGCGAGGTGATGTCGTGCGCGGCGGTCATCGGCACGCCGCGCGCGGCGGCGGCCTCGCGCACCGCGTCCTCGCCCTCCGGGCGGTCCACGCTGAACGGCTGGCTCGCCACGATCACTTCGGCCCCGGCCCGCACGACCTCGTCCACGGCGTGCTCGACCGCCGCGCGGTCGGCCGGGTCGGGGACGTGCGCGTAGCGGAGCGGGAAGTTCTTGCCGGGGATCAGCTCGGTCTTCGCGAGCGAGGCGAGGCGCTTGGTGAAGAGCGCGCCGGCGCCGCCGCCGAGGCCGATGAGCCCCACGGTCGCCACATCGCCCTCCAACAGGGCGTTGGTAGCCTGTGTCGTGCCGTGGGCCAGGAAGGACACGTCCTTGGCGGTGTGCCCGGTCTCGGTGAGCAGCTTGTCGAGCGCCGTCACGATGCCGTGCGCGACCCCGTCCTCGTGATGGTGGCTGGTCGGGACCTTCACCTGGCCGACGAGGGCGAGCGTCGCGCTGTCCACGGCGACGGCGTCGGTGAAGGTTCCGCCCACGTCGATGCCGACGCGGATGCGGTGGGTGGTCATGGTCTGGGCACCTCCTTGTGCTGGGTCGGCGCGTGCGTGGGCGGTGGGCCGGGCGGGACAGGTGGAGCTGTCCCGCCCGGCGGTCTCCGCCCCGGGTGACCGGGCGCGCCGTCAAGCTTCCCGGGCCCGGTGGGGCTCAGCGGGCGGGGCGGCCGTCGTGGCCGCGTCCGCCGCCGCGGCTCAGTAGCCGCGTACCTCCGGCCAGTGCCGCTCGACGCCGGAGCGCTCCAGCAGCCCGGCGAAGTCCGCGAACCGGTCCTCGTCCGCCTGCACCTCGCGGGGCGTCAGCTCCGCGTCCAGGCAGTGCGCGGCGAGCGCGCCCGCGACCTCGCCGATGTTCCACTCGACGGGGTGCAGCCGGTAGCAGCCGTTGGTGATGTGCGTCGTGCCGATGTTCTTTCCGGCCGGGAGCAGGTTGCGCACCCGGCGCGGCACGAGCGCGCCGAGCGGGATCTCGAAGGGCACCGAGCCGATGTCGATGTAGTTGTCGCCGCCCGTCGAGGGGTGCAGGTCGATGCGGTAGCTGCCGACGCCGACCGAGTCCGGGTAGCGGGTGCCGCCGGTCGGCCCGACGAGGTCGATCGCCACGTCGTGCTCGGTGACGGTCGTGACGGCCTTGATGCGCCGCGACTCGCGGACGTACGGGGCCTTCGCCAGCCCGTCCTCGGTGCCCATGACGTCGGGGCGCGGGCGCAGCCCGGGGAAGCCCTTGCCGCCGTCCGCGCGCGGGGCCTCGGTCTGGAGCCAGTACAGGACGGAGAGCGAGAGCTGCTTGGCCTCGCGTATCGCCTCGGCCGTCGTCTTCTCGCCGCCGCCGACGAGGGGCTTGAGCCAGTAGTCGTTGAGCGGCCAGTTGACGAGCGTGATGTCGGAGCCGAAGGCGCCCTCGCGGTGCAGCTTGCGGGCGAGGATGCGGCGGAAGCCGAAGAGTTCCTTGTCCCCGGCGTCGGCCGACTGGTCGGCGCTCACCGCGAGCGGGTCCTGCTCCGGGTTCGGCACGAAGGTGCGCGGCACGGCCTCCAGGCTGCGCGGGTCGGGCGCGAGGAAGCCGAGGAGCGGGCCCGGCCAGAAGTCCGGCTGGTAGGAGCGCCAGAAGTCGTAGTCGGCGGGCTTCTCGATCGTGTGGTCCTCGCCCTCGTGGTGCGAGAGCGCGAAGCAGAAGGTGATGCCCTGCTGGTTGAGCGGGTCGGCCTGCTCGGGCGCGTGCGGCTCGCCGGTCTCGGCGCGCGACTCGGCGCCGAGCACGTGCTCGACGTCCGCGAGGTCGAGCAGTTCACCGGTCTCGGTCGCGTCGAGCACGTACGGCGCCGCGAAGGTGCGGCGGCCGCCGTCGCGCAGGTTCTCGACCGTGACCGAGGTGACGGTGTCGCCCTCCGTCGTCGCGGCGACGGGACGGTGCTCGGTGAGCAGCGTGAGGAGCCCGGCGGAGCGGTACGGGGCGAGCATGCCCTCCAGCGCCGCGAGCCCCGCGCGCGGCTCGGCGCACAGCTTGCTCACGCGCCCGGCGCCCGGGTTGAGCGTCGGCTGCGCCGCCGCCTCGGCGCGCAGCGGGTACAGGTCGCGGTAGTAGTCGCGGATCGCCTCGCGCAGCGCGCGGTACGAGGCCGTGACGCCGAACTGCTCGACCCACGGGTGCTCGTCCGGGGGCACGGCCTGCGAGGTGAGCTGGCCGCCGACCCAGTCGGTCTCTTCGGTGAGGACGACGGTGCGCCCCGCCCGGCAGGCGGCGAGGGCGGCGGCGACCCCGCCGAGGCCGCCGCCGACGACGAGGATGTCCGGTTGGCTGGTCACAAGCTCTCCTAGGTGGTGCGGGTGGTGCGGGTGGTGCTTCGTGGTGCGGTGTTGCCGGTACGGGGCCGGGCGGCGTGTCAGGTCGCCGCCAGGTCCCGTACCGCTTCGGGCGCGGGTCCCGCCGTCGCCCCCGGCCGGAAGGCGCACGGCACGAGCGGCTCGTCCGCCTCCTCGCCCGCGACGAGCGCGGCCAGGAGCCGTACCGCCGCGGCGCCGAGCCGGGTGCGCGGGATGGCGAAGCCGGTCGGCACCGGC
>NZ_JAAGLR010000752.1 GCF_010548245.1 Streptomyces sp. SID11385
TGCGGTACGGGCTGCCGCCGCTGCTCGGCGTGCGGGGGCTCGCGCTCGCGCCGGGGTTCGCGCCGAGGGCGGTGGGGGTGCGGGTGCGGGGGCCGAGGCGGTTGCTGGTGCGGCTCGGGGGGTGAGGGGGCGGCCTCGTAGGCGGTGGACGGTGTGGCGCGGCCCCGCCGCACGGGAGGGTGCGGCGGGGCCGGGGATCGCGGGATGAGCGCTTCTGCCGCTCCTACTTCTCCCAGCCGAGCAGGGTGGGCGGGCCGATCACGCCGTAGTCACCGTAGAACTGGGCCGAGCCGTAGTTGGCGAGCTTCTTCTTGGTGGCGTAGATGGCGGAACCGTTGTTGGTCGGCATGACGCCGTAGGTCGCCATGGCCTTCTGCTCGACCTCGTTGCCGGCCTTCAGCTGCTCGTCCAGGGTCGGCAGCTCGGTGACCGCCTTGATCTCCTTGTCCATGCTCTTCGGCACCGAACGGGAGACGTTGAGCTGCGAGTCGGAGCAGTAGATCTGGCAGATGTACAGCATCCCGTTCGGGTCGCTGGACACGAAGCTCATGCCGAAGATGTCGAAGGCGCGCTGCGTGAAGACCTTGTTGAAGTCGGCGGAGGGACGCGCGTCGATGTTCAGCTTGACGCCGATGTTCTTCATCATCTGCGCAAGGGCGGTGGCCCCGGCCTTGATCGTGGCCCGGTCACCGATGGTGGGGTACGTCAGCTCCAGCTTCTTGCCGCCCTTGGCGCGCACCCCGTCGGAGCCGACCTTCCAGCCGGCCGCGTCGAGCCCCTTCTTCGCCTTCTCGGCGTCGAACTTCACGAGCTTGCCGAAGTTGTCCTGGTACCCCTTCTGGAAGGTGAAGAGGTTGAGCGAGCCGGGCAGCGCCTCGGTGTAGCCCATACCCTGGAACGTGATCTTCGCGAGCTGGGACCGGTCGATCCCCTCCATGACGGCCTTGCGGACCGCGATGTCCTTCAGCTGGGGCGAGGTGCTGTTGAAGATCATGAGGCTGCTGGCGGTCCGGGTGCCCTTGCGAAGCTCGGTGCCAGGGACCCCCTTCACCTGGTTGACCTGCTCGGCCGCCTGGAGGTGGACCGCGTCGATCTCGCCGTTCTTGAAGGCGTTGACGGCGGCGCTCTCCTCCCGCTGGACGAGGGTCACCTGGTCCAGGTGCGGCTTGTCACCCCACCACTTCGGGTTGGGCTTGTAGGTGATCGTGCCGCCCTTGGCGTCGAACTTGGTGATCGTGAACGGGCCCGAGCCCCACTCAGGGTGCGGCTTGCCCACGTACGCCTTGTTGAAGTCGTTCGCCTTGGCGATGTGCGGGTTGATGACGTGGGCGAAGAGGGCCTTCCAGTACACGAACGGGCCCGAGAAGGTCACGACCGCCTGCTTGGCGTCCTTGCCCTTCTTGACGGAAGCGATGCTGGAGTAGCCGTCGGTGGAGCTGACGACGTAGTCCTTGTCCTTGCCGTTGTTGGCATTCCACGTGTCCCGGAATATGGTCCAGTCCATATCCTGGCCGTCGTTCCACTTGGCCTTCGGGTTGATCGTGTACGTCACCTGGGTCTTGCCGTCGACCGTCGCCTGCTTGACGTCGGTGAGGTAGTCCTTGTTGAAGGTGACGTTGCCCTTCGGGTCGTTGAACGACAACTGCGGCATGTAGAACCACGAGATGTCCGTGGTGTAGCCCGAGGCGTCGCCGTGCATCTGGTTGAGCTGGTCGGGGATCTCGACCGTCGGCAGGGTGACCTTGCCGCCCTGCCGGAGGTTGCTCGCGGGCTGCGGGTTGTACGAGGTCAGGACCTGGGAGGCGGACGTGGCGCCCTTCTCCTGCTTCTTGCCGTCGGAGTCGTTGTCGCTGTCACCCCCGCAACCGGAGAGGACGAGCGACGCGGTGGCGGCGAAGGCCACCGCGCTCAGAAAGAGCTTTCTCATGACTGCCTTTCGGTGGGAACGTCGGCGGACGTGGTCAGGTCCGCCGGTGTCGCATCCGCGAAGTGGCACGCGGAGGAGTGGTCGGGCGTGGCCCGCGCGACCAGCTCCGGGGTGATGTCGAGGCACTGCCGCTTGCGCGACTCCGGCAGCGTCAGGTGCAGCGGGCACCGGCTGACGAAGCGGCAGCCCGGGCTGTCGTCGGTCGGGCTCGGGAGGTCGCCCCGCAGCAGGACCCGCTCCCGGCTTCGCTCGGCGGCCGGGTCGGGCAGCGGGATCGCGGAGATGAGGGCCTTCGTGTACGGGTGACTGGGGTGGTCGAAGACCGCGTCGATGTCGCCGATCTCGACGATCCGCCCCAGGTACATGACCGCGACCCGGTCGGAGATGTGGCGTACCACCGACAGGTCGTGCGCGACGAAGAGGTACGAGAGCCCCAGCTCCGCCTTCAGCTCGTTCAGCAGGTTGATGACGCCCGCCTGCACCGAGACGTCGAGCGCCGAGACCGGCTCGTCGAGCACGAGCAGTTTCGGCTTGGTGGCGAGCGCCCGCGCGATGCCGATGCGCTGACGCTGACCGCCCGAGAAGGCCGCGGGGAAGCGGTCACGGTGCTCGGGGTCGAGACCCACCAGCTCCATGAGTTCCCCGATCTGGCGGGTGAGGTCGTCCTTGGCGTGCCCGCCGGCCGCGCGCAGCGGCTCCGCGAGGATGTCGAAGACCGTCATACGCGGGTCCAGGGCGCCCATGGGGTCCTGGAAGACCATCTGCATCTCGCGGCGGACCGCGGCGATGTCCCGCTTGTGCCGCAAGTCGGCGGCGTTCTTGCCCGCGACGGAGACGCTGCCGCGCTCCGGCGGCTTGAGCCCCATGACCTCCAGGAGCGTCGTCGTCTTGCCGCACCCCGACTCGCCCACGAGGCCGAGGGTTTCGCCCTCGCGGATGTCGAGGTCGATGCCGTTGACGGCGAAGACGGTGCCGACCTTGCGCTTGAGCAGTCCGCCCCTGGTGAGCGGGAAGGTCTTCGTCAGCCCCGAGAGTTCGAGCACCTTCGGGCGCTCCTCGCGGGGCACGGCGGCGGCCTCGGGCTCCCGTGCGGCCGGGACGGGGAAGACCGGCTCGCCGCCGATGGCGCCGTCACTGATCTCGGAGGCACGGCGGCAGGCCACGGAGTGGACGGCGGTCTCGGGAGGCTCCACGGCGGGGGAGCCGCCCGGCTCGGTGCCGCCGATCGCCAGCAGCTCCGGCTCGGCCGCCCGGCACGCGTCCTCCGCGACCGGGCAACGCGCCGCGAAGGGACAGGCGTCGGGCAGGTCCACGAGGAGCGGCGGCGTCCCCGGGACCGGGGTCAGGGCATCCCTGGCGCGGTCGTCCAGGCGGGGTATCGCGCCCATGAGGCCGATGGTGTACGGCATCCGGGGGCGCGCGAACAGCTCGTCCACCCCGGCCCGTTCGACGGGCTTGCCCGCGTACATGACCATCACGTCGTCGGCGGAGCCCGCGACGACACCGAGGTCGTGCGTGATCATGATGACGGCGGCCCCGGTCTCGCGCTGCGCCGTCTTGAGCACGTCGAGGATCTGCGCCTGCACGGTCACGTCGAGCGCCGTCGTGGGCTCGTCGGCGATGATCAGGTCGGGGTCGTTCGCGATGGCCATGGCGATCACGGCCCGCTGCCGCATCCCGCCCGAGAACTCGTGCGGGAAGCCCTTGGCACGCCGCTCCGGGTTGGGGATGCCGACCAGGTCGAGGAGTTCGACGGCCCGCTTCCAGGCGGCGGCCGAGGAGATGTCCTGGTGGATCTGGAGCGCCTCGACGATCTGCGCGCCGATGCTGAAGATCGGCGTGAGCGAGGAGAGCGGGTCCTGGAAGATCATGCCGATGTGCTTGCCGCGCACCTTCGACATGCGCTTGTCGTCGAGCGCCAGGATGTTACGCCCCCCGAGCACGGCTTCGCCCGAGACCGAGGCGTACTCGGGCAGCAGCCCCATGACCGCCATCGACGTGACGGACTTGCCCGAGCCCGACTCGCCGACGATGCCGAGCGTCTTGCCGCGGTGCAGGTCGAAGGAGACGCCCCTGACGGCGTCCACGCGGCCCGCCTCCGAGGGGAAGGAGACGCGCAGGTCCCGTACGGAGAGCAGGGGCTGCCGTGTGTCCTTGAGGGGCGTGAGGGTGGTCTGCTCGGTCATGCGCGGCCTCCGGACTTCGAGGTGGGGTCGAGGGCGTCCCGCAGACCGTCCCCGATGAGCGCCATCGCGACGGTGAGCAGTACGACCAGCACGGCGGGCAGATAGAACAGCCAAGGAGCGGTGGACAGGGTGTTCTGCCCATCGGCGAGCATCGAGCCCAGCGAGACATCGGGCTGCTTGACCCCGAAGCCGATGAAGGACAGGGCGGTCTCGGACTGCACGGTCGAGGCGACCCCGAGCGTGAACGTCACGATGAGCAGCGAGCCGATGTTCGGGACGAGGTGGCGCACGATCGTACGCGCGGGGCTGACGCCCATGAAGCGCGCCGCCATCACGTACTCGCGCTCGCGCAGCGAGGTCGCGAGCGACCAGATCACGCGCGCGGTGAGCATCCAGCCGAAGATCGTGAGGACGATCACGAGGATCTTCCAGTCGCCGCGGTAGTGCGTGCCGACCAGCGCGATGATCAGGAAGGACGGCAGGACGAGCAGAAAGTGGACCACTGCCAGCATGACTCGCTCGACCTTGCCGCCGAAGTAGGCGGCTGTGGTGCCGAAGAGCCCGGCGATGACGGTCGTCAAGAGCGAGACCGAGACCGCGATGATCATCGAGCGGCCGAGGCCGTGCACGGCTTGGGAGTACGTGTCGTTGCCCGCCGGGTTGGTTCCGAACAGGTGCCCCTGGGTGCCCGGAGAGACGGTGAGTGCCGTGAAGTCCGCCTCGGTGTAGTTCCAGTCCGACAGGAACCTGCCGAAGACCGCGAGGAGAGCGAGCAGCACGAAGATGACGAGCCCGAGGAGCGCGCCCTTGTTCCTGAGGAATCGCCGCGCGTAGAGCCTGAAGGGTGAGATGCGCTTGCCGGTGGCTCCCGCCTTGCCCGGTACGGGCGTCCTGGCCTCTCCGGGGTCGGCCGCCTCCGCGTCGGGTCCGACGCCTGGCATGTTGATGGCCATGTCAGCTCACCCTGATCCTTGGGTCGAGAGCCACGATGACGAGGTCGGAGAGAATCGCCCCGACCGCCGTCATGAGCGCGCCGAACGCGGCGACGGCGACGACACCGTGGACATCGTTCTTGCCGATCGTCGTGCTGAAGTACGCGCCCATCCCGTTCCAGGCGAAGACGGTCTCGGTGATCACCGCGCCCGTGAAGAGGGCCGGCATCGCGAAGGCGACCTGTGTCGCGACCGGGATGACCGAAGTCCGCAGCCCGTGCCGGTAGATGGCCTGTTGCCGCGTGAGCCCCTTGGACCGCGCGGTGCGGACGTAGTCGGCGTTGATGTTGTCGAGGAGCAGGGACCGCTGCAACAGGTGGTAGCCCGCGTACGAGATGAACGTCAGGGAGATCGTCGGCAGGATCGCGTGCGTCGCACGAGAACCAAGGGTCTCCCAGAATCCCGAGACGTTCGGGTCCTGGGCGCCCGCGACGGCCAACAGCGTGTGTCCGAGTTTCTGGTTGAGCGCGGTCATGAGGGCCACGACAGCGAGCGACGCGACGGCCGGCGGGGTGTTGAAGGAGAGCAGGGAGACGCCCTGCCAGACCCGGTCACCTGCCTTGTACTGGCGCGAGGCGGTGTAGACGCCGAGGCCGATGCCGATGACGACGGCCAGAACCGTCGAGGCGATGACCAGTTCACCGCTCACGATGATCCGGTAGGACACCTCGCCGTTGACGCTGCCGCCGGTCGGAGACCGCCCCCAGTCCCAGTGGGCCACGATCCCGGTGATCCAGTCCCACCACCGATCCATCAGCGGCTTGTCCGGGTTCAGGTTGTACAGCGACAGGGCGTGGTTGATCTCGGCTGGAGTTCGAGGCGGTCGCAGAGCGGTGTAGTTCGACGCGGGCTTGAGGAAGGCGTTGGCGAGGAAGTACGTGAGGTTGGTCGCGACGACGATCATCAAAAACCAGCCGACTGCTTTGCGGGCGATGTAACGCAGCACTGCTAGCCGGCCTTTCGTTGAGCGTTTCGGCGCACTCCCGCGGTGGATGTGCCGTGGGAGTGGACGTGTTGGGGGACCGGGCAACGGGTTCGCGCGTGCTCGGACGGGACGTGCGAGAGGCCCAGGTCAGAAAATGAGTGGTGCGCGACAGCCCCGGCGTACGACACTGAGGTCAGCCGGCGGGATGGCACCAGTGGTCGATGCTGGGATGAGCGGTGCGCCGGGCATGGAGCGACAACCTCGCGTGTGAGTGGGACGGTTCAGGGCAGCCGTGCGATGCGGGCGGCACTGCCGTTGACCATTCCAAGTGGCGAGATATCGCGTCAAGATTCCGCAGGTCGCGATCAGGTTAAATTGCAGGGGCGCACCACTCAATCCACGCAAAATCTTCGCTTCCGGTCCGGAAACGCGAGGAAAACGCCGGTAGCGATCACCGCCACCCGAGCCCGACTGTCCGCAATGCGGACACTCATGACCGGCCCTCAGCCGCTGCCGGCAGGACCTTCCCCGTCACCTCGCCGAAGCCGATCACCGTCCCGTCCGCCCCCGGGGCCGTCGCCGTGATCGTCACCTCGTCGCCGTCCTCCAGGAACGCGCGGCTCGTGCCGTCGGCCAGCTTCAGCGGCTCCTCACCGCCCCAGGTCAGCTCCATCAGGCAGCCGCGCTCCCCGGCCTCCGGTCCGCTCACCGTGCCCGAGGCGTACAGGTCCCCGGTACGCAACGAGGCGCCGTTGACCGTCATATGGGCGAGCATCTGCGCGCCCGTCCAGTACATCGCCGAGAACGGGGGCCGCGAGACCGGCTGCCCGTTCAGTCGGACCTCCAGGCGCAGGTCGAGGCCCCAGTCCTCCGACTCACGCAGGTACGGGCGCAGTTCGTGGGCGCGCGCCGGAGGCGCCACGCGGGCCGCCTCCAGGGCCTCCAGGGGGACGACCCACGGGGACACGGACGTCGCGAACGACTTCGCGAGGAAGGGCCCGAGCGGCACGTACTCCCACGCTTGGATGTCGCGCGCCGACCAGTCGTTGACGAGACACACGCCGAAGACGTGCTCCGCGAAGGCGTCGGTGCCGACCGGCGTGCCGAGCGCCGAGCCCGTACCGACGACGAAACCGACCTCCGCCTCGATGTCGAGCCGCGCGGAGGGCCCGAAAGCGGGCAACTCGCCCTCGGCGGGCTTCTTCTGGCCGCAGGGGCGGACCACCGGGGTACCGGAGGCGACGACCGTGCCCGCCCGGCCGTGGTAGCCGATCGGGAGGTGCTTCCACTGCGGCGTGAGCGGATCTGCACCCGGACGGAACATGCGGCCCACGTTCGCCGCGTGGTGCTCGGACGCGTAGAAGTCGACGTAGTCGGCGACCTCGAAGGGGAGGTGGAGTGCCACCGCGTCGAGCGGGTGCAGGTGCGGCGTGACGGCGGCGCGGTGGCGGGCGTCGGTGAGGAGCGCGGTCAGCTCGGCCCGTACCGCCGACCAGCGGGCGCGGCCCTGGGCGAGGAAGGGGTTGAGCGCGCCGTGCGCGAAGGTGTCGTCCCCGAGCACGGCGGCGACGTCGAGGACGTGCGCGCCGATCGCGACACCGACGCGCGCCCGCGCGTCCCCGGCGGGCGTGAACACCCCGTAGGGGAGGTTCTGGAGCGGAAAGGGGGAGCCGGCGGGCACGTCGGCCCAGGTGGCGGCGGTCATACGGGGATCTCCTGGTGCGTGTCGGGGATGCCCAGCAGGTCGGCTGCCTGCCGGAGCGGGGTCGAGGTGCTGCACGAGCCGTACGAGACGAGCAACCGGCGCGCCGCGCGGGCGCCCGCGTCGCCGAGCGCGTGCGCGCGCCGGGCGAGCCGCGCCGCGTCCTCGGTCTCCAGTACCGCCGTCACCTCGCCCGTCGTCGCGCCCCC
>NZ_JAAGLR010000785.1 GCF_010548245.1 Streptomyces sp. SID11385
CTCGTCCTCGCCGTGCGCGACGCGCACCGCCACCCGTGGATGGCCGAGGCGCGCGACGCGCTGCTCGCCGCCCGCCCGGACACGGCGGTGGTCGAGATGGGCGTACCGCAGGAGGCCCCCGCGGGCAGCCCGTACGTCGTCACGCACGGCGCGGCCCGCGTGTGCGGCGAGGCGGCGGCCGAGGTCCTCGTGGGCGCCTAGGCGCTCCCGTACGCGTGCCGAAGGGCCCGGATTCCTTACGGGGGGAGGAATCCGGGCCCTTCGGCATGCGGTGACGGGGCCCGGCGGGCCGAGGCGGGCTCAGCCGCCCGGCCGGTCGCCGGTAGGGGCCGGGATCAGATGCCCTGCCAGTCCGGCTTAGCCGCCCACGTCGCGCGGAAGTACCCGGCGAGCTTGAGCTTCGAGGCCGCCGCCTCGTCCACGACGACCGTCGCGTGCGGGTGGAGCTGGAGCGCGGAGGCGGGCACGAGCGAGGCGACCGGGCCCTCGACGGACTGGGCGACCGCCTCGGCCTTGTTCTCGCCCGTCGCGAGGAGCACGAGGTGGCGCGCCTCCAGGATCGTGCCGATGCCCTGCGTGATGACGTGGTGCGGCACCTGGTCGATGTCGTCGTCGAAGAACCGCGCGTTGTCGACCCGGGTCTGCTCGGTGAGCGTCTTGATGCGGGTACGGGAGGCGAGCGAGGAGCACGGCTCGTTGAAGCCGATGTGCCCGTCCGTGCCGATGCCGAGGAGCTGGAGGTCCACGCCGCCCGCGTCCCTCAGCGCCTGGTCGTACGCCTCGCACGCGGCCTGCACGTCGGCGGCCGAGCCGTCGGGGCCGAGGAACGCGGAGGGGTCGAGCCCGAGCGGCTCCACGACCTCGCGCAGCACGACGGCCCGGTAGGACTCGGGGTGCCCGGCGGGCAGCCCCACGTACTCGTCGAGCTGCGCGATCCGCGCCCGCGCGACGTCCGCCTCGCCGGAGCGCACGAGGCCGGTGAGCGCCTGGTAGACGGGCAGCGGCGTCGACCCGGTGGCCACCCCGAGCAGGGCATCGGGCTTGCGCCGCAGCAGCCGCGCGATCGCGTCGGCGACAAGCCTGCCGCCGGCTTGCGCGTCCGGGACGATGACAACTTCCACGCTGGGGCCTGCCGATCTGAAAGAGACACGTGTGGTATAGACCAATTTATCAGACAGGGGACCGGGACTGAAGAGGCTGTCCGCATCGCGGGCGACATGGGCGATACGGGGACGGAACGGCTTCCCCCGGCCCTCGCGCGGGCGCCGCGCGCCCCGCCTCTCGATCCGTCGCGCGATCCGTTCCGCCGATTACCGCCGCCCAGGCATGGACAGCGGCGGGGTGCGCCCCTGAAAATGGTCTAGTCCGCGCCTCGCGCGGAAACGGCTTCCGCTCTCCCCGCACAGGAGGGCGGACCGGGGGCTCCGCGCTCTCTGCCCTGACCGCGCGGACTTCCCACAGGGCCACCGGGCACCGCACACCCGGGGGCTCGCGGTCCTCGCGTCCGCGAAGGGCGTGCGGGCACGCCTTCGGGCTGCGGTGCCGGAGGGGTCGAGGGTCCCCTCGCGGCGCCGCGGCCCCTGGGGACCGAGGGCGGCGCGCGTTGGCGCGGGGCCCGGGTACGCTCGCCGGGTGCCCTCCATGAACGACCTCGTACGCCGGCACACGGCGCTCAGCGACTCCGATCTCGAATGGCTCCACCTGCTGGTCTCGGAGTGGCAGCTTCTGTCCGACCTCTCCTTCGCCGACCTCGTGCTGTGGGTCCCGACCCGGGACGGCACGCGGTACGTCTCGGTCGCGCAGATGCGCCCGAACACGGGCCCCACCTCGTACCAGGACGACATGGTCGGCCACCTCGTGCCGCGCGGCCGCCGTCCCATGCTCGACATCGCGCTCGACGAGGGCCGCATCGTGCGCGAGGGCGACCCGGAGTGGCGCGAGGAGGTGCCGGTACGGGTCGAGTCGATCCCCGTACGCCGCGAGGGCCGCGTCCTCGGCGTCATCGCCCGCAACACCAACCTGCTCACCGTGCGCACCCCGAGCCGCCTGGAGCTGAGCTACCTCCAGAGCGCCTCCGACCTCGCGCAGATGATCGCGGCGGGCGCCTTCCCCTTCCCCGACCAGCAGGTCGACATGGACGCCTCACCGCGCGTCGGCGACGGGCTCATCCGCCTCGACGCCGAGGGCATGGTCCAGTACGCCTCGCCCAACGCCCTCTCCGCGTACCACCGGCTCGGCCTCGCCACCGACTTCGTCGGCGTGCACCTCGGCCAGGCGACCGCCGAACTCGCCCCGTCCAAGGGCCCCGTGGACGAAGCCCTCGTGAAACTCGCGAGCGGCTGGGCGCCGCGCGAGACCGAGGTCGAGGGAAATGACGCGGTCATTCAAATGCGCGCCATTCCGCTCAAACCCAAAGGCACGCACATCGGTTCTCTCGTCCTGCTCCGTGATGTGACGGAATTGCGCCGCCGCGAACGCGAGTTGATGACGAAGGACGCCACCATCCGGGAAATTCACCACCGGGTGAAGAACAATCTCCAGACGGTGGCGGCCCTGTTGCGCCTCCAGGCCCGCCGCATCGACTCCGAGAGCGGCCGGGCGGCGCTCGAAGAGGCGGTGCGCCGGGTGGGCTCCATCGCGATCGTCCACGAGACGCTGTCCCAGAACCTGGACGAGAAGGTCGAGTTCGACGAGATCGCCGACCGCGTCCTCACGATGGTGGCGGAGATCTCCCCCGGCAAGGTCGCCGGGCGCCGTACGGGCCGCTTCGGGATACTGGCCGCCGAGGTCGCGACGCCGCTCTCGATGGTCCTCACCGAGGTCATCCAGAACGCACTGGAGCACGGCTTCGGGCCCGCCGACACGGGCACGGTCGAGGTCGGCGCGGTGCGCGGCGGCGGTACGGGCAGGGACGGCCACCGGCTGCTCATCACCGTGCAGGACGACGGCGTGGGGCTCCCCGAGGGCTTCGACCCGCACCGCTCGGGCAACCTCGGCCTCCAGATCGTCCGCACCCTCGTGGAGGGCGAACTCGGCGGCACGTTCGACATGGTCGCGGCGCCGGAGCACGGGACGCGGGTCGTCCTGGACATCCCGGTGGAGGGCGACAAGGCGTGAACGAGGCCGCGCCGTAAGCGGGTTCACCCGTGAGTGGAGGTGCGGTGGGGGAGTGGTGTTGACGCGCGGGGCCGGGGGGCGGTGTTGACGTACGTACGTGCCCGGGGGCTTGCGGGGCACGGGTGTTGACCCGGGCACCGCGTGTGCGCGGGGGGCCGCGCGGCGCGGGCCGGCTGACGTGAGGGCTGACGCGTTCGGACAAGACGAAGGGCCCGGCCGGTCGTCGCTGACCGGGCCGGGCCCTTCGTCGTTCACGCTATGGGGGTCTTGCTGTGGGGTACCGCTTGCGGTGATCGCCTCAAGGGCGTCGACCGCGTACTGCGCGCTGCGGCTCGGGGGCGGGTCGTGCGTACACGCTGTACGCGCCGCCAAGCGCCAGGCTCTTGGGGGGCTTTGCTCAGGCGGTCGCGTTGCGCGCCCGGTTGCGAGCGGCGCGGCGCTTCATCGCGCGGCGCTCGTCCTCGCTGAGGCCACCCCAGACGCCGGAGTCCTGGCCGGACTCAAGCGCCCACTGCAGACACTGCTCGATAACCGGGCAGCGACGGCAGACGGCCTTGGCTTCCTCGATCTGCAGCAGCGCAGGACCGGTGTTGCCGATGGGGAAGAAGAGCTCGGGGTCTTCCTCGCGGCAAACGGCGTTGTGACGCCAGTCCATGGCTGCTACCTCTCCTTGGTATTACATGCACGTTGCTTGTGAATGTGAACGCTTTCACGAATCCCGCCCGAAGGAAGGGCCGAGCAGCCAGGTTCAACCCTGGCCGGGTCCTGATGAGGGAGGGATTCTGGCTCTCTGTGGGGGCCGCTTGTGGGGCCCGTCCCGATCGCCAAGTAGAGATTCCCAAACCTCCGGGCGGGATACAACCCCTTCCGGAAAGTTTTTTTTGATTCTTTGGTGTCGACTAGGTCACAGCCGTACTTCTATGGGGTGGATCGTGCTCTAAACGTTCGAGTGCAAGGTCTTTGCTTGCTTCTACTCACACAATCACACGCAGTGCACGGCGAACGCCTGTGAACGTCACGCTCGTGCGGAGCCCCAGGTGGTCACCGTCCATCTGAAAGGGCAGAGGGACCTTGGAATGCAAGGTGAACTCACTGAGATCGTGGAGCGACACCGCGTGTCGGCCCTGCGGCCCGCGCTCGGGCGAGGACCTGAGCAATTGCGTCCCGTACTTCGTGACGGCGGCGGTCGAGAGCCGGCTCAGGCCGAGCACGTCGAGCCCCGTGTCGAAGGAGGCCCCGGGGGAGGCGTAGAGCGGCTTGTTGCCCAGGTAGGTCCACGGGTTGGTGTTGCTGACTATCGACAGGACCAGGTCCTCGATGGGCTCCTCGCCGGCCCGCTCCAGCGTGATGCGGCCCGCCCGGCGCGAGGGTTCGTCGACGAACTGGCGGAGCAACTGCCGTACGTACAGGGCGTGGGTGGAGCGTTTGCCGCGTTCCCGCTTCTGTTCGACCCGGCCCACGACGCCGGCGTCGAACCCGAGGCCCGCGTTGAAAGTGAACCAGCGCGAGGGCACCGACTCGTCCTCGCTCCCACGCGTCCCCGAGGCGAGGCCGAGCCCGACCGTGCGTTCGGAGTGCTCGTGCAGCGCGTGCAGGATCGCCCCCGTCGCCTCCACGGGGTGGTTCGGCAGCCCGAGCGCCCGCGCGAAGACATTCGTCGAACCGCCGGGCACGACGGCGAGCCCGGGCAGCGACCCGGGGGCCGGGCCCCGGTGCAGCAGCCCGTTGACCACTTCGTTGACGGTGCCGTCGCCACCGAGCGCCACGACGAGGTCGATGTCCTCGGCCTCGGCCGCCTCCCGCGCCAGATCCCGCGCGTGCCCCCGGTACTCGGTGGTCACGGCCTCCAGCTTCATCTCACTGGCCAGCGCGTGGATCAGCACGTCGCGCGTGCGCGCACTGGTGGTGGTAGCCGCCGGATTGACCACGAGAAGAGCACGCATGACAGGCAGAGTACCCATCGGTAGCGCCAGCCGCGCCCACGCACCCGGGTCGGGGGGCGGGGGCGGGGGTGGAGGGAGGGGGAGGGGTGGGGTGGTGAGGGGGCTGTGGGGGTGGGCGGGGCGGGGTGGATGGACGGGGTGGGGTGTGAGGGGGGCTGGGGTGGGGTGCGACGGGGCTGTGGTGCGGGGACGGAGGTGGAGGGGGGTGCGGAGCTGGTGTGCGGAGTTGGGGGTCGGTGCCGGTGCTGGCTCGGTCCCGGTCTGATGCTGGCCCGATCCCGATCCCGATCCCGATCCCGATCCCGATCCGGGCTCGGCTCGGTTCCGCGCCGGGGTCGGCTCGGTTCCGCTCCGGGCAGGCTCGGTGCCCGCGCTGACTCGGTCCCGCTCCGGGGCTCGCTCGTTCCCCGGGGTGCCCCCGTCCGGCCCCGTTCCGCCCGGGCCGCACTCCGCTCGATCCCGGTTCCCGTGCCGGGAACTCCGCCGCCACCTCGCGCGTTGTGGGCCCCGGGGGGAGAAACCCCCATGTAAGGGACACCCCTAGGGGACACCCCCCATCCCCGCCCCGCTACCCTGGCACCGTGAGCAGCGAGCAGACCCCCACCGAACCCGCGCACCGCCCCCGGCGCCTCTTCCTCGCCACCCTCATCTGCGCGGCGGAAGCCCTCGCTCTCGTCGCGGGCGGCCTCTATGTCCTCGTCCGCGGGCTCGCGGGGTCGGGCGACGCGGGGGACACGGCCACGGTCGGCCTCATGCTCGTCGTTCTCGGCGCCATCCCGGGGATCGCCGCGCGCGGCCTGTGGCGCCTGCGCCGCTGGAGCCGCGGCCCGGCGGTCATCACGCAACTCATGGGCCTCCCGGTCGCCTGGACGCTGCTCCGGACCGACAGCATGTTCATCCCGGGCGGCATCGTGCTCGCCGCCGCCTCGATCGCGGGCCTCGTCTGCCTCCTCAACAAGGAGACGACCGCGACCCTCGGCATCCGCGCCCCGAGCGACGCCGCGTCCTGAGCGACGCCGCGTCCTGAGCGACGCCGCGTCCTGAGCGACGCCGCGTCCTGAGCGACGCCGCCCTGTCGAGCGCCGCCCTCGCCGGACGCGAGGCGCCCCCCCGTGCCCCTCGCGCGAGCCCCCCCACCTGGCCCGCAGCACCCCTACGGGAACACCCCCGCCGCCACCGCACGAAAGCACTCCACCGGATCTCTCCCGCCCAGCGCCGCATCCAGGCCGCCCGAGAGGGTCAGCGCCGCGAACCCGTGCGCGAGCGACCACGCCGCGAGACGGCGCCCCTCCTGCTCCCGCTCCTCGCCCCCGCGCTCCGCGACGCTCGACCGCAGCACGTCCGCCAGCCGCTCGCGCTCCGCGCTCAGCTCCGCGTCGTCCTCGTGCAGCAGCCCCGGCGTGAACATGACGCGGAAGTGCCCGGGATGCTCGCGCGCGAACCGTACGTACCCGGCGCCCCGGTCGAGCAGTCCCTCCTCGGCCCCGAGCGCGTCGGCGAGCAGCCGGTAGCCCTCGGTCGCCACCGCGGTGAGCAGCCCCGCGCGGTCGGTGAAGTGGTGCGCGGGCGCGGCGTGCGAGACCCCGGCCCGCCGCGCGAGCGCCCGCATGCTCAGCGCCTCGGGCCCCTGCTCCGCCAGCGTGTCGACCGCGGCCGTCATGATCGCCCGCCGCAGATCGCCGTGGTGGTACTGCTCGCGTTCGCTCATGCGGATACCCTGCCCGCCCCATCTGGCCATTGACAAGTTCCGCACCCGCTTGGCATCTTGACGTTGACAAGATGCCAAGCTGTACGGGGGTACGGGATGACGACGCGACCGCGGACGACGCACGACGACCTCCCGCCGGAACCCGCCCGGGTACGCCAGCTCTGGCACCTCCTGGAGCCCCTGCACGCGGTCGTCTACTACGCCCCCGAGTCCTACGCGGAGGCCGGGGCGCTGGGGCTCGGCACCGACGAGCGCTGGCCGCTCTACTTCGCGTGGCGCGCCGCTCCGCTCGGCGCCGTGCCCCCCGCCGTCCTGAGCGCCGTCTTCCACAGCTTCGAGCCGGGGATGGTCGAGCGCTACGCGACCGGGACGGGTGTGACGCCCGAGGAGGCCCTGGCCGGCCGGCTGCGCGCGGTGGACCGTACGTGGCGGGCCCTGCTCGGTGACGCCGTGGACGGCGCCGACCTCGCCGAGGCGGCCCGCCTGGCCCGTACCGCCGCGCAGGCCGCCGTCACCACGACGCAC
>NZ_JAAGLR010000823.1 GCF_010548245.1 Streptomyces sp. SID11385
GGGCCGGGCGGGAGGAGGACGGGGAGGCGGGCGGCGGGGCGGCCGGTGCGGGCGGGTCCGGCGTGGGGGACGGCACCGGCGGCTCGCGCGTGGGGGCCGGGGTGCGGGGGCAGGCGGAAGGCATGGGTGAGCACCGGGAAGGAGACGGCGCCGGGGAGCCCTCGTGCGTGACGTACACCTCATTCGGGGTCTCGGGGATCGATCCGCTGCTCGCGGATCACCGGCTGTTGCGGTCCTTGCTCGGCGCGTGGGCGCTCGCGGCGTGCTCGGCGAAGGAGGCCCTGGCCGTCGAGACGCACCTCGGCGTGTGCGGGCCCTGCGCGGACGAGGCGCTGCGACTGCGCGACGCGGTGGGGCTGCTGCACCCGCAGGAACCGCTCGACCTCGATCCCTCGCTCCGCGCCCGCGTGCTGGCGCGCTGCCTGGAGCGGCGTCCGCCGCGGGTGCCCGTACCGGCCTGGGCGGAGCCGTACGACACCGAGACGGCCCGGCTCGACGCCCTCCTCCAGAGCCTCGGCGACGCCGACTGGCACGCCCCGGTCCGGCTGCGCTGGTGGACGCCCGAAGGGCCCGCCGGGCGCCGTACGACCGTCGCCGGGGTCATCGCGCACCTCCTCGCCGTCGACGGGCTCGTCGCGGCGGCGATCGGCCTGCCCGAGCCGCTCGGCGCGCACGCGCCGGAGATGCCCGTCCCGCCGCAGGAGCGCACCGAGCGGTACTGGACCGCGCTCGGCACGCCGGCCACCCGCGCCGAGCACGCGCCGTGGCGCGAGCAGACGCACGCCCTCGTGCGGACGGTCGGCTTCACGGACGGCGAGGGCGTCGGCTCGGGTGGCTACCCGATCCCGTACGGCGGTTTCTCGCTCCCGCTGCGGGACGCGCTCCTGGAGCGGGCCTTCGAGACGTGGATGCACGCCTGGGACATCGCGCGGGCCGTCGCCTACCCGTACGACCCGCCCGCCGGCCCGCACCTGCGCCCGCTCGTCGACCTCGCCACCCGCCTCGTCCCGCAGACCCTCACCGCCTTCCCGCCGCCGGACGGGGCGTCCCCCTCCGGTGCGCGCCGGACGCTCCGCCTGGAGATCGAGGGGCCCGGCGGCGGGGTCTGGCGGATCGGCGTCGATCCCAAGGCGGAGAGCGGGCAGGGCCCGCAGGAGGACGTGGCCGAGGTCCGCCTCGACGGCGTCGAGTTCTGCCAGGTCGCCGCAGGACACCTGACACCGGAGGAGGCGGCACTCGGGCAGGAGGGCGACCGGGAGACGATCCTGCGCGTCCTGCGGGCGACGGCGGCGCTGAGCCGGTTGTAGGCGCGGCGGGTGCGCGCGCCCAGGAGGGCCGCCCGGCCTCGTGGGGCTCCGCTCAGGCGAAGACCACCGTGCGGCGGCCGTTGAGCAGGATGCGGTGCTCGGCGTGCCACTTGACCGCGCGGGCGAGCGCCTGGCACTCGACGTCGCGGCCCGTGGCGACGAGCTGGGCGGGGGTCGCCGCGTGCGTGACGCGCTCGACCTCCTGCTCGATGATCGGGCCCTCGTCGAGGTCGGCGGTCACGTAGTGCGCGGTCGCGCCGATGAGCTTCACGCCCCGGGCGTGCGCCTGGTGGTACGGCTTGGCGCCCTTGAAGCTCGGCAGGAAGGAGTGGTGGATGTTGATGATCCGGCCGCTCAGCTGCTTGCACAGGTCGTCCGAGAGGACCTGCATGTAGCGGGCGAGCACGACGAGTTCGACGTCCTCCTCGGCGACGAGGTCGAGGAAACGCTGCTCCGCCTCCGCCTTGCCGTCCTTGGGGACGGGGATGTGGTGGAAGGGGACGCCGTAACTCGCGGTCAGCTCGCGGAAGTCGGTGTGGTTGGAGACGACGGCGGCGATCTCGACGGGGAGCGCGCCGCTGCGGGAGCGGAAGAGCAGGTCGTTGAGGCAGTGGCCGAACCGGCTGACCAGGATCGCGACGCGCATCCGCTCCCCCGCCCGGTGGATCTGCCAGTCCATCCGGAACGCCTCGCCGATCGCGGCGAAGCTCGCGCGCAGCTTGTCGAGCCCGGTCGGCTCCCCGTCCTCGCCGCCCGCTCCCACCGAGAAGCCGACCCGCATGAAGAACAGCCCCGTGTCCGCGTCCCCGAACTGCTGGCTGTCCTCGATGTTCCCGCCGGTCATGAAGAGGAAGCTGGAGACGGCGTGCACGATCCCCTGCTTGTCGGGGCAGGCCAGCGTCAGCACGTAACTGGAGGCGGGGGTGGCGGGAGCGGCGGAGCCGGCTACCGGTGCGGGCTGCTCAGTCATGCCCGCCAGGGTCCCACACCGCGGGGGACGGGGGCGTCGCCGTCCGGCACGCGGAACCCGCGCCCCCCGCTCCCTCAGGCGGTGCGCAGCAGGTTCCGCAGTTCGCCCAGCGTGCGCGGCGGCTGGTCGGGGTCGTCGCCGTCGGCGAGGGCGAGACGCACGTGGGCCGCGCGGCAGGCGGCGAGGGCCTCGGGCCAGTCGGGGTGCTGGAGGTAGGCCGTCGCGGGGGCGTCGGGGCCGACCTGGTGCAGGATGCGCAGCACGCGCAGCACGGCGGCGTCGACGAGCGTCGTCTCCTCGCTGTCGCGGAAGACCGAGCCGAGGTAGCGCTCGGCGGGCCAGTTGTCGAGCCAGGTGTCCTCGACCAGCCGGTACACGGCGTCGGTCACGTCCCCGTACTCCTCGCGGCCCGCGAGCCAGTACTCCTGCTGGAACGCCGGGTCGGAGAGCATGTGCAGCGCGGAACGCACGGTGCTGCGCCAGCGCCACCACGGCATGTCGTTGAGTGGCATGCCCCCCATGGTGGAGGAGCGGCGGCTGCGGCGTGAAGGGTTCTCCGGGCTTTGCACGGTCAGTGATCGTACGTTCCGCCCGGAACGCGCCGCACCGGTCCCCCGCTGTTCACCCGCCCGTCACCGCGTGTTGACCGTGGGTAGCGCGCCGGTTGGCGCGCGGCGACAAGGCTGCGGCGCCATGACCACCGGTCCGCTCCCGATACGTACCCGGCCCCGCCGCGCGTCCGCCCGGCGCCCCGCGCTCCGCGCCGCCTTCCGCGCCGCCTCGCGTCGCGCGGCCTCGCGCGCCGTCTCGCGTGCCGCGCTTCTGGCGGCGGTCGGCGGGCTGCTCGTCAGCGGCTGCGGGGTGCTGCCGGGCGGCGGGGACGACGACGACCGTCCCGTCACCGTCATGACGTGGGCGCCGCTGCACACCACGGGGACCAACGCGCCGGGGATGACCGCGATGGCGCGCGCCTACGAGCGCTGGGTGAACTCCCAGGGCGGCATCGGGGGCCGGAAGTTGCGGGTCCTCGTGTGCGACGAGGGCAACGAGTCGGTCGCGGCGGCGGAGTGCGCCCGGCGCGCGGTGCGCGAGAAGGCCGTCGCCGTCGTCGGCTCGTACAGCGAGCAGGACGCGGCGATCTTCTCGCCGATCTCGCTCGCGGGCATCCCGTACCTCGGCGGGTACGGGATCACGCAGGAGGAGTTCGTGAACCCGGACTCGTACCCGGTCAACGGCGGGCTGCCCGCGCTCGTCGCCGCCGAGGGCGCGCAACTCGCCCCGCACTGCGACCCCGTGGTCCTCGTCCGCCCGGAAGGGATCACGGCCGACACGTGGCCGGACCTGCTGCGCGCGGGGCTGCGCGGGGCGGGCGGTACGGCGGAGGTCGTCGACCTGCCCGTGCCCGCCGCCTCCAGCGACTACACGCCGCAGGCGGAGCAGGTACTCGGCCGGCTCGCCCCGGCCCCGGCGGCGCGCCGCTGCGTGAGCGTGGCGCTCGGCGACAGCACGGCGGTCTTCGTCGACTCCTTCCGCCGCGTGGCGCCTTCGGGCGGCGCGGTAGCGGGCGCGGGTACGGGGACGGGCGCGGCGCCCGCCGTGCGGATCGGCTCCGTGCTCGGCAGCGTGAGCCAGCGTCTCGTCGACCGGTCCGGGGGCGCGTCGGGGCCGTACGAGGGCGCGGCCGTCGCGGGCTGGTACCCGCCGGCGTCCGACCCGCGCTGGGCGCAGATGAAGAAGGTCATCACGCGGCACGCCTTCGGCGACAACGCGATCGACCCGGCGGACGCGGGCGTGCAGACGACGTGGATCGCGTACACGGCGCTGCGCCGCGTCGTGGAGTCCCTCGGCGAAGGGCCGGTGACCGCGCGGACCGTGCGCGACGCGCTCGACAAGGGCACGAAGGTCACGACCGGCGGTCTCACCCCCACCCTGAGCTGGGGCGACGACTACGCCCGCTCCGTCATCGGCTACCCCCGCACGGCGAACACCCGCGTGACCCACCTGGAGGTCCGCGACGGCCGGCTGGTCGCGGCGAAGGGCGCGGGGGACGGCCCGGGCGCGACGGGGGACGTGCGCGAGGCCCTGGAGAGCGAGCCGGCGGGGGGCCGGGAGGAGTGAGGCGGCGGGCCGCCGGGTGGCGGGGGTCCGCCCGGGGGCGCGCGTCAGTTGTGCTGCTCGTCGATGGTGACGGCCGTGCCGTCGGCGGCGATCTTGACGACGAGGCGCTTGCCCTTCTTGGTGGCGGCGTCGAGCTGCGCGGCCGTGCAGCGCTGGGTCTTCTCCTCGGTGCCGCAGATCCAGCCGTTGCCGTTGATGACGGTCTTGGTGGAGGTGAGGAAGGCCCGCTCCTTCTTGGTCGTGTCGTCGGTGACGGAGTACTTGCCGGGGGCGAGGTAGTGCGAGACGCCCTCCCAGTAGACCTTCTCCGGCTGCCCGTCGCCGGTGCTCCCGGTGGCCCCGGCCGTCCCGCCGCCCGTGTCGCCGGGAGTCTCTGCGGGCTGCGAGGCGGAGGGCGAGGCGGGGGACGTCTCGGCCGGGGAGGACGGGGAGGACGGTGACGGGGCGGAGGGCGAGGCCGGGGACGCGGCCGCGGCGTTGCCGGCCTTCGCGTCGCCGGAGTCGTCGTCCTGGCAGGAGGTGAGCAGGGCGGTCGTCGCCGCCAGGGCGACGACGGAGAGCAGGAGGCGCGGGCTGCGGGGCATGGATCTCCTCGGGTGGCGCGGAAGGGGACCAGCCCGGTGGAGAAGGCGTGGTCGTGGCTGCGCTACGCGTTGCCCCACGATCCCGAAGTAAACGGCGAAGCGGCGGAGTTGAGGACCCCGACGGGATGCGACGCCGTGCCCGGCGCCCCGATCGCCCGCACCTCCGGCGCCCCTACAGCTGGCTCTTGTCCCGCTGCGTCAGCTGGTACTTCGAGGCGATCGCGTTCCACAGCCCCGAGGCCTGCTGCTTCGCGCTCGTCGCCTCGCCGCTCGCGCGGTCGCCCGCGTTGCGCTGGTTCGTCGAGCGGGCGTGGCCGCCGGGGCAGCCGCCGTGCTTCGCGGTCTGGTCGGCCCAGGCCGCGTAGTGGTTGTCGGCCGTCGCGGAGGCGTGCCAGGCGCGGGTGAGGGCGGTCTTGAGCTGGTCCTGCCGGGGCAGTTTGTCGACCGGCAGCTGACCGAGCCGCTTGACGAGGTCGTTGCGCTGCCGCGCCGCGTCGCGCAGGTCCGCCGCCGCCTTGCCGAGGTCCTTGCAGGAGCCGATGTTGCCGACCGAACGGACCACGGCGTCACGGCTGTTGTTCGAGTCGCCGAGGAGCTTGTCGAGGCCGACGGCCTGCTCCTTGACCGGGTCGGCGGAGGGCGAGGGCTTCGTGCTCTCGTCCTCGCCCTTCGCGTCGTCGCCGTCCTGCTGTCCCGTGGCCGCGGTCGCCGAGACGGGCGAGGTCTTCGCCTCGTCGTCGCCCCCGCCGCCCCCGACGAGCGCCCCGACGCCGAGGCCGAGCGCGACGACGCAGACGCCGCCTATCCCGATGAGCAGCCCCTTGTTGCGGTTGCCGCCGCCCCCGCGCGGGGGCTCGTCGTAGCCGTTGTCGTAGCCGCCGCCCGAGCCATAGCCCTGGGCGCCGTAGCCGTTGCCGTACGCGGCGGGCGGCGGCGTCTGCCCGGGGGCGCCCGGCTGCTGCGGGTAGCCGTAGGCGGGGGGCGGCGGGACCTGCGGCGTGATCGCCGGCATCTGCGTCGTCGCGCTCTCGCCCTCCGTGCGGAAGAGGCTGTCGAACTCGGCGGGCGGCTGGGTGGGGGCTTCCTCGTACGGGGACGGGGCCGGGGGCTGCGCGGGCTGCCCCGGGAACTGCGGGTTGCCGCCGGGCACGGGCGCGATGTACTGCGTCGCCTGCGCGTCGGGCCCCGCCCCGCCCGGGAGCGGCGGCTGAGGCGCCGCCGGGTAGTACAGGTTGTCCTGCCCCGCCGACTCGGGCGGCAGGGGCCCGGCGCCCGGCACGGGCGCGATGTACTGCGTGGCCTGGTTGTCGGCGCCGCCGGGCGGGAGGGGCTGGATGAACTGCGTGGCCTCCGCGTCGCCGCCCTGCGGACCGTGCGGGGACTCGAAGGGCGGCGGGTAGCCGTAGCCGCCCGCCGGGGCGGGGGCGTGCGGGTAGCCGTAGCCGCCGGAGTGCGCGGGGGCCTGCGGGTTCCCGTACGCGTCGTAGCCGGGCTGCGGTCCCCAGGGGGTGCCGTCGGCGGGCGTCCCCGAGGTGCCGGGGTACGGGGCGCCTTCGCCCTCGGAGGGATGCGGCTGCCCGCCATGACCGCTCTGCGCCACCGGAACTCCTACGAATGGGGGACCCTGGGAATCGTCGGCTCACGCTACCCGGTCTCTCCGCACCCCGGCCACGCGCGCACCCGGCCCGGGCCTTCGCCGCAGGTCAGGGTGGACACGGCACGGGAACGCCGGAGGAACGGCGGGGTCCGCCGGACGGCGCCACACCGTCAACAGCCGCGCCGCGACGCGTCAACGACACGGCCGGTACCACGAGCTGACGAGCCACCCGTGCACGCGGCCCGCCCCGTCGCCGATCAGACCGGCTGGGCGGCCACCCCGCGGCGGGTGGAGGCTCGCTCCGTACCACCGACGCGGACCGCCCCCGCCGGGGAGGACGG
>NZ_JAAGLR010000851.1 GCF_010548245.1 Streptomyces sp. SID11385
AGGCGCCCGTGGAGATCGCGGCGAGCCGGGCGCCGCGCGCGTGCGCGGCGCGCAGCGCGTCGACCACCTCGGCGGGCGGGTCCTCGCGGTCGGGGTGGCGGTAGCCGGGCAGGAAGACGGTCTCGGCCCACGCCAGCGCCTCCAGGCCGTGCGCGACGCCGTACGAGAGCCCGTCCCCGCCGGTCACGAGCCCCGGCGCGGCCCCGCACACGCGTACTTCGTACGGCATGCTCGCGCGGGTCGAGAAGACCTGCGCGGGAATGCCGACATCGAGCGGCTTGGCGCCTTCGAGCACCAGGACGGCGACGCGGCGGAGGCGACGAGAGGGGCGGTCGTTCACGCGGGCCAGGCTACGGAAACGGGCTCCGGAAGGAGGGCACGGCTTGCGCGGTCCTACGGGCGCAAGGCGTCGTCCAGGCGGATCGCGAGGACCTGGCCCGGCCACCCGTCCTGGTCGAAGCGCTCCGTACGGCGGAATCCGCACGACACGTAGTAGTCGACGAGCCGGCCGTCGTCGCCCGCGTAGCAGTCGACGCGGAGCAGGCCGACGCCCGCGCGCCGCGCCTCGGCGACGGCGTGGGCGACGAGCGCGGCGCCGATGCCGTGCCCGGCGAGGCTCCGGTCGCTCACGAGGAAGTGCAGGTAGCGCTCGGGCTCGGGCGCGGGAGCGAGGTACGGGCCCGGTCCGTCCGTCAGCGTCATCGAGCCGACGACGCGCCCGTCCAGCTCCGCGACCCAGGGCTCGCCCTTCGCGAAGTACCCCTCGACCTGCTCGATCGCGCGCGGGCGCTCGGTGAAGTGCCGGGTGCCCCACTGCCCCGTTCGGCCGCGCGCGCTCAGCCAGTCCACCGCCCCGTCCAGAAGCGCGAGGACGGCGGGGACGTCCTTTGCCTTGCCGGGTCTGAGCGTCAGCGCTCGGGAGGTGTCCATGTCCGCGAGGTTAGGGGAGCGGAGCGCCGGACGCTGGCCGCGCGCCAAGACTGTGAATCACGAGACTTTTCACGGGCGTCGACGCGCTTCCGGCGGGCAGCTTGTCGGACCATCGGCTTGCCTGCCTGGTTATCCACAGGCGTGGGGGACTTCCGCCGGGACCTGTGGGATCGTTCCCGGCACCATGAGACTCTTCGCCGCGCTCCTGCCCCCGCCCGAGGCCCTCGACGAACTCGCCGCCGTCGTCCGCCCGCTGCGCCGCCTGCCGGGGGCGGACGATGTGCGGTGGACCCGCCCCGAGGGCTGGCACGTGACCCTGGCGTTCTACGGGGACGCCGAACAGGAGCCGCTGGTACGGGGTTTGACCGCCCTGGCCGTCTCCCACCCGCCGCTGCGCCTCTCGCTCGCCGGAGCGGGCGGCTTCCGGGGCGGGACGCTGTGGACGGGGGTACGGGGCGACGTCGCCGCCCTGCGCGCGCTCGCCGGGGCCGCGCGGAGCCTGGGCGGTGCGACGGAGCACGCCTACCGGCCGCACCTGTCGCTGGCGCGGGTCTCGCGGAGGCTGTCGCCCCGCGCGTACGAAGAACTGCGCACTTCGTACGAAGAACTGCTCGGGTCGTTCTCCGGACGGACGTGGACCGCCGACCGCGTGCGCCTGCTGCGGAGCGTGCCGGGCGGGCACGGGATCGCGAACCAGTACGTGACGGAGGCGACGTACCCCTTGGCCGGGCCCGCCGGGCGGGACGGCTAGGCTCGAAGAGTGGACCCGAAGACCCGGAACCGGATCATGGCCGGTGTGCTCGTAATGATGTTCGTCGTCGTGGCGGTGGCGGCGGCCGTGGGCCAGTAGCCCCGTACCGCCGCCACCGTGCGCGCCTCCTGCCGGAGGCCCGCCGTCACCAGGCGAAGGCCTCCGGAGAGGGCCCGGGACCGGGGAAGATCTCGTCGAGGCCGCTCAGGACCTCTTCCGAGAGCTCGACGTCCACGGCGCGCAGCGCCGAGTCGAGCTGTTCCCTCGTGCGCGGCCCGACGATCGGACCCGTCACACCGGGGCGGGTGAGGAGCCAGGCGAGGGCCGTGTCGCCGGGGAGCAGTCCGTGCTTGTCGAGCAGCGCCTCATACCGCTCGATCTGGTCCCGTACGGCCGTGTTCTTGAGCGCGTCGGCGCTGCGACCGCTCGCGGTGCGACCGTTCGCCGCGCCCTCGCGCTCGCGCTTGAGCGCGCCGCCGAGCAGCCCGCCCTGCAGCGGCGACCAGGGGATGACCCCGAGCCCGTACTCGCGCGCGGCCGGGATGACCTCCATCTCGGCGCGGCGCTCGGCCAGGTTGTACAGGCACTGCTCGCTCACGAGGCCGACCATGCCGCGCCGCGAGGCCAGTTCGTTGGCCTGCGCGATCTTGTAGCCGGGGAAGTTCGACGAACCGGCGTAGAGGATCTTGCCCTGCTGGATCAGGACGTCGATCGCCTGCCAGATCTCCTCGAAGGGCGTGTTCCGGTCCACGTGGTGGAACTGGTACAGGTCGATGTGGTCGGTCTGGAGCCGCTTGAGGCTCGCGTCGACCGCGCGGCGGATATTGGCGGCGGAGAGCTTGTGGTGGTTCGGCCACGGGTCGCCGACCCCCATGTAGCCGTTGACCTTCGTGGCGAGCACGACCTTCTCGCGCCGGCCGCCGCCCTGCGCGAACCAGGTCCCGAGGATCTCCTCGGTCCGGCCCTTGTTCTCGCCCCAGCCGTAGACGTTGGCCGTGTCGAAGAAGTTGACTCCCGCGTCGAGCGCGGCATCCATGATGGCGTGACTGTCGGCCTCGTTGGTCTGCGGCCCGAAGTTCATCGTCCCCAGGACGAGCCTGCTGACCTCAAGTCCCGTGCGTCCGAGTTGCGTGTACCTCATACCGACCAGCCAACGCCTTGGAGTGGACTCCAGGCAAGTGGGGGGAGTGGGGTGAGGAGAGCTGGGGGGAAGGGAGGGGAGTGGTGCGGCGGGGCAGGGGCGCAGCAGGGCAGTGGCGCGCGGGGCAGCGGTGCGCGGGGCAGCGGTGCGGCAGGGGAGCCGTCGATGCGGGGGAGGGGAACGGCGGGCGACGGGAGTGGGGGAACGCGACAGCTAGTGCGGCGGCTCGGCTCGTATCTCCTACCTCTGCGTTGCGTTATCACCCTGCGTGCTGCGTGCTGCGTGCTGCGTGCTGCGTGCTGCGTGCTGCGTGCTGCGTGCCCGCCCGCGCGCCTGCCTGCGCGGAACGGGAACCTTCTCCTCGCGCCGAGCGTTGTGGCCACCACAGGGGGCCCATAGATCCCCTAGGGAATCCGTTCGGCCCTCCCCTAGGTGACTCGTGCGATGCACCCCCTCCCCGCGCACTGCCCCGATTCCCCGACCGCGGTCCGCGCTCAGGGCTGGTCCGGGAAGTCCTCTGTCGCGAGGACGAGCGCGGCCGGTGTCTTGCTCAGATCCACGTCGAGCCCGAACTCCACGATTGTCTCGGCGCGGTACTCCCCGTCACGCGGCTCCGTGTAGACGTGGCAACGGCGCTGGTACGGGTCGGCGACGAGGTAGACGGGCACCTCGGCGCTCGCGTACGCCGCCTTCTTGGGACCGTAATCGTTCTGGCCGGTGCCCCGCGAGATGACTTCGGCGACGAACTCGACATCCTGGTACTGCCAGCGGCCACCCACTGGTTCCGCGTCCTTGCGGAGTTTGGCCACGTCCGGGGCGAACGCGTTGCTCTCGCCGGGGAAGTCGATACGCACGTCCGACAGGACGAGGACGTCCAGGCCGTGGGCGTCCTCCAGAGCTCGCACGAGACGGCGGATGATGCGCCAATGAGCTTCTCGCTGCGGTGACATGTAGACGTACCCCTCGACGATCTCGGACCGGAATCCGTCAGGGGTGGCGCGCTCCACGCACTCGAAGATCTTGTCGAGGTCGCTGTCGTGGTCTTGTTCCTGGTCTGCCATCGTGATTCGGTCCTCGGTCTGTACGAGGGTCATCGTGGCGCTCCTCCCCGGCAGGGCGCTGGACGCACTGCCGCGTTCCTCAACGATAGGAGGAGCGGGCCCGACACGGTACGGGAACGAGCGTGCGGCGGCGTGGGGGGCGCGCCG
The DNA here is from genome assembly GCF_010548245.1 of Streptomyces sp. SID11385. Taxonomy (GTDB): domain Bacteria; phylum Actinomycetota; class Actinomycetes; order Streptomycetales; family Streptomycetaceae; genus Streptomyces. The sequence goes on from NZ_JAAGLR010000851.1 coordinate 4,031, forward strand.
GGGCACGGGGGCGGGGCGGTGGGCGCGGTTCAGGCGCTCGGGGAGTGGCGGGGGCGTGCGTGGGGGCGGGACGTGCGCAGGGGGCTAGCGTTGTCCGTATGAGTGACCACGTGCGTCCGAACCCGAGCCCGGCAGTGTCCCTTTCCGGCCCGCCCGTCGAGCCTCCGCAGTCGCTCACCGACCCCGCCGAACTGCTGCCCGCGTACCTCGACTACTACCGCGCCACCGTGCTCGCCAAGCTCGATGGGCTCTCGGAGGCGGAGTTGCGCGGCAGCAGGCTGCCCTCCGGCTGGTCGCCGCTCGAACTGCTCAAGCACCTCGCGTACGTCGAACGGCGCTGGCTGCGCTGGGGTTTCCTCGGTGAGGAGATGGACGAGCGTACGGCGTGGGGCGACGACGACCCGGAATCGGGCCGCTGGCGCGTGCGCGAGGACGAGTCCCCGGCGCTGATCCGGGACCTCTTCGCGCGGGAGTGCGCGCGGTCGCGGCAGATCGTCGCGGCGGCCGGACTCCAGGACCGCGCGGCGAGCACGGGCCGTTTCCCGCCCCCGGCCGAGCCGCCGACGCTGTCGTGGATTCTCTTCCACGTACTCCAGGAGTACGCGCGCCACGCCGGACACCTCGACGTCGTAAGGGAGTTGACGGACGGGCGAGTGGGGGAGTGAGGGCGGGGCCGTTTCGGCCCGGGGGCGTTTCGGTCCGGGGCCGGGAGCTTGGCCGAGGCGCCGTCGTCGCGGCCGGTGTGCGCCGGCCCGTTCCGGTTCGCGCCGCGCCGTCAACCGATCCCGCGCTTCTCCAGGGCCCCGAGCGTCACGACGAGCAGGACCACGGCGCCGCCCGCCCCCGCGAGCAGCATCTCCCACCACGCGTCGATCGCGCCCAGGAACCGCAGCGCGAACCGGAACGGCGCCACGGGCAGTACGTCCAGCAACCACCGTGCCACCGGTCCGAGAGCCCACGCCCCGACGGCCGCTCCGACGACCCCGGCCGCGATGAGCAGCGTGAGGATCAGCTCGTCCGACGGTGGGGTGCTGTGCTTTTCCGCCGGATCGGCGGCGTGCGCGTCTGCGGGCGGGCCCGTGTGCTGTTCTGCGGACGGGCCTGCGAGCGCATCTGCGGGCGCGTCGGCGTGCGCTCCTGACGGGCCGTTCGCGTGCGCCTCGGACGGCCTTCCCGCGCGCGTTCCTGGCGGCCCGGCCGCTCGCGGTCCCGCCGCCTGCGGTTCCGGCGGTCCGTCGCCGGGCCGTGGTGTCTTCTCCGGTTTCCCCGCGTCCTTCGTCATGCTCCGAGGTTCCCGTCTCCCCACGTCGGCGCGCGAGGGGCAAGGGTCTGCGGTGCTACGACTTTGGTAGGGGAGTGGTCGGCCGCCATCCGGCGGGGGAGGGACGCCACCGCCCGGGACCCCGCCGGAACGCTGCCCCGGATCAGTCCTGGGACGGGCCGTGCGGGGGCACCGGGGTGTGCTCGATGCCGTGGAGCAGCGCGCGGAAGGACCACGTGAAGCGGGCGTCCGGGGTGCCGGAGAGCAGACGCGACGAGGCCGCGCGGATGTGCGGGTGGCGGTCGGGGTCGACGCCGTGGACGGCGTGCCGGACCGCCTGCCACTCCTCGTCGGCGACCGGTGAGGCATCGCGGTCCGTCTGCTCGGCGGCCGTCGCGGTGGCGTGCTGAAGGAGCAGGTCCACGCCCCAGGCGGCACGGTCCGACGCCACGCCCCCCTCGGCGAGGAGGGCGAGCATGCGCTCGACGAGGTCGAGGTAGTGCGGACCGCTGGGGCGGGCGACGAGCGCGGAGCGCGCGAGGCCCGGGTAACGGAAGAGGAGGAGCGTGTACGAGTGGAGGAGGCCGATCAGGCGCTGCTCCCAGCCCGCCCCGTCCTCCTCGGGGAGGATCTCGGCGGCCCCGGGGACCTCCACCTCGCCGAGGAGCTGGTCGAGGATCGCCGCGTGCAGCTCCGTCGTCCCCGCGACGTACACGTAGAGCGAGGCGGGACCGGTGTCGAGTTCCTTCGCGAGGCGCCGCATCGTGACCTTGTCGAGGCCCTCGGCGGCCATGACCCGGATCGCCGCCGCGACGATGCCGGCACGGCTCAGCGCCGGTTTCGCGGGACGGTCGCGGCGGCTGCGGGGCGCGGCGCTGCGGGGGGCGGCGGCGCGGCG
>NZ_JAAGLR010000881.1 GCF_010548245.1 Streptomyces sp. SID11385
TGCACCGGCCGTTGCGGCGGGCCGCGCCCCTGGCGGCGGTGGCCGGCGGCGTCGTGGCGGGCGCGGTGCCGTGGGTCGTGGAGGCGTACGGGCGCTGGGGCGGGATCGGCGAGCGCTTGCGGGTCTCCAGCGACGTGCAGGGCGAGATGGGCCTGCGCTGGGCGGGCGGCGACGCCTGGCTCAGCGTCAACGGCCCGCTGCTGTGCCGCCCGTGCGACATCACCCCGTACCAGCCGTGGCTCACCTGGTGGTGGCTGCTCCTGCCGGTGCTGGCTCTGGTGTGCGCGGTACGGGGGCGGAACGGGGCCGGGCGGCGGATCACGGTGTGGCTCCCGCTCGCCTGCGCGCTCGCGCTGAGCGTCCCGTACCTCCTGACCCTCGGCTACTCGGCCCCCCGCTTCTTCCTCCCCGCCTACGCGCTCCTCGCGCCGCCCCTCGCGACGACCGCGCTCGACGCGGCACGCGGTCGCCGCCCGTACCTCGTGGCGCTGTGCGCGGTGCTCGCGCTGTACGGGGTCTCGCAGACCACCGGCTTCTGGCGCAACCTCATGGGCGCCCGCCACACGACCCACCGCTACGAGACGGTGGCGGCCCACCTGCACCGGGCGGGCATCCGCCCCCCGTGCCTGATCACCGGCGCCCAGACCCCACCCATCTCCTACGCCGCCGGCTGCGCCTCCGGCAACCTGGCGGGCAACAACAAGAACCTCACCCACGCCACCCTCCGCACCCGCACCACGCGGATCCCGGTGGCCGCCATCACAGCCGCCAACGCCAACCCCCCGTCCTACGCCCGCACTTGGCGCCCCCTGCCCCTACCGGGAACGGGACTGCGGGCGTGGATCGCGGGACGGGGGTGACGGGGCGGCTGAAGGGGCGGGGCGAGGGGCTGGGGTGGCGGGGTGGCGGCGGCTGACGGGGCGGGGGTGAGGCGGCAGGCGCCCAGCCCCCTCCCCTCCCCCTCACCGCGCCAGCCCCTCGTACAACGCCTCCAGCCCGTACGCGAAGGCCCTGTCCACGTCGCCTCCCAGGCGGAAGGAGCCGCTCAGTTCCATGCTGATGAAGCCGGTGAGCCAGGCCGTGACGAAGCGGGCCGCTTCCAGGGATTCCTCGGGGCCCGTGAGGACGGCGGTCGCGTCGATGAGGGGCTGGGCGGCGCGGGCGAGGGCGGGGCGGGGGGCGTGGGTGGAGTGCATCACGAGGCGGAACGCTTCCGGGTGGGCGGTGGAGAAGGCGCGGTAGCAGCGGGCGATGGCGGGGAGGGTGCCGTCGGTGGCCGTGATGCGGTCGGTCAGGTCCTCGACCGTCGCCTCGGCCACGGCGTCCAGGAGGGCCGCGCGGTTGGCCACGTGCTTGTAGAGGGACGGGGCGCGGACGCCGACGCGGGTCGCGACCTTCTGCATCGTGAGGCCCTGGGGGCCCTCGGATTCCAGGAGTTCACGGCCCGCCGCGACGATGACGGCGAAGGAGGTCTTCTCGGGGCTCGGCATGGTCCACCTTTCGGGAGCGGCAGCGAAGGCTATTGACTGTAGCCATCATAGCTATGTACCTTAGCCGTGAAAGCTAAACCGCTTAGCCATCGATCGGGCCCCAGGAGTCACGCCATGCAGCTCGCCCCGCACCTCCACCGCCTCGGCAACGACATCGTCGCCTCCTACCTCATCGACACCCCCGAGGGCATCACGCTCGTGGACGCCGGGCTCCCCGGGCACTGGAACGACCTCCAGCGCGAGCTGCGCGCGCTCGGCAAGAGTGCCGACGACATCCGGGGCCTCGTCCTCACGCACGGCGACTCGGACCACATCGGTTTCGCCGAGCGGCTGCGCGCCGAGCACGGCGTCCCGGTGTACGTGCACGAGGCGGACGCCCACCGCACCCGTACCGGCGAGAAGCCGAAGACCCCGGCGGGCCCGATGCGCCCCGGCGCGACGCTCGGCTTCCTCGGCTACTCGCTCCGCAAGAACGGCCTGCGCCCGAAGTACGTCGCCGAGGTCACCGAGATCCACGACGGCGATGTCCTCGACCTCCCGGGCAGCCCCGTGATCATCGGCATGCCGGGCCACTCCCCCGGCAGTGTCGCCGTCCACGTCCCCGTCGCGGACGCGGTCTTCGTCGGCGACGCCCTCACGACCCGCCACGTCCTGACCGGCCGGACGGGCCCCCAGCCGGCCCCCTTCACCGACGACCCCGCCGAGGCCCACGCCTCCCTCTCCCGCCTCGCCCCCCTCCCCGCCTCCTGGGTCCTCCCGGGCCACGGCACCCCCTGGCACGCGAGCCCGGCGGAGCTGGTGGAGCGGATCGAGAAGGCGTGACGAGACCGGGTGCGCCCGGAGTGTCCGCAGCCCCCTTCGGCTCCCTTCCGGGCCGACGCCCCGTGCGGTTCACTCCCGGACCACGACCCGTTCGGTTCACTCCCGGACCACGCCCCGTTCGGTTCACCCCCGAACCGGCGCCCCTTCGCCCGCCTCGCCCCACCTCTCCGTCGGCTCCCCTTCGCCCGCCCCCTCCCGCCCCGCGAACACGAACGACGCCTCGTCCCTGTCCAGCCGGATGCGGAGCACCGCGTCCAGCGCGCTCGCCAGTCCGGCGAGTGCGATGAGGGGCGGCACCGGGGCAGCGCCTTCGACCTCCCCGACCCGCGACACCGGAACCCGCCACCGAAGCGCCAGCTCTTCGGGCGAGAGAGCGAGTGCGGTCCGCCGGTCGTACACCGCCTGCCTGAGCGCGAAGGGGTACCCGGCCTCGGCATAGGCGGGGTCGGCCGGGGGTTCGCGGAGGTAGCGGCGGGGATAACCGGTGTGCGTCACCCGGGGCTTGCTGCTGTGCGTCACCCGGCGATCATGGCCCGCGAGGCGGGGGCTCCGTGAGCGGTACGGCCGGTGCGCGCCCGCCCTCCGGACGAACGCCCTTCGCCACGGGCCGAATTCAGCACCTCCGCGATCGACGCGCGCGGCACCGCCACGCGCCCTCTCTCACCACCCGCGCCCCCTCACACCACCCGCGCCCCCACCGTCTCCGTCCCCCCGTCCCCGAAGCCGTCCCGCGAAGCCCCCGAGTCGCCCGTCGCCGGGACCGTCTCGCCCAGGAACGTGCGCCACAGCCTCGCGTACTTGCCGTTCAGGGCGAGCAGGTCCGCGTGGGTGCCGTCCTCTGCGACGCGGCCCTGGTCCATCACCACGACGCGGTCCGCGCGGGCGGCCGTCGTCAGGCGGTGGGCGACCACCAGCGTCGTACGACGGCCCGCGAGGCGTTCCGTGGCGCGGGTGACCTGGGCCTCGCTGGCGAGGTCGAGGGCCGCCGTGGCCTCGTCCAGGAGCAGGATGTCCGGGTCCACCAGCTCCGCCCGCGCCAGCGCGATCAGCTGCCGCTGGCCCGCCGAGAGGTTGCGGCCCCGCTCCGCCACCTCGTGGAGGTAGCCGCCGTCGAGCGAGGCGATCATGTCGTGCGCGCCGACCGCGCGGGCCGCCGCCTCCACCTCGGCGTCGCTCGCCTCGGGCCGCCCGTAGGCGATCGCGTCGCGGATCGTGCCCGCGAAGAGATACGCCTCCTGCGGGACGACGCCGAGCCGGTGCCGGTACTGGGCGAGGTCCACATCGCGCAGGTCGGTGCCGTCGACCGTGACGCGGCCCGAGGTCGGGTCGTAGAAGCGGGCGACGAGCTTGACGAGCGTCGACTTGCCCGCGCCCGTCTCGCCGACGAAGGCGACGGTCTGGCCGGCGGGCAGGGTGAGGTCCACGTCGTGCAGCGCCGTCTCGTCCCCGTAGGCGAAGTCGACGTTCCGGAAGGAGATCTCGCCCCGCAGCCGCTCGCCGACCGGGAGCGGGCGGGCGGCCTGCCCGGTCGAGGTGGGCTCGACGAGGAGTTCCTGCACGCGGCCGAGCGAGACGCTCGCCTGCTGGTAGCCGTCGAAGACCTGCGAGAGCTGCTGGATCGGCGAGAAGAAGAGGTCGATGTAGAGGAGGTACGCGACGAGCGCGCCGGTCGTGAGGGTCCCGGCGTCGACGCGGTGCGCGCCGACGGAGAGGACGAGGACGGTCGCGGCGGTGGAGAGGAGCTGGACGAAGGGGAAGTAGACGGAGATGAGCCACTGGCCCCGTACCCGCGCCTGCCGGTACGCCCGCGCGTCGCGCGAGAACTTCTCGTAGCCCGACTCCTCGCGCCGGAACGCCTGCACGATGCGCAGCCCCGCGACCATCTCCTGGAGCTCGGAGTTGACGGTCGAGATCCGCTCGCGGGCGAGCTTGTAGGCGCGCACGCTGCGCTTGCGGAAGAAGTACGTCGAGACGATCAGGACGGGCAGCGTCGCGAAGACGAGCAGTGCGAGTTCGACGTCGATGACGAGGAGCGCCGCCATGATGCCGAAGAAGGTGACGACGGAGACGAAGGCGGTGACGAGGCCGGTCTGAAGGAAGGACGACAGGGCGTCGACGTCCGTCGTCATGCGGGTCATGATGCGGCCGGTCAGCTCGCGCTCGTAGTAGTCGAGACCGAGCCGCTGGAGGTGCGCGAAGATCTTCAGGCGCAGCGAGTAGAGCATCCGTTCGCCGGTGCGGCCCGTCAGGCGGTTCTCGCCGAACTGGGCGCCCCACTGGAGAAGGACGGCGCCGAGGCCGAGGAGCGCGGAGAGCCACACGGCGCCGAGCGCCATGCGGTTGACGCCGTCGTCGATGCCGTGCCGGATGAGGACAGGCAGCGCGAGGCCGAGGCCCGCGTCGACGGCGACGAGCAGGAGGCTGAGCGTCAGCGGGCGGCCGAAGCCGCGCAGCAGGCGGCGCAGCCCGTAGGCGTCCTCGGGCGCGACGGCGCGCGCCTCGTCGATGTCCGGGACGTCGTTCGCGGCGGGCAGCGCGTCGACCTGCGCGAGGAGTTCGGGCGTCGCGGGCATGCCGTCGAGGGCGGTGTCGCGCGGGGTGCGGTCGCCGGTCCACAGCTGGGGGGTGATGCCGCGCTCGGCGTCGTACTCGGCGTCGAGTTCGGCGCGGACGGACTCGTCCTCGGGCCGGTCGTGCGGGAGGACGTGGCCGGGCGAGACGCCGCCGAGTTCCTCGGGGTCGGTGAGGAGGCGGCGGAAGAGGGGCGAATCGCGCTCCAGTTCCTCGTACGTGCCGACGGCGGCTATCCGCCCGGCGTCCAGGACCGCGATGCGGTCGGCGAGGGCGAGCGTGGAGCGGCGGTGGGCGATGAGGAGCGTCGTACGGCCCGCCATGACGCCGCGCAGGGCCTCGAAGATCTCGTGCTCGACGCGCGCGTCGATCGCCGAGGTGGCGTCGTCGAGGACGAGGAGGCGGGGGTCGGCGAGGATCGCGCGGGCGAGCGCGACGCGCTGCCGCTGGCCGCCCGAAAGAGTGAGTCCCTGTTCGCCGACGACGGTCTCGTAGCCGTCCGGGAGGTCCGTGATGAAGCCGTGCGCCTGCGCGGCGTGCGCGGCGGCCTCGATCTGCTCGCGGCTCGCGTCGGGGTGCCCGTACGCGATGTTGGAGGCGATCGTGTCGGAGAAGAGGAAGGAGTCCTCGGGGACGAGGCCGATCGCGGCGCGCAGCGAGGACATGCGCAGCTCGCGCACGTCGTGGCCGCCGACGAGGACGGCGCCGTGGCTCACGTCGTAGAAGCGCGGGAGGAGGAGGGAGACCGTGGACTTGCCGGAGCCGGAGGAGCCGACGAGGGCGACGGTCTCGCCGGGCGCGACGGTGAGCGAGAGGCCGTCGAGGACGGGCCGCTCGTCGTCGTAGCCGAAGCGCACGTCGTCGAACTCGACGGTCGCGGGGGCGTCGGCGGGCAGTTCGCGGGTGCCGTCGGCGAGCGTCGGCTCGGTGTCGATGAGCTGGAGGACGCGCTCGACGCCCGCGCGGGCCTGCTGGCCGACGGTGAGGACGACGGCGAGCATGCGGACGGGGCCGACGAGCTGGGCGAGGTACGAGGAGAAGGCGACGAACGTGCCGAGCGTGATGTGGCCGCGCACCGCGAGCCAGCCGCCGAGCGCGAGCATCGCGACCTGCCCGAGCGCGGGCACGGCCTGGAGCGCGGGCGTGTACTTGGCGTTGAGGCGGATGGTGCGCAGCCGCCCGGCGAAGAGGCGGCGGCCGACCTCGCGCAGCTTGCCGGTCTCCTGCTCCTCCTGCCCGAAGCCCTTGACGACGCGGACCCCGGAGACGGCGCCGTCCACGACGCCCGCGACGGCGGCGGCCTGCGCCTGCGCGTACCAGGTCGCGGGGTGGAGGCGGCTGCGGGAGCGGCGGGCGATGAAGTAGATCGCGGGGGCGACGGCGAGGGCGACGAAGGTGAGCGGGAGGGAGAGCGTCGCCATGATGATCAGCGACATGACGAAGAGGAGGACGTTGCCGATCGTCATGGGCAGCATGAAGAGCAGGCCCTGGATCAGTTGGAGGTCGCTCGTGGCGCGCCCGACGACCTGCCCGGTGGACAGCTCGTCCTGGCGGCGCCCGTCGAGGCGGGTCAGCGTGCGGTACATGTCGCGGCGCAGGTCGAACTGCACGTCGAGCGCGAGCCGGCCGCCGTAGAAGCGGCGCAGGTACGCGGTGACGTAGACGGCCACGGCGGCGCCGAGCAGCAGCCCGCCCCACGTGGCCATCGAGCGGGAGCCGCCGATCACGTCGTCGATGATGACCTTGGTGAGCAGCGGGATGAGCGCCATGACGGCCATCCCGGCGAGCGAGGCGCCGAGGGAGAGGATCACGTCCTTGCGGTAGCGCCAGGCGTACCGGGCGAGGCGCCGTGCCCAGCCGGGGCCCCCGTCGGGGGGCCGGGGGGCGTCGGCGGGCGCGGTGGGTGCCGCCGCGCCCTTCCCGGTACGGGTGTCCCGCTCGCGTCCGCCGGTACGGGTGTCCCGTGCCCTGTCCGGTTCCCGCTCCGGGTCCCGGGCCTGTGCTCCTGCCGCCACGCATGCCTCCTGCTCGATCCGTCTCGCCGCTGGCGCCAACACCCGGAGCTGCGGATTTCATCCCGCCGTTACGTGGCGCAACGCGGCGCGGGGCGTGCGGCGGGGGCGTGCGGGGCTCATTCGGGCCTGGCGAGGGCGGGGACGAGCTTGCCCGCGTCCACCGTCCCGAGGCCGCTCGCGAGGTCGTAGCCGCGCCGCGCCCGGTAGCCGCTCGTGCCCTCGGTGGCGTTGTCGCCCGTCGTGACGTCGCGGACGCCGCCGCCCCGGCCGAGCCGGTAGAGGGCGGGGTTGACCGCGCCGAGGCCGTGGCCCGCGCGCTGCGCGGCGAGTGCGACGATGCCGCCGAAGAGGGGGGCGGCGAGGCTCGTGCCGAGCATGGGCACCCAGGCGCCGCGCCCGGCGTGCGTGAACCAGACCATGGTGGACCCGGCGGCGGAGGCGCTGAGCGAGACGTCGGGGACGCCGCGCCGGGCGCCGGTCACGTCCCGTACCCCGTCCTGGTAGCGCGGCCTGCGCATGAGCACCGAGGTGCCGCCGCCGGGGGCGCCGCCCTTGTCGTTCCACACGGTGTCGGCGGTGCGGCGGTGGCCCGCCTCGTCGAGGGTGACGCGGGTGCCGCCGACGGCGGTCACGGAGGGGTCG
>NZ_JAAGLR010000916.1 GCF_010548245.1 Streptomyces sp. SID11385
CGCCGCCGCGCCTGCCCGCGCCGCTCGCGCAACTCGTGGAGCCGGTCCCGTACCGCCTCGACCTGCTGCTCCCGCTCCCGGTCGCCGCCGCCCTGCTCAGCCATGCCGCCCCGCCTCCCCGGCCCCGGTGTCCCCTTCGTCGCCGCGCGCCGCCCGCGCCGCCGGGGCCTCGCCCGTGCGCACCGCCCGGTCCTCGGGGACCTCGCCCGAGAGCTGGTACTCCGTCTCCCGCCAGTCGTCCGGGAGCATGTGGTCGAGCACGTCGTCCACCGTGACGACGCCGAGCAGCGCCCCCGAGTCGTCCACGACGGGCGCGGCGACCATGTCGTACGTGGCGAAGAACCCCGCCACCTCGGGCAGCTGGGCCTGCGGCGCGAGCGGCAGCAGGTCGTCGTCCAGCATCCCGCTGACCAGCGTGTACGGGGGATCGCGCAGCAGCCGCTGGAAGTGCACGGTGCCGAGGTACTTGCCGGTCGGGGTCTCGTCGGGCGGGCGGCACACGTACACCTGCGCGGCGAGCGCGGGGGAGAGGTCGGGGTTGCGGACGCGGGCGAGGGCCTCGGCGACGGTCGCGTCCGGGCGCAGCACGATCGGCTCCGTCGTCATGAGCCCGCCCGCCGTGCGCTCCTCGTACGCCATGAGCCGCCGCACGTCGGCGGCGTCCGAGGGCTGCATGAGGGTGAGCAGGCGCTCCGTCTCGTCCTCGGGCAGCTCGCCGAGCAGGTCGGCCGCGTCGTCCGGGTCCATCGCCTCCAGCACGTCGGCCGCGCGCTCGTCCTGGAGCTTGCCGAGGATCTCGATCTGGTCGTCCTCGGGCAGCTCTTCGAGCACGTCCGCGAGGCGGTCGTCGTCGAGCGCGTCGGCGACCTCGGCGCGCCGCTTCGCCGACAGGTGGTGCAGGACGTTCGCGAGGTCGGCGGGGCGCAACTGCTCGAAGGTCGCGAGCAGGTTCTCCGCGCCCTGCCCCTCCTCCTCCAGCGAGAAGCCGGCGAGCGCGGACCACTCGACGGTCAGCGTCTCGCCGCCGCGCCGCCCCGTCCCCTTCCACGGCAGCCGCCCGCGCGCGGCCGGCATCTTCCGTACGAAGACGCGGTCGATCTCCCACTCGCGGCGCGCCGGGAGCTGCGTCACCGAGACGTCGAGCACGGTCACCTCCTCGCCCGTCTCGACGAGCCGCAGCCGCCGGTCGAGGAGTTCGCCGAGCACGAGGCGCTCGGCGGCCCGCTGCTCGAAGCGCCGCACGTTGAGCACGCCCGTCGAGATGACCTGCCCCGACTCGATCCCCGAGACGCGGGTCATCTGGAGGAAGATCCGCCGCCTGGTCGGCAGCTCGACCACGAGCCCGAGGATGCGCGGCGGGCGCCGCCCGACCCGCAGCGTGGCCACGAGGTCCCGCACGCGCCCCACCTGATCGCCGTTCGGGTCGAAGACGGCCATCCCGGCGAGGTGCGAGACGAAGATCCGCGGCGCGCCACCGGCCACCGGCCACCTCCTCCGCATATCCGGACAAGCACTCACTTACAGGGCGGAATCAGGCTAACCGCTGACGGGCCGGGACGCCGGGGTCGCTGGGCCGGACGGACGCGGGGACGCGCCGCGGGGACGAGGCGGGGACGGCGTGGGGACGGGGCGGGAGCGAGGCGGGGACGCGGTACGGGAGCCGCCGGCCGCCCCGGTACGCTGCGGGCCCAAGATCCCTGTCCCCCACCCCCGGATGAGAGGCCCGTCCCCGGTGACCCCCCGCGCCCTGCCCCGACCGACCAGGACTCTTCTCGCGGGCGCCGTGTGCGCCGCCCTCCTCGGCGGGCTCGGCGCCTGCGGCAAGGACCCGGACGAGGGCACCAACGGCGTCGGCAAACTCTCCGCCGAGCAGATCCACCGCAAGACCACGGCGGCGGCGGGCGGCGCGCGCTCCGTACGGCTCAAGGGCAACCTCATCAGCGGCGGCCACACCTACACGCTCGACATGCGCCTGACCGCCGAGGGCGGCACGGGCACGGTCCGCACCGAGGGCGCCGACTTCTCCCTCCTGCGCGTCGGCGAACACCTCTACCTCCGGGCGGGCGCCGCCTTCTGGGAGCACGAGGCGGGCGACGCGAAAGGCGGCGGGAGCGCGAAGACGGCGGCGGGCAAGCTCGACAAGAAGTACGTGAAGGTGCCGCCCAAGGACCCCTCGTACCCGCGGCTGAGCCTCTTCACCGACAAGAAGACGCTGCTCGACGGGCTCCTCGGGCTCGACGGCGAGGTCGTCGGGGCCGGGCGGGGCGAGAGCGGCGGCGTCCGCACGGTCCGCGTCGCGGGCGACAAGGGCGCGGGCGCGCGCATCGACGTCTCGCTCGAAGGCGAGCCGTACCCGCTGAAGCTGCGCCGGGCGGGGGACGCGGGCACGGTGGCGCTCAGCTCCTGGAACGCGGCGCTCGACCTGAAGGAGCCGGGTCTCGACGAGACGGTGGACTACGGGGACAGGCTGCTGCCGCAGACGTGAGGGGCGGGGGCTCCCGTGGGGCGGGGGCTGCCGCGGGGCAGGGGCCGTGCGCGGCGGGCTTTCGCGGAGGCCGCGCGGGACGCGCTTTCGCGGTGGCCCGCCCGCCCCGTACCGCCTACTTCTTCTTCCGCCCGCGCCCGAGGAGCAGCTTCGGCAGGGGTGCCGGGCGGGTGACCCGCGTCGAGGCGGGGCTCGGGGGCGGGGGAGCGGCGAGCGAGGAATCGGGCACCGGCAGCGTCCCCGCCTCGTACGACGGTACGAGGCGCAGCACCCGGCACTCGCGCGCCCAGCGCTCCGGCACCGTCTCCGCGTCGGGCGCGTTGAGCCGCTTGCCCTTCAGCTCGGCGACCGCCTCGTCCCACGCGGGCGAGCCCGCCGCGAGTTCCACGACGGCGGCCCGGAAGGACACGAGCCGTACGCCCTTGTCCTTGCTCCGCACCGTCACCTCGGCGCCGCCGCCCGCCGCGAGGCCGGGCAGCGGCTGCTCCCCGGGACCGTCCCCGACGAGCAGTACCGCGCCCTCGTGCCACACGTGCCACAGCGCGCGGGCGGGGCCCGTGCCCTCGCCCCTCACCCACACGAGGGACGACTTCTTCGCGGCTTCCTCGACGAGGGCGCGGTCGAGCGGGGTTGCGGCGGCAGTCATACGGAGCAGGGTAGTCACCGCCGCGCGGGGCCCGGGCCGCCCCCGCGCCCCCGTGTCCTTCAGAGCCAGCCGTTGCGCTTGAGCGTGCGGTGGATGCCGAAGCAGATGACGAGGATCGCGCCGAGGACCATCGGGTAGCCGTACGTCCAGCGCAGCTCGGGCATGTGCTTGAAGTTCATCCCGTACACGCCGCAGATCATCGTCGGCACCGCGATGATCGCCGCCCACGAGGTGATCTTGCGCATGTCCTCGTTCTGCGCGACGGTCGCCTGGGCCAGGTTGGCCTGGAGGATGGAGTTGAGGAGTTCGTCGAAGCCGACGACCTGCTCGTGGACGCGCGCGAGGTGGTCGTGCACGTCGCGGAAGTACTTCTGGATGTCGGGGTCGATGAGCCGCATGGGGCGCTCGCTGAGCAGGTGCAGGGGCCGCAGGAGCGGCGCGACGGCCCGCTTGAACTCCAGGATCTCGCGCTTGAGCTGGTAGATCCGGCTCGCGTCCACGCCGCGCGAGGCCCCTTTGCCGGGCGCCGTGAAGACCTCCGTCTCGACCTCGTCGATGTCGTCCTGGAGCGCGTCGGCGACGACGAGGTAGCCGTCCACGCAGTGGTCGGCGAGCGAGTGGAGCACGGCGGAGGGGCCGTGCGCGAGGAGTTCCGGGTCGCCCTGGAGACGGTGGCGCAGCCCGCGCAGCGAGCCCTGGCCGCCGTGCCGGACGGTGATGACGAAGTTCCGCCCGGTGAAGCACATGACCTCACCGGTCTCGACGATCTCGCTCGTCGCGGTCAGTTCCTCGTGCTCGACGTAGTGGACGGTCTTGAAGACGGTGAAGAGCGTGTCGTCGTAACGCTCCAGCTTCGGGCGCTGGTGGGCGTGGACGGCGTCCTCGACGGCGAGCGGGTGGAGGCCGAACTCCGCGGCGATGCCCGCGAACTCGGCCTCGCTCGGCTCGTGCAGCCCGATCCAGGCGAAGCCGCCGCCGAGCCGGACGAGTTCGACGGCCGCGTGCGGGGTCAGGGTGTGCGCGGTGGGCACGCGGCGGCCCTCGCGGTAGACGGCGCAGTCCACGACGGAGGAGTTCACCTCGGCGTGACGTTCCGTCTCGTGGGAAGCGGGCACCTTTCGGGCGGAGGGGCGGACCACGGCACGCAGGCTGGGAATCATCGACATGGTGCTGCTCCTTCGTGCGCGACCGGGCGAGCCGGGCGGAACCTCCCGAAACGGGGACGTGCGCCGCTCCGGGCACGTCCGCACATCGGGGAGCACCGCGAGAAGCGGTGCGCGGTCTGCGCTGCTGATGGGGTCTCCCGGGCGGGCGGGAGGTGGATCAGGCGGTGACGAAGTGCTCTTCCGTGTGCCCCGCGATCAGCGGCGAGAACGGAAGGGAAAGAGGCGTTTACCCCCGTGGGACCCGGGTATGTACGGCCTCAAGTTCCGGTCCGGGCCCCCGAGGAGGGGGACGGCACCGTCAAGCGGAAGAGCGGGTGGTACTGCACGGTCGACTTCGATCCATGGAGCCCCACCTCCTCCAGCCAGTCCCTCGTGAGGGACGGGTGACCCGAAATTCCGGGAGTACAGCGGCCGGGCTGAGAGCGTGCTTCTGCGCGCTGCCCTGACCAGCGGCCAAGCCTAGCAGTCGGCTGTCCTGTCAATCCCCGTTTTGCCCGCGCGATACGCCTTGCCTACGCGGCCTTTACGCGACGGGTCGCTTCGCGCTGCCCGGCCGCCCGCGCCGCGCCGCACCCCGCCGCGTACAGTCGCGGCATGGCAGCCGACGTACTCGCCCTGGTGGAGGCCCGACTGAGCAGCGCGCTCGGCGAGAGCGACGCGCGCGCGGGCGTCACCTTCCTCGGCGCGGAGCGCATCGAGGTCCTGCGCTTCCTCGACACGCGCGAGGACTCCGCACCCCTCGTGCGGTACGCGACGCTCGGCATGTCCGCCGCGCCGATGAGCGACCCCGCCGCCTTCCTCGCCGACCCGGTCGAGGGCCCGCGCGCCGAACTCGTGCTCTCGGTACGGGCCGGACGCGCCGATACGGACAAGGTCCTGCGCCCCCTCGCCGTGCTCGCCGCCTCGCCGCAGGTCGAGGGCGTCGTCATCGCGCCGGGCGCCTCGCTCGACGTGGGCGAGCCGCTGTGGCCCGGCGCCCCCTTCACCTCCGTGCTCGTCGCCGAGCCCGGCGGTCTCGTCGAGACCCTCGACCTCGACCCCCCGCTCGACCCGGTCGCCTTCCTCCCGCTCCTCCCGATGACGCCCACCGAGGCCGCCTGGAAGCGCGTCCACGGCGCGCAGGCCCTCCAGGAGAAGTGGCTCGCGCACGGCACGGACCTGCGCGACCCGCTGCGGGCGGCCGTCCCGCTGGACTGAGCGGCGCCCTGGCTCCGGCGGGGGAGCGGGCGTCGTACGGACGGGGGCGGCGCGTCGTCTCCGTACGAGGGCGGCGCCCCGAGCCGCCCGCCGCGCCCTGCCCACTCGCCGCGCCCTGCCCGCCCGGCTCCCGTCCCGCTCCCCGGTGGCCGGGTC
>NZ_JAAGLR010000947.1 GCF_010548245.1 Streptomyces sp. SID11385
GAGCGCGGCGAACCGCGCCACCAACGCCGCCTCCGCCGCGCAGACCCTCGCCACGACGGCCGCGAAAGCGGCCCGTACGGCACGCGACGCCGCCAACTCGGCCGCCGACCACGCCGACGCCGCCGCGGCGGCGGCCGAGGAGGCCGTGAAGAACGCGGGCAAGGCGATCGACTACGCCAACAAGTCCACCGCGCACGCGGCGGCGGCCGTCGAGGCGGCGAACGTCGCGACCAAGGCCGTCAGCGACGCCGTCGAGGTCGAGCAGAACGCGCGCGCCGCCGAGGCGCAGACGCTGGAGCAGGACAAGCAGCAGGCGATCGACGAGGTCAGGCTCCTCTCCGAGATCGAGGCGACGGACCAGGCCACCCTCGCCGGCAAGCGGCTCGTCGCCGAGCGCTTGACGCAGGAGACCAAGGACCTCATCGCCAAGGCCGAACAGGCCCTCGGCGCGGGCGACATGGAGACCGCCGCGACGACCGGCCGGCAGGCGGCCGTCCACCTGCTCGACGTTTCGGGCGCCTGGACGCGCCAGTCCGCGCAGCACGCCCTCGCGGGCTCCGACGACGACGTCTTCGCCTGGATCGACCTCGACCGGGCACTCGCCCAGGCCCAGGACGACCGCGAGACGACGGCCCACATCGCCTCGATCGCCGCGCCGAAGATCGCCGAGGCGGCCGCGGCGGCTCTCGCGAGCGCCACGGACACGGCTGTCGGCGACTTCCTCACGAGCGGCATGAAGAAGGCGTCCGACGACGAACTGCGCGTCGCGATCAACAAGATCCTCAACGACAACCCGGGCAGGGCCGTCAAGAAGGCCGGGAACGACGCGCTCGACGAGAACACGACCGAGGCGCTGAACAGCTTCTTCGACGACGTGTACCCGGTCGCCGTCAAGGAGGACGACCAGGTTCTCGCCAACGAACTCATCCTGACCGGCGGGCCGTTCACCAAGGCGTACGCCGAGGTGGCGCTGGAGGCCCCGGCCTGGGTGCTGCGCAACTTCATCACCGTCGTGCGGTACCGCACCGCCCAGCTCGACTTCGACACCGCGACGCACGTCGCCGCCGTGCGCGGCGCGATCGCCGCGGCGGCGAAGATCGCCCAGAACGCGCAGACGGACGCGGCCACGGCATCCAAGGCCGCGGCCGACGCGCGCAAGGCCGCCGCCGAGGCCCAGGAGTGGGCGAAGAAGGCGCTCGACTCCGCCGCCAAGGCGGACGACTACGCCCAGGAGGCCCGGGACAACGCGAACGCCGCCGACAAGGCGGCGGCCGACGCGCAGAAGTCCGCCGACACGGCGAAGGCCGCCGCCGCGACCGCGCGCGGGGCCGCCCGCTCCGCGAACTACTCGGCGAACAGGGCCATCGACTCCGCGCGCTCCGCGCTCGCCTCCTCCGCCTCCGCGCAGAACTCGGCCGCCGCCGCCCGCGCCTCGGAGCTGGCCGCGTCCGCCGACGCCAAGGCCGCCGCGGCCGCGTACGCGGCCGCGAAGCAGATCGCCGCGCAGAAGCACCTGGACGAGCTGCGGCATCAGGCCAAGGAGGACTGGGAGAAGGCCGAGCTGGAGCGGCAGAACAAGCAGAACCCCGCGGACAACGACGGCAACGACCAGGTCAACCCGAACGGCACGAAGGGCCACGGGGACTCCGACGAGTGGTGGAACGACGCCCAGTGGTACGCCGACGCGTTCAACGTCGTCAGCGTCGGGTCCGGTTTCCTCGCGGCCGGCTGCACACTCGCGGGCACGGTCTTCCCTCCCGCGCTCGGCGCCGCCGCCGTCTTCGCCGGTATCTCGGGGGGCGCGAGCGTCATCAGCAGCGTCTTCACCGGCATCGAACACGGCTTCACGAGCAGTGAGTTCTTCTGGTCCGCGCTCGACAGCACGCTGAGCCTCGCGACCTTCGGCGCGAGCAAGTGGCTGACCCCGGCCAAGGCCCTCGGCAAGTCCGTGGTGCCCGAGGTCAGCAAGATAACGCACGTTGCGGGCGACAAGCTCTCCAGCATCGGCAAGGCGATTTACACCCTCGGGGCCTGACGCCCGTTCGACCGCATGGCGGCGGGCGGGGCCACCCGCGCGGGTGGCCCCGCCCGCCGCCATGCCCCACTCAGGAGCACCCACACCCATGCGCCACCAGCACCCCTTCCGAATACGCCCGGCGGGCCCGCCGAGGAGACGCGCCCGCGCGGCCGTCCTCGCCGTCGTGACCGCCCTGACGCTGACGACCACGGCGGTCGGCACGAGCCAGGCGGCCCGGCCCACGGACACCGCGACGCCGGGCGCGGCGGCGGCCCCGTCCCGTACCGTGGACACCGCGGCTCGCACCGGAACCGCCCCCGAGACCAGCGCCGTCAGCCTCTCGGGCACCCACTGCACCCCCACGACGGCCGGCTCCCGGGAGCGCCGCGCGGGCGCCACCGAAGCCTGCGTGAGCGCGAGCCCCGCCCAGGCCGCCCCCCGCTCCCGTACCGCCAACGTGCCGCTCGCGGACGCGAGTTGTGCGATCACCGCGCCCGGCACCTACAGTTACGAGCGCTTCTCGTACTGCGTGAGCGGCATCAACGTCCTCTACGTCCTGCGCGACAGCAAGGGCGCCGAGCTGGGCCGCGGCACCCTCCAGGTCGCCACGAGCGCCACGCTCCCGAAGGCCGCCACCACCTGGCAGGAGCAGGTCACCGTCCGGATGACCTCCGCGAGCGGCGAGGTGACGGCGCTCAACGCCAAGCTCCGCGCCTCCTGTTCCACCGGCTGCACGGCGACGAAGACCGCGCCGTGGTACGGCGGCGACCTGGTCCTCGACCAGTCGCTCTCCGGCTCGGTGGCGTACTCCTCGGCCCCCGCGCAGGGCGCGGCGGCCGAGTTCACCACCTCGTACAAGCTGTACGTGACGTCGCCGGGCGCGACGGCCGTCGACCCGAACGCCTCGTGGGACAACCCCCGCACGGTTCGCTGCGACAACGCCGTGGGCGGCGACTCCGTCGCGGGCTGCGCCGTCCCCTCCGTCATGCCGGTCGTGCCGCTGAAGGCGACTTCCTCCGATCCGGGCGGCGCGGTGGCCGCCTACGGTTGGGCGCAGAAGAACCTCGACGGCGCCTGGGGGACGAAGGGAAGTCCCCTGACGCGCGCGACGAGCGGGGCGGCCGCCCGCACCGCCGCCACCTGCGCGGGCTTCACACCGGAGACCGAGCTGGTCGACAACGACACCTGCGGCGACTTCCCCTTCGGCGAAAGCAAGGAGGGGGGCACCGCGGGCAGTGACTGCGTCGATGTGATCCCCAGTCTCAGCCACGGCGAGTGGGACACCTACATCCTCAACGACGCCCGCGACCCGGACCCGTCCCGGCCCTGCGTCCGCGCCCATGTCAAGGACGCCGACAAGCAGTTCGCCGCCGGGCAGCTCGCCGAGGGCTTCGCGGACCAGCGGGTCATCGACGCCGACCGGTTCGAGCTGACGCTCAGCACGCCGGACGCGGGGCCGCAGGCCTCCTGCCTGGAGGAGACGTCGCCGGACGGCGCGCTGCCCAGTGGTGACGGCTGGATCCTGAACACCAGCGAAGCGGTCGAGGCCGTCAACAAGACGACGGACCCGGTCGGCAAGGAAGGGCAGCGGCCCACCCGGGCTCAGGCCTGCGTGGGGCTGGGCTTCGTCAAGGGCAAGCCCGCCGGTGGCGACATCACCGGCTGGCAGGACGCGAAGCTGTACAGGACGGCGCAGTCGCCCGGTACCAAGCTGGCCCGCTGCCACCTGGTCCCCAACGTCATCGGCGGCAGGGGCAATCAGTACAACCTCGTCCCCTGCTGGCAGGTAGGGATGAACACCGGTACCCCGAGCATGCGCACCTACGAGGCGATGGCGGAGAAGCTGGTCAAGGGGGAGGCGGACGACGCCGGGCGCTCGCTGGGGCCGGACGACGCGATCTTCTACCAGGTGACCCCTGTCTACAAGGACGAGACCAGCACGATCCCGGTGGGCGTCACGATGATCGCTACCATCGAACGAGCGAACGGGCTGTCGGAGCAGCTCTTCCCCAACGTGTACGTCACCAACACCCTGGAGAACACCGGCACGCTCAACCTCGGTAACTGACCGTTCGCTTCGCGCCCTTCACCGGCGCGACCCCACGCGCCCCAAGGAGCCAGGATGAGTTTCACGACCCCGCCGCGTCCGGTCGATCCGGTCGCGCTCTTCCCCGGGCTGGCTCCGCTGGCGCGCACGGCGACCCGGCTGCACCCGCGGCCGGGCTCGCCGACCGTGCACGACAGCTCCGTCGGCGGGCCGCTCCTGTGGCCCGCCGACGAGCCGTGGCCCCACTGCGAGGGGCCGCACGACGCCTCGCTCGCCGAGGACACTCCGCTCTCCGCGGAGGACATCCGCGCCCTGCGCCGGGTGCGCGCGGCGTCCGCCGGGCGACGGCTGCGCGATCGCCGGGCGCCCGTGCGCACACCGGAGGAGGACGAGGTCTGGCGACGGCACGGCGGCGGCCGCCCGTGGTTCGACGGGCCCGTCCCGATGCTTCCGGTGGCCCAGCTCCACGCCCGCGACGTCCCGCTCCCCGCCCGCCCCGCCGGAACCGACCTCCTCCAGGTCCTGTGGTGCCCCTGCGGCCACGGCGTCTCGGAACCCCGCACCGCCCTCTTCTGGCGCTCCGCCGCCACCGTCACCGACACCCTCGACACCCCGCCCGAGCCGGCCGCGATCGAGAAGGACGGCTACCTGCCGCGCCCCTGCCTGCTGACGCCGGAGCAGGTCACGGAGTACCCCGGCACCATGGAGCTGGACGAGGAACTCCGGGATCAACTGGCGGACGAGAGCCGGTGGGAGGCCGCCGGGGCGGAGTGGGACGACGGCGAGGCGGAGGACCCGCAGGACTTCTACTTCCGCAACCTCGCCACCGCCCCCGGCTGGAAGACCGGCGGCTGGACCTTCTGGAGCCTCACCGACCCCGAGCCCCGCGACTGCCCCGCCTGCGGCACCGAGGAGATCCCGCTCCTCACGATCGCGAGCTCCGAGTGGGACGACGGCAGCGTGAGCTGGCGGCCCGCGGAGGACCCCGCCGACCCGGCCCAGCACCTGCCCGGCGACCCGTCGCAACCCACGCTCGTCGACATCCGCGGCGGCTACACCCTCCAGCTCCACGTCTGCCCGGCGTCCCCCGACCACCCGCACCTGCAGATGATGCAGTGAGCGCCCCGCCCGCGACGGGCCCCAAGCACCTTCCGCTTCACGAATGCTTCACCGGGCACGCATATGCGTGGACGCATCGTGAACACCCCCGATAAGCTGCGCCGGCCGCCGCTCGGCGGCTCGTCACACGCCTGACCCGGGGGGGTCCTTCCGCATGTCCACCACCGCTCCGCTTCACCCGCCGCACCCGCAGAGGCCCGTGCCGCCGCCCGCGCGAGGTCTGCTGCGCGCCGTGCACGTGGCGCTGGGCGCCGTCGTCCTCGCCGACGTCCTCCAGTTCGGGGCCGCGCTCATCGTCCGCGCGCACGCGGTGGACTGGGGACCCGGGGGCATCAGCTGGACGAACGCCTCGCAGGAGGACGTCGACGCGTACAACCACTCGCTGAACTACGCGACGGCGGCGGCCGGGCTGTGGACGCTCGCGTACCTCGTCGCCGCCGTGCTCTTCCTGGTCTGGTTCGGCAAGGCGAGGGGCGCGGCCGGGACGATGGACCCCTTCGCGTTCACGCGGGGACGGGGCTGGGCGATCGGCGCCTGGTTCATCCCCTTCGCCAACCTCGTGCTCCCGCGCCGCGTGGCGAGCGAGATGTGGAACGCGGCCCGCTCCCCCGCCTCCGAGAGCCGCTGGCCGGACACGGGGGACGCGATCGTACGGGAGTGGTGGGTCCTCTTCGTCGTGATGACACTCGCCGAGAACGCCGTCAGCAGGATCTCCGGCAACCTCACGGACCCCGGCGAACTCACCTTCGCCGCCGTCCTGTACGCGCTGGTCGCCGTCTGCACGGCGGGCGCGGCCCTGCGCGCGCACCGCTTCACCACCCGCCTCACCGACATGCTCCACCTCAAGGCGTACGCGCCGCTGAGCTGAGCCGCGCGAAGGAGTACGCATCCGGCGGACCGGCCCCGAGGGCGTACGCATCCCGGCGGACCGGACCCAGAGCCGCACCCCCACCCAGTCGCCCCCGGAGCCGTACGCCTCACCGCAGCCCGCACGCCCCCTTCGCCTCCGGCGGCGCCTGCACCACGCCCTCGGCGGGCAGCGGCTCGTAGGAGAACCACCCGCACTGGTACGTGTCCGGGCGGGGCAGGGCGGGGGCGGCGGCGCCCAGGCTCAGGCTTGCGCCGGCGAGCAGCACAGCGGCGAGGGCCGTACGAAGCGGCGGTACGGGGAACACGCGACCTCCTGGGGGTGGCTGACGGTCCCCCATGCTCGCCCCCGGCCGCCCCGCCGCCCGCACGGCGCGCGCCCGTTCCCGTACGCACCCGCTCGATCCCCCGTACGCGTCAGGCCCTTGAGGCCGCCAGCGGCAGCAGCACCTCGGTGATGATCGCCTCGACGTCCGCCGCGTCCACCGCGCCCTTCTGCATCGAGTCGGCCACGACCATGCGGGGCCCCACCGAGGCGACCCGGCGGTTCACGCGGCGGGGGTCGGCCTCGCCGCGCTCGACCGCCCGGCTCAGGACGTCGAGCAGGATGCGCTCGTAGGGCAGGACGATCAACCGCATGACCTCGTCGAAGAGTTCGGGGTGCCGGGGGCGTTGCGTCATCAGCGGGCGCAGGGCCCTGCCGTGCGGCTCGCCGAGCACGCGCGCGAAGCTGCCGAGCAGGTGCGTCAGATCGCCGTGGAGCGAGCCCGTGTCGGGGCCGACGGGCGTACCGAAGCCCGTGTCCGGGTCGGAGAGCGCGTCGAGCACGAGTTCCTTCGGTGTGGACCAGCGCCGGTACAGCGCCGACTTCCCCGTGCCCGCGCGCGCCGCGATCTTGTCGAAGGCCAGCTCCTCGAAGCTCGTGAGCGCCAGCTCCTCCAGGGCGGCCTGGTGGAGCGCGCGCGTGAACGCCTGGCCGCGCCGCCGTGTCGCCCTCGCGGGGCGGCCGGGGGCGGCGGGATCGTCGGATGGCCGGGGTGCACTGCTCACACCTGCCGTTATAGCGCGGCACGGCGGGGTGGCGCGAAAACACGGCGGGTGTACCGTGGCACTTAGTGGACAGAATTGTCCACTAACCTCACGGAAGGCGAGACGCCAGTGCCCGCAGCACAGCCACCCGAGAGCACTCGGCCCACGACGCCCGCGACCGAGAAGCTCGCCCTCACCAACGTGCGCGTCTTCGACGGCGAGAAGCTGCTGCCCCCGGCCACGGTCGTCGTGGACGGCCCCGTGATCGGCGAACCCGGTGACACGCGGGGCGCGCGCGAGATCGACGGGAACGGCGGCGTCCTGCTCCCGGGACTGATCGACGCGCACGTCCACCTGGAGGACGAGGACACGCTGCGGGCCTTCGCCGCGTACGGCGTCACGACGGCCCTCGACATGGGGACCTGGCCCGTCTCGCGCGTCGACGCGCTGCGCGGACTGCCCGGCCTCACCGACATCCGCAGCAGCACGTACGCCGCGACCTCGCCCGCGAGCGGCCACGCGGCGCACATGGGCCTGCCCGAGGGCTCCCTGGTGGCCGCGCCGGCGGACGCGGAGCGCTTCGTCACGGAACGTGTCGCCGAGGGCGCCGACCACATCAAGCTCATCATCGACCTGCCCGGTTTCAGCCAGGAGACCGCGACCGCCCTCGTCACGGCCGCGCACCGGCACGGGCTGCGCACGATCGCCCACGCCTCCGCGCTCGACGCGGTGCGGATGGCGCAGCGCGCGGGCGTCGACGTCCTGACCCACGCGCCCCTGGACCGGCCGCTGGAGGAGGCCGACGTCGAGCAGGCCGCGCGCGAGGGCCGCGTCATCGTGCCGACCCTGACGATGATGGCGGACATCGCCGCCGCGCTCGCCCGGCCCGGGGCGCCGGGGCCCT
>NZ_JAAGLR010000977.1 GCF_010548245.1 Streptomyces sp. SID11385
GGCCGGGCGGGGCGGAGGGGCCGGGCGCGTCGGAGCGGCCCGCGGCGGTCCGGCCGGGGCTCGGGGCCGGCCCCGGGGACTCGACGGGGTTTTCCTCGCTCACGTCATCACCGTACAACTTCATGCCACCTCACGGGAGTTGTCGGCAGATGAGCGGAAAGTACGGGCCAACGGCACGCAACAGGGCCGCAACCAGGACCTTCTTCCCGCCAACTCCGCCGCGCGCGATCCCGCTTGCCGCCGCTCACGTCAGCCGCAAGGGCGCGCTGATCGTGTTCCACAGCCCGTCGAACCAGGCGGCGGACTGGTCGACGAAGGCGGCGTCGCGCGGCCCCGCGTCCTGGGCGAAGGCGAAGAGCACCGCCTCCGTCCCCTCGGCGTCGAAGGTCTCGACGTGCGCGGGGCCGTAGTCGGCGCGGTGGCGCGCGAGGGTGTAGTACGCGAAAAGTGCCTCCTCCTCATTGAGGAGGTAGAGCTTCACGGGCGGGGTGAAGGGGATGGCGCGGTACTCGACGTGGACGTCCATGCCGTGCGAGGAGCGCAGGGCGAGGAGGTTGTGGGCGAGGACCTTGCCCTGGGCATTGCGCTGGGCGAGCCAGTGGCGGTGCACGAGGTCGCGGTCTTGCGCGGCGGGGCCGGTCCCGAGGTCGCGGTCCCGCGCGACGGCTCCGGTCCCGAGGTCGCGGTCGCGCGCGGCGGCAGCTCCGGCCCGGGGGTTGCCCTGGCCCACCGCGGCCGGGAAGGCGAGCCCTATGTCGCGGTCGGGGAGGAGCACGCGCAGGTCGATGCGGTCCGGTTTCAGCTCGCCCGCGTGGATCTGGCGCAGCGGCTCGCCCATGGCGAGGGTGAGCGAGACGGAGGTGAGGCACAGCGCGCGGATCTCGACGTGCGGCTGCTCGAAGGCGGCGGCGATACGGGGGCCGAGCGCCGCCGTCGTGGAGCGCGGCACCTCGTCCGGGCCGCCGTGCCCGCGCGCGGCGTGGTCGGCGACGGCCGGGGGCGCGCCCTTGGTGGCGTGGGTGAGGAGGCGTTCGTCGCGCAGGATGCGCAGCGCCTCGCGCACCGTGCCGCGCTCGACGCCGAACTCCGCGGCGAGCCGGGCCTGCGTGGGCATCCGGTCACCAGGGCGCAGCGCCCCGGACCTGATCCGGGCGCGCAGTTCGTCGGCCACCTGGCGGTGACTCGGCCGCGGCCGGGTACTCCGGTGCGGAGCGCTCGCGCCGTGGGCACGGTCCGTACTCACAAGCTCACCCTACAACTTCACGCCAAGTTGAGGGAGTTGCCGGTTCGCTGGTCATGCACGCGACCAAGCGGGGACAAGTGGGCGGGCTTGGTCGCCAAGTGGCGGGTTGGTCGGACACGGGAACGGCACCGGCCCGCCTCCCGCCCCGGCCTACGCGCCAAGGCGTGGCGGCGTCGTCCCCGCCTCCCGCCCCCGCGGACACGGCAAGGGGTGGCGGCGTCGCCGTCCCGCCCCGTCCTCGTACGCTCACAGCATGAGCAGCGAAGCGAACACCCCCACCGGGCCCGGGCCCGCCGCCCCCGTCCCCGCGCGCCGTATCGACGTGCTCGATGTCCTCGACGAGGCCCAGGCCGCCGCCGTCGGCGAGCTGATCGCCGCGGGCGCGCGCGAGGACGGGCAGTACGCCGTCTCCGAGCAGGGGCGGCTGCACCTGCGCGGCGGCGAGCGTCCCGGCGTACGGCACGTACTGCTGCGCCTGCCGGACGACACCCTCGCCGGGTACGCGCAGCTCGACGGCTCCGACCCCGTCGAGTCGCCGGCCGCCGAACTCCTCGTCGCACCCGGATCGCGCGCGCGGGGCCACGGCCGGGCGCTGGGCCAGGAGCTGCTGCGGCTCACCGGGCGGCGGCTGCGGATCTGGGCGCACGGCGGCCACCCGGCGGCGCGGCACCTCGCGCAGGTCCTGGGGCTGCACCTCTTCCGCGAGCTGCGCCAGCTGCGCCGCCCGCTCACGGACCTGGACCTGCCGGAGCCGGTGTGGCCGGAGGGGATCACGGTGCGCACGTTCGTGCCGGGGCAGGACGAGGAGGCGTGGCTGGAGCTGAACGCCGCCGCGTTCGCGCACCACCCCGAGCAGGGCGGCATGACCCTGCGCGACCTCGCCGACCGCGAGGCCGAGCCGTGGTTCGACCCGGAGGGCTTCTTCCTGGCGGTGCGCGAGGACGGCGGCGAACTGGTCGGCTTCCACTGGACGAAGGTGCACGCGGCGGAGGAACTCGGCGAGGTCTACGTGGTCGGCGTCCGCCCCGGCGCCCAGGGCGGCGGCCTCGGCCGCGCCCTCACCACGACGGGCCTGCGCCACCTCGCGTCCCGCGGCCTGCCCACCGGAATGCTCTACGTGGACGCGGACAACGTCGCCGCGGTGACGGTCTACGAACGCCTCGGCTTCACGACGTACGAAACGGATCTGATGTACCGCACGGAGAACTGAGCGGCGGGCCGCGGGAACCCGTCGTCCCGCGGCCCTCCCTCTCCGGCCATTCCCGCGCCGGCCCTCCCCGCCGGGCCTACCGGGCTCCGCTCCGGTGTGCCGTCAGGGCCCAGATGACCCAGGCGTCGATCGCGATCGCGATCAGGGCCCAGACCGGGAAGTAGGGCAGCCACAGGAAGTGGGCGATGATGCTCGCCGAGGCGACGCAGACGCCGATGACGCGGGCCCACAGGGCGTCGCGGAAGAGGCCGAGGCCGACGAGGACCGCGACGATGCCGATGATCAGCAGCGCCCAGCCCCAGCCCGTCGCCGACCAGCGGAAGACGTAGTCGTTGACGCGCGTGTAGACGTCGTCCTTCGCGATGCCGCTGATGCCCCGGAGGATGTCGAGCACACCGTTGACGAGCAGCAGCACCGCGGCGAAGACCGTGCCGCCCACCGCCCAGCCGCTCTCGTCGCGGCGCCGGTGCGCGGCGTCGCCGCCCGGTACGTCGCGGCCAGGTCCGGCGCCACCCGGTACGTCACGGCCCGGTCCGGCGCCACCCGGTACGTCACGGCCCGGTACGTCACGGCCCGGTCCGGCGGCCGGGCCGGGGGTCTGGCCGGTGTCCCGGCCGGGTGTCTGGTCGGGGTGCGACATGGCGGCCTCCTCCGTCCCCCCGGTGCGTGAGAACCTCTGGCATCCACCCTCCGCCCGCCTCCCCCGGCGCGCCACTCGACGCCGTACAGGCCCGGCGGGGTCGGGGACGGCGGCAGCCGCACGGGTCGGGGCGCGGCGGCCATACGGATACGGGGACGCGGCGGCCATACGGGTACGCGGCCGTCCGCCCGCGCCCGTACCCCGTAACCGCCCCCACCTACGGCCGCAGCACCAGCTTCCCCACGTGCCCCCTCCGCTCCAGCTCCTCCTGCGCCCGCGCCGCGTCCTCCAGTCCGTACGAGGCGGCGATCACGGGCCGGATCGCGCCCTCGCGCGCCAGGTCCATCAGGCGCGCGAAGTGGGTGCGCGTGTGCATCGCCGAGCCGATGACCTGCGCGTTGTGGAGGTACAGGCGGCGTACGTCGAGCGTGACGGACCAGCCCGCGAGGGCCCCGGCGACGACCCAGCGACCGCCCTCGCGCAGCAGCGGCAGGCTGTCACCGAGCTGGTCGCCCGCGACCACGTCGAGCGCCACGTCGATGCCCTCGGGCGCCGCCTCGCGCAGCAGCGCGGCCACGTCCCCCGCGCGGTCCACGACCGCGTCCGCCCCCGCCTCCCGTACCGCCGCGAGCTTCGCGCCGCTGCTCAGCGCGACCACCTTCGCGCCCCGCGCCCGCGCGAGTTGCACCGCCGCGAGGCCGACGCCGCCCGAGGCGCCCGTGACGAGGACCGTCTCGCCCTCGGCGAGCCGCCCGCGCTCGATCATGCCGAGCGCCGTGCCGTAGGCGGTCGGCAGGCTCGCCAGCTGCGCGTCGTCGAGCGGCGAGTCCGTCACGTCGTGGACCTGGTCCGCCGGAGCCGTCACGTACTCGGCGTAGCCGCCGTCCCGCTCGCTCCCCATCAGCCCCACGGGGTGCGCCTCGGGCCCGTCCCCGTCGTAGAGCGCCGGGTCGACGACCACGCGCCGCCCGAGCAGCCCCCCGTCGACGCCCGTGCCGACCGCCGCGACCCGCCCCGCGACATCCGCGCCCTGGATGCGCGGGAAGTCGAGCGGTCCGCGCCAGCCCGAGAGCGCCTCGGGGTCCTCGGGTGTGCCGTACGCGCCCTGACGGGTCCACAGGTCGGTGTTGTTGAGCGCCACCGCGCTCACCTCGACGAGCACCTCGCCCGCGTCCGGCGCGGGGACGGGCACCTTGGCGAGCCGCATGACCTCCGGTCCGCCGTGCCCGGTGATCCGTACCGCGCGCATGGTCTTCGCCGCAGCCATCGTGTCGCCCTCCTCGCAGGTATACTGATCTGTGTACTCGCCCCACCGTACACCGATCAGTGAAGGAGTGCGCGTGCCGGAGAACCCGCGCCCCGCGTCGCCCACGGGTACCCCCGCACCCCCACCGGAACCGGAACGCCCCCTCTCCCCCGCGGGGCGCCGCATCATGGCGGCGGCCGAGGAGCTGTTCTACGCGCACGGCATCACGGCCGTCGGCGTCGACCTCATAGCCGAGCGCTCCGGCGTCACCAAGCGCACGCTGTACAACCAGTTCGGCTCGAAGGACCGGCTGGTCACCGCGTACCTCTCCGCCCGCGACGAGCGCTGGCGCACACTTGTGCACTCAAAGATCGCGGCGGCCCCGGACCCCGTCGGCGCCGTCATCGCGCCCTTCACGGCGCTGCCCGAGTGGGGCCCGTGGAACGCGGCACGCGGCTGTGCCTTCATCAACGCGCTCGCCGAACTCCCGGACCCCGGACACCCCGGCCACCGCGTCGCCGCCGAACAGAAGCTCTGGCTGCGCGCGCTCTTCGAGGAACTGGCCACCGCGGCCGGCTGCCGCGCCCCCGCCCCCCTCGCGACCCGCCTCCTCGTCCTCCACGAAGGCGCCCTCGCGACCCAGCCCCTCCCCCTCGACACGCTCGCCGAGACGACGGAACTGGCGCGGGAGCTGGTGCGGAGGGCGGCGGGGAGGGACTGACGGCGAACCGGTTCGCGAGCCGGCCCGTACCCACCAGCCCCCCCCCGCGAACCGGCCCGTACCCACCAGGCCCCCGCGAAGCGGTGCACCCCGGACCGGCTCCGCAGCCCCTCTCAGATCTGCGACCCACCCCCGTCGACCGGCAGCTCCGCACCTGTCGTGTACGTGGCGTCGAAGGCCAGGAACAGCGCCGCCTTCGCGACCTCCTCCGGCGTCCCCATGCGCCCCATCGGGTTCTCGGCCGCCATCCCCGCCTTCGTCTGCTCGGCGGCCTCCTTCGGCAGGTCCTTCTCCAGGATCCCCGAGTCGATCGGGCCCGGGGTCACCGCGTTGACCCGGACCCCGCGCGGCAGCAGCTCCCGCGCGAGGCTCCGCGTCATCGAGCGCAGCGCCGCCTTGCTCGCCGCGTACGCGCTCAGCGCCGGGATGCCGAGCACGTTCGCGACCGACGTCGTCAGCACAATGCCCGCCCCCTCGGCGAGCAGCGGCACGAGCTTCTGCACGGTGAAGTACGGGCCGCGCGCGTTGATCGTGAGGAGCTTGTCGAACAGCTCCTCGCTCGTCGCCTCGAACGGCGCGAAACCGTTGATCCCCGCGCTCACGTACAGCGCGTCGACCGTGCCGAACTCCGCCTTCACCCGGTCCGCGAGCGCCTCGACGTCGACGGTCACCGAAGCGTCCCCGCGCACCGCGACCGCCCGCTCCCCCAGCTCGGCCCGCGCCGCGTCCAGCGTCGCCCGCGTACGCCCGGTGATCAGCACCCGCGCCCCGCCCGCGATCAGCTCCCGCGCCGTCGCGAGCCCGAACCCGCTGCTCCCGCCGACGATCACGACCTTCTTGCCGGCGTAGCGACCCGTGGTGGTGTTGTTCTCGGTCATGCCTTTACCCCAGTTCTTTAACTACAGGTACAGAATTTGCTTACAGTTCCGCCCGTACGAGTGCGTACGGATCGGCCCGTACGAGTACGGCGACGACCGGGCGCCGACGGCGTGCGCAACCCGCACCCGCCCGCCACCGCACCAAGCGCCCCGCGCGACCTCAGCTCACAGCGCCCCCACGGCTCCCCGGATCACCCGGTCGAGCCGCGCGGCCCCCGCCCCGCTCTCCGCGACGCGGGCCACGACCCGCATCCCGACGACCGTGTTCATGAGCAGGCTGCCGAGCGCGGCCGCGTCCCGGTCGCCGGCGATCTCGCCCGCCCGCTGCCCCTCCTCGACGAGCGCGGTGAGCGCCTGTTCGGTGAGGTCGAGCATGCGGCGTACGAGATCCGTCGCCTCGGGATCGGTGCTCGCGAGCGCGGTCGCGGTGTTCACCGCGAGGCACCCGCGCCGGTCCGGGTCGGCGAGATCCATCGCGGCGAGCGCGAGGAGTGCTTCGTACAGCCGCTCCCTGACCGGCCCGGAACGATCCAGCGCCGCGACGAGCGCGACGGTCTGGTCGTCGCGGTAGCGGCGCAGCGCGCGCAGGAAGAGCCCGCGCTTGCTGCCGAAGGTGTTGTACAGGCTCCCCTTCCCGATGCCGAGTGCGTCGACCAGGTCCTGGGGCGTCGTGGCGGCGTATCCCTTCCGCCAGAACACTTCCATCGCCTGATCGACCGCGAGGTCCGGGTCGAACTCCTTGGGCCTTGCCATGCGAGAACAGTAGGCCTTTCTTGACCTCCAGGTCAAGAACATGGTCAAGGTACGTCCCAGCCCCCACGGCCCCGCACTCTGCCCCTCCCCCTTCCCCCACGCCCCCGCGAGGTGTCGCACCCCGCCCGTACCGTGCCGCCATGCGCGAAAAGCACAGCGAAAGACTGGACCGTTTCCGCACCACCGCGGCCGAGAAGGGCTTCACCGCCCAGGAGATCGAGGCGTGGATCGGCCTGGCGCTCCCCGCCGCCCACCTCGCCGTCGTCCCCCGCTCCCCCTCGCCCGATTCCCCTGCGTCCCCCGACTCCCCCGCCGCACCCCCCGCCATCGCCCGCGTCGGCGGCGCCCCCCTCTCGCCGGCGGGCGCCGAGGTCCCCGACGAGGCCTTCGTCGCCGCCGTCGACCTCTCCCTCCTCCCGCCGGACGCGACGAACCTCCCGCTCCCCGCCGACGGCCACCTCCTCCTCTTCGCCACGGCCGAGGAGCAGGGCGACGGTACGTCCGGCGACCTCGTCCGCTACGCACCGGCCGGCGTCCCCCTCGTACGACACCCGCTGCCGACGGAGGTGCCGGGGACGACGAACGCGTACGAGGAGGACGAACTGCGGGCCGCCTACCTCCTCCTCCAGGGGGGACGAACCCGGCTTCTGGGAACACCACCTCGGCGAAAGCGATTTCGAGCGCTCCTACGCGCTCGACGGCGTGTGGCAGGAGACGGGCCAGCCACAGCCCCGCTTCCCCGTCCTGTGGCTCGGCGGCCACGCGGCGATACGCAACGTGAACCCGCTGGAGTACCTGCGCCGCGCGGAACCCGAGGCGGACTGGGTCCACCTCGCGACGTACCACTGCGGCGAGGAAGTTGAATGGACCGAACAGGCGGTCCTGCACTGGTCGATCCGCCGCGCCGACCTCGCCGCGCTGCGCTTCGCCGAGGTCGACCTGTGCGTGGACGGCGGCTGAGCGAGCGCCATCAGGACCCGCCTCGTACCACCGCCCCCGCGCGCCCCCCCGCGCACCGCCACCCACCGCACGCCGTCGTCTCACCCCCACCCCGTCCCCCGCCCGCCCCCCGCAAACTCCGCGCCACGTGCACGTAACCCCCCATTCAGCAAGCCTTGCGACGCTCGCCGAATGCAGCCGCCCGCCCCGGAGCCCGGCTCCTCCGGCACGCCCCCCACACCGCCCGCGCCCGCCCCGGCCGAGAGCACCGAGGCCCGCGCGGCCGCCGACGGCTCCCCCGGCACCCCCGGCAC
>NZ_JAAGLR010001006.1 GCF_010548245.1 Streptomyces sp. SID11385
GCAGCGACCAGCCCCGCTCCCGCAGCGCCGCCGCGAGCCCCGGCGCGGCCTCCGGGGCCACGGAGAGCTGCACGAGGCCCGCCTGCTGCCCGGTGGCGTGCTCCATGCGCACGTCCTCGATGTTCACCCCGGCACGCCCCGCGTCGGCGAAGATGCGGGCCAGCTCGCCGGGCCGGTCGCTGATGAGGACGGCGATGACCTCGTAGGCGGCCGGGGTGCTGCCGTGCTTGCCGGGGACGCGGGCGCGGCCCGCGTTGCCGCGCCGCAGCAGCCGCTCGACGCCCTGGGCGCCCTCGGTGCGCTTGGCGGGATCGGCGGACTCCAGCAGGCGCAGGACCCGTACCGCCTCGCCGAGGTCCTCGCCGATCGCGTCGAGCAGGTCGGCGACGGGGCCGGGGTTGGCCGAGAGGATGTCGATCCACATCGCGGGATCGGAGCCGGCGATGCGGGTGACGTCCCTGATGCCCTGCCCGCAGAGCCGGACCGCGGTGTCGTCGGCGTGCTCCAGGCGCGCGGCGACGAGCGTGGACATGAGCTGCGGCATGTGCGAGACGAGCGCCACGGCGCTGTCGTGCGCGCCGCCGTCCATGACGACGGGCACGGCGCGGCAGTGCGCGACGAGTTCCAGCGCCTGGTTGAGGACCTCGGTGTCGGTGTCGCGGGCCGGGGTGAGGACCCAGGGGCTGCCCTCGAACAGCTCGGCGGTCGCGGCGAGCGGCCCGGAGCGCTCCCGGCCCGCCATGGGGTGGGTGCCGAGGTAGCGGCGCAGCCGCCCGGGGTCCGTGCCGAGGGCTTCCAGCTCGCGGCGCGGGCCGCTCTTGACGCTCGCGACGTCGAGGTAGCCGTGCGCGGCGTCCTCGCGCAGGAGTTCCGCGAGGGTCCCGGCGACGTAGGCGGGCGGCACGGCGACGATCGCGAGGTCGACCGTCCCCGCGGGCGGCTCGGTCGTCCCCGCGCCGAGCGAGGCCGCGGTCCGGGCCGCGTCGGTGTCCTGGTCGGCCAGGTGCACGCTCACGCCCCGCCGGGTCAGGGCGAGGGCGAGCGAGGTACCGATGAGTCCGGTGCCGACGACGAGTGCGGTTCTCACAGGGTGGTTCCTTGCGCGGTCACGGGCGGGGACGGGGGCGTACGGGGGCCGGAGCGCGGCCCCTGATCAGGGTAGTCACCCGGCGGGGCGCCCCGCGCCGAAATTGACGGGCGGCCACCGCCCCCGCGTCCTACGCTCCCGGGATGAGTCCCGCCGAACCCGTCCGCGCCCCCACGGACCCCGCCCCCGACGGCACCCGCTATGTCCGCGAGCACACCGTCTACGCCTGCGTCACCGGCTCGCGCGCCCAGGGCCTCGCGACCCCGGCGAGCGACACCGACCTGCGCGGGATCTTCCTCGCGCCCACGCCCGACTTCTGGCGCTTCGAGAAACCGCCCACGCACGTCCCGGGGCCCGCGCGCGAGCAACTGAGCTGGGAGCTGGAGCGCGCCTGCGCGCTCGCGCTGCGCGGCGACCCGAACGTCATCGAGGCGCTGAACTCCCCGCTCGTCCTCGGCGTCGAGCCGGTCGGCGCCGAACTGCTCGCGCTGCGGGACGCGTTCTTGTCGCGCACGGTCGTCGACACGCTGACGCGCTACGCGCACAGCCAGGGCCGCAAGCTCGCCGCCGACCTGCGCGGCCACGGCGCGCCGCGCTGGAAGCACGCGATGCACCTGCTGCGCCTGCTGCTCACGGCCCGCGAGCTGCTGCGCACGGGCAGGTACGTGGTCGACATGACCCCGTACCGCGAGGAACTGCTCGCCGTCCGGCACGGCGAGACGACGTGGGAGTCCTGGTCGGGCCGCACCGAGCGGCTTCTCGCCGAGACGGAGGCGAAGGCGGCCCACGCCCGGCTCCCGGCAGAGCCCGACCACGCCCGTGTGGAGGACTTCCTCGTCCGGGTCAGGCGCGCCTCCGCCCTGGGGTGACCGTCCGTACGACGGGCCCCGCCGAGCCGTCGGCCTCAGCCCCGCGGCGCCGCCCCGTCCCACCGGTGCCCGAGCGCGCGCAGCTCGTCGCGGTGCTCCACCCGTTCCACCCACTCCCCCGGCCACGCCGCCTCGCCCGCGTACGCGCCGGCGAAGGCCCCCGCGACGCAGGCGAGCGAGTCCGAGTCGCCGCGCGTGCACGCCGCCCGCCGCAGCACGAGGAG
Organism: Streptomyces sp. SID11385; assembly: GCF_010548245.1. Lineage (GTDB taxonomy): Bacteria > Actinomycetota > Actinomycetes > Streptomycetales > Streptomycetaceae > Streptomyces. The sequence continues at coordinate 2,181 of NZ_JAAGLR010001006.1, forward strand.
CGGATCGCCGGGGAAGAGCAGGAAGCACAGCAGCGCGGTGGCGAAGGCCTCCTCGGCGACCCACCCGTCCCCGGTCAGCTCGCAGGGGTCCCGCTCGGGGTCGCGCGGCGCGGCCTCGACGCGCGCGATGACCTCCAGGCACTCGTCCCAGCCGCGCGCGGCGTAACGGCCGGGCGAGGGCTCGCCCGCCCGGCGCCACAGGTCCCCGAGCCACGCCCCGTGGTACGTCGTGCGGCGCTCCTCGGCGTAGGCGCGCAGCGCGGGGAGCAGCGCCCCGGGCTCCGTGCCGTCCGCGAGCAGCCGGATCGTGTGCGCGGTCAGGTCGCTCGCGGCGAGCGCGGTGGGGTGGCCGTGGGTGAGCGCGGCCTGCCACTGGGCGAGCGCGGAACGGGTCTCGCGGCCGAGTCCGGGCAGCAGCGCGGCGGGCGCGACCCGCATGTTGGCGCCGCAGCCCTTGGAGTGCGTCTGGCTGGCCTGCTGCCAGGGCGCGGAGGCGTCCTTGAGGACGAGGCAGGCGCGCAGGCACGTGTTGCCCGGGGCGCGGTTGTTGTCGGGCGACTGGTACCAGTTCACGAACTCCTCGCGCACCGGACGCTCGCAGCGCAGCGGGGCCAGGGTGCCGCGCCCGGCGGCGGTCTCCAGGCCGCGGGCGAGGGCGAGGGTCATTTGCGTGTCGTCGGAGATCCAGGCGGTGGGCCGGGGCAGGTCCATCTCGCGCCAGGGGCCGCACTTCGCGAGGATGCCCGGCACGTCGTTGAACTCGGTCGGGAAGCCGAGCGCGTCGCCCAGCGCGAGGCCAAGGAGGGCGCCGGTGGCGGGGCGGTCGTCACGGGCGGGGGCGGTCGTCGTCTCGTACGTCGTCTCATCACTCATCGTCAGACTGACGATAAGGGGGCGGGGGGTCGTGCACAAGCCCCGTGCGCGAGCCCGGCCGCACTCGTGGACGTCCGGCCGCTCCCATGGACACCGCCGGGAACGCCGGAGAGGCGGCAGGCCGCACCGGCCCACCGCCCCTCCGTCCAAGCCGTCCTACAGATCGACCTCGCGCATGAGCATCCCGACCTCGGTGTTGCTCAGCCGTCGCAGCCAGCCGGACTTCTGGTCCCCGAGCGTGATCGGCCCGAAGGCGGTCCGCACGAGCTTGTCGACGGGGAAGCCCGCCTCGGCGAGCATGCGGCGCACGATGTGCTTGCGGCCCTCGTGCAGCGTCACCTCGACGAGGTAGTTCTTGCCGGTCTGCTCGACGACCCGGAAGTGGTCGGCGCGCGCCCAGCCGTCCTCCAGCTCGATGCCGTCCTTGAGCCGCTTGCCCAGGTCACGCGGGATCGGCCCGACGATGTGTGCGAGGTACGTCTTGCGCACGCCGTAGCGGGGGTGGGTCAGGCGGTGGGCCAGCTCACCGTGGTTGGTGAGGAGGATGACGCCCTCGGTCTCGGTGTCGAGACGGCCGACGTGGAAGAGCCGGGTCTCGCGGTTGTTGACGTAGTCGCCCAGGTTCTGGCGGCCCTCGGGGTCCTCCATCGTGGCGACGACGCCCGCGGGCTTGTTGAGCGAGAAGAACTGGTACGACTGCGTGGCGACCGTGAGCCCGTCGACCTTGATCTCGTCGCTCGGCTTCACGCGCAGGCCCTGCTCCAGGACGATCTCGCCGTTGACCTCGACGCGCGCCTGCTCGATCAGCTCCTCGCAGGCCCGCCGCGAGCCGTAACCGGCGCGCGCGAGGACCTTCTGCAGGCGCTCACCCTCCTGCTCGGCGCCGGGGAACGTCTTCGGGGGCCTCGGCCGGGAGTCCTTCTCGGCGTACCGCTCGCGGTTGCGCTCCTCCAGCTTCGCGTCCAGCTCGCGCGGCCGGGCGGCGGCGGTACGGGGGCGGCGCGCGCCCGGCCCGTCCTTCGTGCCGCGCTTGGGCCCGCCCTTGGCACCGCCGCGCGCGGAGTCCCCGCGGGCGCCGGAACGGGT
>NZ_JAAGLR010001025.1 GCF_010548245.1 Streptomyces sp. SID11385
ACCGAGCGCGGCGCGGCGAAGTCCGGGTCCGCGGCGCGCGGCACGGCGGCGGCGACGTCCATGATCTCGGCCGGGGTGCGGTAGTTGACGTCAAGTCGGCGGTAGGCGTAGCGGTCGCCGACGTACGGGGCGAGGACGCTGTCCCAGGAGCGCATGCCCGCCGGGTCGGCGGTCTGCGCGGGGTCGCCGACGAGGGTCATCGAGCGGTTGGGGCTGCGCCGCATGAGCAGCCGCCACATCATGGCGGACAGCTCCTGCGCCTCGTCCACGATGATGTGCCCGAAGGCCCAGGTGCGGTCCTCGGCCGCCCGTTCGGCCGCGCTGCGCCGGTCGCGCTCCTCGTGCCGCTCGGCGAGCCGTTCGGCGTCCACGATGTCCTGCGCGCCGAGCACCTCGGACTCCTCGTCCTCGAACTCGTACGTGCGCGAGGCGGCGGCGACGTCGAGCACGCCCTGCGCGTACGCGGCCTCCTCGCGCCGCCGCCGCGCCTCGGCGGCGCGCCTCATGCTGTCGTCCTCGCCGAGGAGTTCGGCGGCCTCGTCGAGGAGCGCGACGTCGGCGGGGGTCCACGGCGCGGGCGTGAAGACGCTGCCGGACCACGTGCCGGGGGCGCGGCGGATCGCGTCGGCGTCCTCGGCGGGCAGGTGCCCGTGGGCGTCCGGCTCGGCGAGGAAGTCGGCGAGGAACTTCTCGGGGGTGAGGCGGGGCCACAGCGTGTCGATCGCGGCCTGCACGGCGGGGCTCGCGGCGATCTCCTTGCCGAGTTCGGCGACGTCGGTGGGGTCGAGGAAGTTGGGGCCGCCGAAGGGGTCCGCGCCGAGCCGGTCGGCGAGTTGGGCGGTGAGCGCGTCGATGACGCGGAAGGCGAAGTGGGGGCGGGCGAGGTTGTGCGGCACGAGCGCGGACCGGGCCCGCTCGCGCGCCGCGGCCGCTGTCTCGCGGTCGAGGGTGAGGGTCCCGTAGTCCTCGTGCGCGATCTCCAGGACGGGGTCGGGGAGCGCCTGCCGGTCGGCGAGCGTCTTCGCGAGGACGTCCGCCATGCGCGCGTCGCCCTTCACGGCGCTCGCGCGCGGGGAGTCCGTCCCCGTGGCCTTGACGCCGGGGTACAGCTCGCCGGGCGTCGCGAGCCACACACCGGTCTCGCCGAGCGAGGGCAGGACCTCGCCGATGTAGTTGAGGAAGGCGCCGCCGGGCCCGACGATCAGGACCGCGCTGCGGTGCAGGCGCTCGCGGTCCGTGTAGAGGAGGTACGCGGCGCGGTGCAGCGCGACGGCGGTCTTGCCCGTCCCGGGGCCGCCCTCGACGACGAGGACGCCGCGGTGCGGGGCGCGGATGATCTCGTCCTGCTCGGCCTGGATGGTGCGCACGATGTCGCTCATGCGTCCCGTGCGCGCGGCGTTGAGCGCGCCGAGCAGCACGGCGTCGCCGCTCGGGTTCTCGAAGGCGCCGGGGGCGGTCTCCGTCAGGTCGAGGGTCTCGTCGTGCAGCGCGGTGACGGTCCGGCCCTTGGTCGTCAGGTGCCTGCGGCGGCGGACGCCCATCGGGTGCAGGCCCGTGGCGAGGTAGAAGGGGCGTGCGACGGGGGCGCGCCAGTCGATGAGCAGCGGGGTGCGCTCGCCGTCGTCGGCGCGCAGCCCGATGCGGCCGATGTGGTGCGTCACGCCGTCGTGCTGGTCGATCCGCCCGAAGCAGAGTCCTTCCTCGACGCCGTCGAGTTCGGCGAGCGTCCTGCCGTACTCGAACGCGGCGATCGAGCGCTCCAGCTGTGCCTGGTGCCCCTTGCCGACCGGGCGCAGGGCGTCCTCGGCGGCGCCCTCGGCCCGGTCCCTGAGCGCGTCGAGGCAGGCGTGCAGGAGATCCACGTACGCCTGCTCGGTACGCAGCTCCTCGCGGCCCCGCTCGTCCTGACGCCCCTCTTGACCGTTCCCGGCCGTGCCGGTCTCGTTTGACAAGACTGCTCCCTGCCCGCTAAGATTCGAGTAATTGCACTTCCGTGTGCCCGAATTCAGGCAGCGCGGAATTGTTCAATATACGCGTCGAAACGCCCCGGCCTCAAGTGGCCGGGGCGTTTTCGCGTTGCGGGGGGCCTCCGCGGGAGGTCAGGCGGTCATCCGGTCCAGTTCCTCGCGCAGCTTGCGGCCCGAGCGGGCGCCGACGAGCTTGCCGAGGGGTTCGCCGTCGCGGAAGAGGATCATCGTGGGCGCGGCGAGCACCCCGTACCGCGCGGCCGTGAGCGGTGCTTCGTCCACGTCGAGCGCGACGACCCGCAAGGCACCGGCCCGCTCCCGCGCGAGGTCGGCGAGCACGGGGGCGAGCTGGCGGCAGGGCGGGCACCAGGTCGCGGTGAACTCGACGAGGACGAGGCCGGGGGCCAGGAGCACGTCCGGCTCGAAGCGGTCGTCGGTGAGGTGGAGGACGTCAGGGCTGGCGAGCATGGTGGGGTTCCTTACCGGTCGGGGTGTGGGAGGGGCGGGGTGCCGCGTGGTCGCGTACGGCGGCGAGGGCGCAGCCGGGCTCCGGGGGCGCCTCGCCCGCCAGGGCCCGTACCGCCGCCTCCGCGCGGGTCAGTTGCGCGGCGACGCGGGCGCGGGCCGCGAGGACCTGGGCGACGAGGGCGTCCATCTCGGCGAGCTTGGCGCGGTAGACGCCGAGCGAGGCGGGGCAGGTGTCGCCCTCCTCGTGCCCGGCCCGCAGGCACTCCACGAAGGGCCGCGTCTCCTCCAGGCCGAAACCGACCTCCTGGAGCGTGCGGATCTGGCGGACGAGGCCGAGGTCGGCCGCCCCGTACACGCGGTGCCCGTGCGCGTCGCGCCGCGCGGCGAGCAGGCCGCGCGCCTCGTAGTAGCGCAGGGCCCGCGCCGTGGTGCCCGCGCGCTGGGCCAGTTCGCCGATGCGCATCTCGCCGTCGTCCATGCCCCGACGGTAGGGCTTGACCCCGGCGTCAAGGCCAGCCCCACGGGTCACCGCGCCCCGGCCCCCTCGTCCCGCGTCACCGTTCCCCGCGCGCGTACGCCGTCCATGTCACCGCGCCGCACACGACGTACACCGCGAGGAAGGCCGTGTAGGCGAGGTCCCCTTCGCCCGCCGTCAGGAACGACTAGCGGAAGGCGATGTTGACGAGGACGCCCCCGAAGGCGCCGACCGCGCCCGCGAAGCCGATGAGCGCGTTGTCGCGCGAGCGGGTCGTGGCCGCGTCGCGCTCGGGCGGCGCGGCGGGGATCAGCTTGTACGTCGAGCCGTTGCCCGCCCCGCTGAGCACGAAGAGCGCGGTGAACGCCGCGACGAAGAGCGGCAGCGAGTGGGCGCGCGAGGCGAGCAGCGCGAGGAGCGCCCCGCCCGCCATGCCGGCGAAGGCCGCGAGCGAGACGCGCCCGCCCCCGAACCGGTCGGCGAGCCGCCCGCCGAAGGGGCGCGCGAGCGAGCCGAGCAGCGGCCCGGCGAAGGTGAGGTACGCGGCGTCGACCGGCGTGGCGAAGGAGTCGGCGAACTGCACCTGGAGGACCTGCCCGAAGGCGAACGAGAAGCCGATGAACGAGCCGAAGGTCCCGATGTAGAGGAGCGAGACGAGCCAGGTGTGGCGCCTGGCGACGAGCTTGCGCAGCGGGTACGTGGCGCGCGGCAGCCGCAGGTCGTCCATGCGCAGGGCCGCGCACAGCGCCGCGATGACGACGAGCGGTACGTAGAGCAGGACGAGCACGCGCGGGTGCGCGGCCCCCGCGGTGGCGAGCACGGCGAGGCCGAGCAACTGGACCGCGGGGACGCCGAGGTTGCCGCCGCCCGCGTTGACGCCGAGCGCCCAGCCCTTGAGATGGGCCGGGTAGAAGGCGTTGACGTTCGCCATCGAGGAGGCGAAGTTGCCGCCGCCGAAGCCGCCGAGCGCCGCGCACAGGAGCAGCGTGCCGTAGGAGACGCCCGGTTCGAGCAGGACGGCGGTGACCGTGACGGGGACGAGCAGCAGCAGCGCGCTCACGACCGTCCAGGTGCGCCCGCCGAAGACGGCGACGGCGCTCGCGTAGGGGATGCGCAGGCAGGCCCCGACGGCGGTGGGCAGGGCGGTGAGCAGGAACTTCCCCGCGGCGTCGATCCCGTACTCGGGCCCGAGGAAGAGCACGAGGACGGACCACAGGCTCCACACCGAGAAGCCGACGTGCTCGGCGAAGACGGACCAGACGAGGTTGCGGCGTGCGGTACGGGCCCCGGTCGCGGCCCAGAAGACGGGGTCCTCGGGGTTCCAGGTGGCGGCGGTGAGGGGGGCGGTTCTCGCGGGGGGACGGAGGGAGGTGGTCATGGTGGACTCCTTCGGCGACCTCCGCTGCGGGCAGGCGTTCCGCACGGGGCGGAACGGGTGGGCACAGCGGGACGGGCGGGCACAGCGGTGCGGGCACGGGGCGGGGCACGGCGGTACGGGGCGTCACTCCACCCGCACCCGCCACACCCGCAGCCGCGCCTCCGTGCCGTCCGGGGCCGTCGCCTCGTCCAGGCACTCCCCCGTCCGCAGGTCGAAGGCCTGCTTGTACATGGGCGAGACGAGGACGGGGACGCCGCCCCGGCTGCCGAGCAGTCCGCGCGCCATGACGTGGGCGCCGCTGAAGGGGTCGCGGTGGGCGAGGGCGTGGAGGCTGCCCGCGTGGTCGCGGAAGAGGGCGATCTGGGCGCCGTCGACGAGGACGGGGACGCCGCGGCCCGGGGTGAGGTGGGCGTAGGGGACGACGGGGTGCCAGCGCTCGCCGTCGTGGATCTCGACGACGGCGGTGGGAGTGGTCCCGGCCGGGGCGGGCGCGGTGGTGGTGGTCACGGTCATCGGTGGGCCTCCTGGGCACGGGGGGCTGCGGGGACGGCGGGGAGCGGGATGAGGACGCGGGAGGTCGCCGGGGTGTCGAGCAGGGTGCCGGGCTCGCCGGGGCGGGCGGGGCGGATCTGGCCGCGTTCGGGGACGAAGGTGACGGTGGGGTCGGGGGTGCCGGGGGCGTTGGCGAACGAGGCGAAGCGGCGCAGGCGTTCGGGGTCGGCGAGGACGGCGGCCCACTCGTCGGTGTGGTGGGCGACGTGCCGTTCCATGAGCGCGTCGAGGTCGGCGGCGATGCCGAGGCTGTCGTCCATGACGACGGCGCGGAGGTGGTCGAGGCCGCCTTCGAGGCGTTCCAGCCAGGCCGAGGTGCGCTCCAGGCGGTCGGCGGTGCGGATGTAGAACATGAGGAAGCGGTCGATGACGCGGATCAGCGCGGTGGTGTCGAGGTCGGTCGCGAGGAGGTCCGCGTGGCGCGGTGTGGTGCCGCCGTTGCCGCCCACGTACAGGTTCCAGCCGTTCGAGGTCGCGATGATCCCGAAGTCCTTGCCGCGGGCCTCGGCGCACTCGCGGGCGCAGCCGGAGACGGCCGACTTGAGCTTGTGCGGGGCGCGCAGGCCCCGGTAGCGCAGTTCGAGGGCGATCGCGAGCGCGGTGGAGTCCTGGACGCCGTAGCGGCACCACGTCTCGCCGACGCAGGACTTCACGGTGCGCAGCGCCTTGCCGTACGCGTGCCCGGACTCGAAGCCGGCGTCCACCAACCGCTGCCACACCGCCGGGAGTTGGTCGACGCGGGCGCCGAGCAGGTCGATGCGCTGGCCCCCGGTGATCTTCGTGTAGAGGCCGAAGTCGCGGGCGACCTCGCCGAGCACGATGAGTTGCGCGGGGGTGATCTCGCCGCCGGGGACGCGCGGGACGACCGAATAGGAGCCGTTGCGCTGGATGTTGGCGAGGTGGTGATCGTTGGTGTCCTGGAGGGCGGCCTGTTCGCCGTCGAGGAGGTGGCCGCCGTCGAGCGAGGCGAGGATCGAGGCGACGACGGGTTTGCAGATCTCGCAGCCCTCGCCGCTGCCGTGCGCGGCGAGCAGCGCGGCGAAGCTCGCGGTGCCCGTGACGCGGATGATCTCGTACAACTCGGCGCGCGTCTGCGGGAAGTGCTCGCACAGGCCGCTCGGGGCAGGCTCGCCCCCGGCGGCGAGTTCGCCGCGTACGAGCGTCGTGAGCGCTCCCGTGCAACTGCCGCAGCCGGTACCGGCCTTGGTGCACTTCTTGACGGCGGCGACGTCGGCGCAGCCCTGCTCGCGCACGGCGGTGCGGATGGCGCCCGCGCTCACGTGGTGGCAGGAGCAGACGACGGCGGCGTCGGGGAGTTCGGGGGCCGGGCCGCCGCCGCGCGCGCTCGCGGGCAGGACGAGGCTCGCGGGCGGCACGGTGAGCGGGGTCGCGGCGAGGGTGAGGGCGCGCAGGGTCCCGTACTCCTCGGTGTCGCCGACGAGGACGCCGCCGGTGAGCGCGCCGTCCGGGCCGACGAGGAGTTTCTTGTAGACGCCGGAACGGCTGTCCGAGAAGGTCACCTCGCGGACGCCGTCCGCGGTGCCGTGCGGGTCACCGAAACCGGCCACGTCGACGCCGAGGAGCTTGAGCTTGGTGGAGAGGTCGGCGCCGGTGAACGCGCCCTCGCCGCCGCACAGCCGGGAGGCCGCCGCCTCGGCCATGGCGTACCCGGGCGCGACGAGCCCGTACACGCGCCCGTCGGCGGTCCGCGCGCACTCGCCGATCGCCCACACGTGCGGGTCCTCGGTGCGGCACGCCTCGTCCACGACGACGCCGCCCCGCTCCCCCACCGGCAGGCCGCACGCGCGGGCCAGCTGGTCGCGCGGGCGGACCCCCGCGGCGAAGACGACGAGCCCGGCGGGGAGTTCGGAGTCGTCGGAGAGGACGGCGCGCGCGGCCCGGCCGTCCTCGCCCGCGCGGACGGCCGAGGTGCCGACACCCGTGTGCACGACGACGCCCAGTTCCTCGATCTTCTCGCGGAGCAACTGCCCGCCCCCGTCGTCGATCTGCAGCGCCATGAGGCGGGGTGCGAACTCCACGACGTGCGTCTCGACGCCGAGCGCGACGAGCGCCCCCGCCGCCTCCAGGCCGAGCAGCCCGCCCCCGACGACGACCCCGGCGTCCGCCCGCTCCGCGTCCGCGCGGATGGCCTGAAGGTCCTCGATCGTGCGGTAGACGTGGCAGCCGGGCAGGTCCTTGCCGGGCACGGGCGGCACGAAGGGGGCCGAGCCCGTCGCGAGGACGAGCGCGTCGTAGGGCAGGCGGCGGCCGCTCGCCGTGGTGACGGTGCGGGCGGCGCGGTCGATCGCGGTGGCGGGGTCGCCGAGGTGGAGCGTGATGCCGTGGCGTTCGACGAAGTCCGGTGGGACGAGGCTCAGTTCCTCGGCGGTCGTGCCGGTGAACCAGCTGCTGAGGTGGACGCGGTCGTAGGCGGGGCGCGGCTCCTCGGCGAGGACGGTGACGTGCCAGGCGGCGGCGCCCGGCTGCGCGACGAGGGCTTCGAGGAAGCGCTGGCCGACCATGCCGTGGCCGACGAGGACGAGTTCGCGGGGCGCTGGGGTCGCGGTCATGCGGGTGCCTTTCACTGGCGTACGGCGGGTGCGGGCGGGGCGACGAGCAGGGAGAGCGGGTCGGGGCCGGCCGGGCGGTCGTCCAGCCAGGCGCGGCCGAGCGTGCCCGCCGTGCCGAGATCGCCGACGAGGACGCCGCCGAGGAGGCGGTCGCCGCGCAGCAGGAGCTTCTTGTACGTGCCGCGCGTGGCGTCGCCGATGCGCAGCACGTCGACGCCGGGACCGGCCGCGTGCTCCCCGAAGGCCGTGTACTGGACGGGTCCCGCGCTGAGGCGGGCGAGGGTGCGGGTGCCGGTGAAGCGGGCCCCGGGAGCGGCGCCGGAGAGGCGCGCGGCGAGCACGTCGGCCTGTTCCCAGGCGGGCGCGGCGAGTCCGTGGGTGATGCCGCGGTGTTCGGCGCAGTCGCCGAGCGCGTACGTGTGCGGGGCGCACGCGAGCGTGTCGTCGACCTGGACGCCGTACCGCACGGGCAGCCCGGCGCCGTGCGCGAGCCCGGTGCGCGGGCGGACGCCGCAGGCGAGGACGACGAGGTCGGC
>NZ_JAAGLR010001060.1 GCF_010548245.1 Streptomyces sp. SID11385
GGGGGGGGGGGACGGGTCGGGGGGCGGCCCGCGGTCGCCAGGGGTACGGGGCCGGGGCGGCCCCGGATCGGTGGATGCCCCGCCCCCGTACCGTCCCGAGCCCGCCGGGCTCCCCGTTCAGCTCCACCCGCCGCCCACGGACCGTGCCGAGAGGATCGAGGTGAGCAGGGCCGCGCGCAGCCCGGGGACGCGGGCGTCGAAGTGGGCGCCGAAGCGATTCAGCGTCTCCTTGTGCGCCTTCTGCTCCTTGCCGCTGAACAGCGCCCCCGTACCGCCCTCCGCGCACAGCACCGCGAGCGTCACGTCCTCGTCGGGGACCTGCTCCGGCTCGCTGTCCGCGAGCACGGGGGTACGCCCCCGCTCGCGCAGGGCGAGCAGCCGGCCCGGGTCGCGGGGCGCCCCTTTGTGCTTGGCGAGCGGGTTGAGGCGGTGGCCCTGCGGCTCGGCCACGTACCCGGCCTCGCGGAGCTGCTCCCGTACCGGGGCCTCGGCCGTGTGCGCCTTGTTGTGGACGAGCCGGAGCCAGCCGAGCGCCTTGTCGGCCGGCAGCTCGTCCCACACCCCGCGCAGGAACCCGTCCCGGGGTGCCGGCTCCGCGACGCGCCACGCCTTCTTGCCGTCGGTGCGCACGAGCCCGTCCGCCACGAGCGCGGCGAAGGCGGCGGCGCGCAGACGCTGGCCCCGGAACTGGAGCCCGGCGGCGGTGAAATCGGCCTTGTCGGGGTCGTAGGCGGCAAGGAGGTAGATCCGCTGCGGCAGCGTCAGTTCCATGGGCCGTGCCTTCCGTCGGGGTCTCGGCCCCCTGCGCGTACCCCGCGCGAGCCGACTCCCCGCCTCCCCGCCTCAGCTCACGGCAGCTCGGCTCACAGCAGTCGCCAGCTCCACGTCGTCGAGGCCTCCAGCGGCTCGATCGGGGTGATGAGGCGGGGCTGCGTGTTGAGTCCGTTGGGGGGCCCGGTCTGGGGCTCGACGCAGACCCAGTCGTCCTGTTCGTCGTAGACCACGACCCACTTCTCCGGGCTGGTCACGGTCAGTTCCAGCTCGCCCGGCCAGGTGAGCAGGACCGTGACGCCGTCCGGCATCCCGAAGCAGTCGTCCCACGGACCCGGCAGCGGGTCGATCCGGCGGCCCGTGGGCAGGTGGTCCGCGCCGCGCTCCTCCTGCCACGCGGGCTGGAACTCGATCTTCACGTCCTCGCCGCCCTTCCCGAGGTTCCGCCGGAACCACGGGTGCCAGCCGACCTGGCCCGGGAACGAGTCCCCGTACGTCTCGATGCCCATCCGCAGCGTGAGCGCGTCCTCGCCCAGCTCCATCGTCTGCGTGACCCGCCCGGGGTACGGCCACGGCTCGGCCAGGTCGTACGTGAACGCCGCCGTGGGCCGGCCGTCCTCGGTGTCCGGCACGGGCGCGGTCGCCCAGCGGTGGTCGCGCGCGGTGCCGTGGATGGCGTTGGGGTCGTCGTTGAGCGGCAGTTGGTGGATCGTCCCGCCGTTGGTGAAGCGCCCGCCCCGGGTGCGCCCGCAGAACGGGGCCATCGGGAACGAGCCGTAGCGATCGCCGGGCCGCAGCAGTTCGTACTCCCCCACCCTCAGCGAACCGAGCCGGGCCCCGAGGTCCGGGCGCACGGTGAGGGAGGAAGTGCGGGTGGTCAGCGTCGTCTCATGTGCGGTGGTCACGGGGTGACCTTACGCGGGGCGCCGGGCGCCGAGGAGATCACCCGCGCACACCGGCGCCCGCGCCCGCATCCCGCGCCGCACCCGTCAGTGCCTGCGGCGCAGCGCGCGTCCCGCCACCACCGCCGAGGCCACGACGAGCGCCGCCACGGGGGCGGCCCAGCGCAGCGTGTTCGCGGTGGAACCCGCGCCGCCGACCGCTTCGGGCGCGTACCGGCCCCGGGGCGGCGCGTGATCGACCTCCTCCGCGCTGCGGCCGATCATCGTCCGGCGGGCGTGCGCGGCCTCGGCCGGTGGCTCCGCCTCCTCCGGGCCGAGCGGCCCCTCCTCGCGCCCCAGCGAGGACGGCGGGACCTCACTGTCGAAGACCGAGGCGGGGGTGTCCGGCACGATGCCGAGGAGGTCGTCGTCACCGGGGGCGGGGGTGCCGGCGGGGTCGGCGGGGTCGCCAGCGTCGGCGGCGTCGTGGGTGTCGGCGGCGTCGTCCTTCGCGAGGTCGGCAGCGTCAGCGACACCGGCACCGCCCTCGGCCTCAGCTCCGCCCGCGCCATCGACAGCATCCGCGATGTCGGCGGCATCGGAGGCATCCGTACTACCGTCCACCGCCGCCTCCGCGCCCCTGGCCTCCGCGCCCGCGTCCTTCTCGGCGCCGCTCCCTTCCTCCGGTCCCGCCGACCGCTGCGCCGGCTTCTCGCCTTCCGTTCCCTCCGCCCCTTCTCCCTCCGGCTGTTCGCCCGTCCCGCTCGTCCTGTCCGTCCCGTCCGTCATCGCGTCCTCCCCGAACGCCGTCCCCGGCTCTTCGTCCGTACCGGCTTCCGCACCGGTCTCCGCCCCGGCCGCCTTCCCGCCCGGTCCACCGGCACTCGATCCCACAGTGCCCGGTCCGTCAGAACCGGCGGCCCGCGCGCCGCGCGCCCCCGCTCCGCCGGACTCCCCCGCACTCGGCTCCCCGGCGTCCGCCTCCCCGGCCCGGCCCAGGTTCGCGGCGAAGCGGTTGAGGAGGCGGTGGAGGGCGGATTCGGCAGTCTGGGGGCCGGCCTCGTCGAGCAGCCGGCCCGCGACCTCCCCGCTCCCGGCGAACCGCACCCGCGTGCCGCCCTCGGCCTCCGCGAGCGTCAGGCTCAGCCGCGCCCGTACCGAGCCCTCGCCGCGCGCCTCGGTCGCCGAGACGTGCAGCGCCCAGCTGTCGTCGGGGCGGGCGGTCAGGCGCAGCGCGCCCCGGTACGTGATCGTGTGGCTCCCGGCGCGCAGCCGCAGCCGTCCGTGCACCGCGATGCCGTCACCGCCGGGGGCCGTGCGCGGCTCGGGTCCGGGCTCGGCGCGCAGTCCCGGCACGCAATCGGGAACCCGGGTGGGGTCGCCGAGCGCGCGCCGCAGCGCGGTGGGGGGAACCGGGACGAAGACCTCATGCTCCATGGCGGGCGAGCCTACCCACGCCCGCCCCTTCCGTACCCTCCTCGTTCCGAACGCCTCGCCGGACCCACCCGCAGGCACCCCACCGACCTCGTTCGCACGCGCTCCATCGCCCCCGCCCCGCCCGCGCCTCGTCCGCCTCACCACCCGTACCGGGGTGACACCAGCGTCGACGGTTTCAGGCCGCGCACCCGCGTCCCCGCCACCCGTCGTGCGCCGGCCCGCAGCTCCCGTACGCCGAACCCGCCCCCCGGCCGGGCGGGAACGGCGAGGCGTGGTCGCTCGCCGGAGGCGGCGAGCAGGTATCCCCACTCCGCCCGCCCCTTCTTCGCCGCGTACGGCGCCGTGCTCAGCCCGGCGGCGCGCAGGGTGCGCTCGGCGCGCCAGTAGTCGCGCGCGTCCCGGCCGGGCGAGCCAACGTGCACGACGGAGCGGCCACCTGGCGCGAGGGCCCGCTTCAGGAGCCCGTAGAACTCCTGGGAGTAGAGCTTCGTGGCCGCCGTCTGGCGCGGGTCGGGCAGATCTGCCACGACGGCGTCGAAGCGGCGCCGGTTGGCGCGCAGCCACGTGAAGGCGTCGGCGGAGACCGCGTGCACGCGCGGGTCGTCGAGCGCGTGCCGGTTGAGCCCACCGAGCCGGGGGTCCCTGCGGGCGAGCCGCAGCAGCTCGCGGTCCACCTCCACGACGTCCACCACTCGTACCCCGGGCACGCGCAGCACCTCCCGTACCGCGAGCCCGTCGCCGCCGCCGAGGACGAGCACGCGGGCGTGCGGACCGGCGAGCGCGGGGCGGACGAGCGCCTGGTGGTAGACGCCCTCGTCGGCGGAGCTGACGCGCGGTCCGTCGCCGAGGTACAGCGTCAGCGGCTGCCCGGCGCGGCCCGTCAGGACGATGTCCTGCACGTCGCTGTGGAGCGCCACGTGCACGTCGTCGCCGAAGACGGCGCGGCGCGCGGCGCGTTCGAAGTCGCCGACGTGGAGCGCGGCCATCGCGAGGAGGCCGAGGACGAAGGCGTTGAGCACGAGCAGGGTCCAGCGGGCGCGCCGGCTCAGGTCGCGGTGGAAGAGGCCGAGGACGAGCGCCGCGCCCGCGCAGGCGTTGATCGCGCCGGTGAGCAGGGCGCCCGTGAGCTGGCCGAGGAAGGGGAGCAGCAGGAAGGGGAAGGCGAGGCCGCCGACGAGCGCGCCCACGTAGTCGGCGGCGAAGAGGTCGGCGACCGCGCCGCCCGCCTCCTGCCGCCTGATGCGCTGGATGAGCACCATGAGCAGCGGCACCTCACCCCCGATCAGCACGCCGATGGCGAAGGTGAAGCCGATGAGCAGGCCGCTCGAACCGCTCGCCCACGCGCCCGGGAAGCGCCCCGACCAGGCGAAGGCCCCGTAGAGGGCGAGCGCGCTGCACCCGCCGACGAGCGCGAGCCCCGCCTCGATCACGCCGAAGGCCGCCGCGGCGCGTGTGCACAGCCGTTTCGCGAGCAGCGAGCCGATGCCCATCGCGAAGACCATGACGGAGAGGACGAGGGACGCCTGCGTGACCGAGTCGCCGAGCAGGTACGAGGCGAGGGCGACGAGTTCGAGTTCGTACACGAGTCCGCAGGCCGCGCAGACGAAGACGGCGAGCAGCACGAGGAAGCGGCCGACACCGGGCGGCACCGGCAGCGAGAGCGGCGGCAGTTCGGCCGCGGCCTCCTGCCCGGCCTCCTCCACGGAGCCGGAGCCGCCCTTGCCGCGACCGCGTTCGTCCACGAGCACGCCGCGCGCACCCTCCGCCCCCGGGTGGGACGGCGGCCGGCCGGATGGGACGACAGCACGCGGTTCGCTCACACGGGCCACGCTACGTGACAGATGGAGCACTCCTTGTCACTCACACGAGTGTTTTTTGCCCCCAGGACCAGAAAAGCACTGGACAAGCCCCGTACCCCCGACCCGAGCACCCCCCGCCCCGCCGCACCCCACACCCCGCCCCGCGCAAGCTCCGCACTGGTTGAACATGTGAACTGCCCGGCCCTCTGGGGGATGGAAACCACCCGGAGTTGGGCGAAAAGGCGGTCAGGGCACGAGAGTTCATGATTCCCTCTAAAACGTCGCCGCCCCTCCGCCGTCGTTCCCGTCCCACTCAGCTCACGGGCACGGCCCCGGTGGGCACGAGCCGGCTACT
This sequence comes from Streptomyces sp. SID11385, assembly GCF_010548245.1. Taxonomy (GTDB): domain Bacteria; phylum Actinomycetota; class Actinomycetes; order Streptomycetales; family Streptomycetaceae; genus Streptomyces. Next base: position 5,244 of record NZ_JAAGLR010001060.1, read on the forward strand.
CCCGCACCCCGGCCCGTACCACGGAATCCGGGTCCCGACCGGCCGGTCACCCCGTCGCCGTCCCGTGGGAGACAGCCCGCCCCTCCTCGTCCTTGCGCGCCTGTGGAGCCGAACCATGCTCACGACCCTGAAGACCACCTACACCGACACGCGCGCGAGCGATCTCGCGTGGGCGCTCGGCCGCGAACCCCTGCCCTGTCTCTCGGCACTCGACCTGAAACTGGAGGAGGCGACCGTGCAGTTGCGGCTGCTCGGCGCCTCCCACCAAGTCCTCCTGGAGGACGAGTACGGGGAGTGCTCGGAGACCGTCGCCTGTCTGCCGGGCGGCGGCGCGCCGCTCCCGGTGGGCGTCGTCGAGGAGTTCGACGGCTTCGACTACCACTTCGCCGCGCGCGTCGAGGAGCTGCCGCCCGGCGCGTTCGCGGGGCGCGCGCAGGAACTCCTCGCGCTCGTCGCCGAGCACCCGCACGGCCTCGCGGGCATTTTCCCCGGCAGCCCCGACGCGTTCACCGCGATGCTCGTGCAGCGCCGCGACGGCGAGACGCAGTGGCGCACGTGGCACGCCTACCCCGAGGACGGCCAGCTCGTCGTCACCCGCACCCGCCTCGCCCCGCGCCCCGCCGCGCTCAGCGGTACGCGCCGGGGG
>NZ_JAAGLR010001091.1 GCF_010548245.1 Streptomyces sp. SID11385
GGCCGGGCTGGCGGCGGAGGCCCCGCCGCGCCTGGGCCTCGTCGAGGCGGGAGGCGAGGACCGATGAGCGCGGAGCGTACGGAGGCGGGCGCGGCACGGCGGGCGCTGCTGGCCGCGGGCCGGGAGCGGGGCCTGTACTCGGGTGCCGCCTGGGCCCTTTCGACCCCGGACGGCGGCGTGGACCGCGGGTGGCTCGGGACGCGGGCCTGGGACGGTCCCCCGCTGGACGGCACGGAGCTGTGGGACCTCGCCTCCGTGACGAAACCCGTCGTGGGTCTCGTCGTCGTTGCCCTCGCCGAGCGCGGTGCCCTCGCGCTCGAAGCGCCGCTCGCCACGTACCTGCCCCGCTACCGCGACACCCCGCTCGCGCCGCTGACCGTCGCCGACCTGCTCACCCACACCTCGGGGCTGCCCGGCCAGGTCCCGATGTACCGCACGCACCCGACCCGCGAGGCGCTGCTCGACGGGCTCGCGCGGCTGCCGCTGAGCGGGCCGCCCGGGCAGCACGTCACGTACTCCTCGCAGGGCTTCATGCTCCTCGGGCTGCTCGCCGAGGCGGCGGGCGGCGAAGGGCTCGACGCGCTCGTGGACCGGTACGTGTGCGCGCCGCTCGGGCTGCGCGGGACCGGGTTCGGGCCAGTGCCGGCACAGCGGGCGGTGGCGACCGAGAAGTGCCCGTGGCGGGGACGCGTGGTGCGGGGCGAGGTCCACGACGAGAACGCGGTCGTGCTCGGCGGGATCGCGGGGCACGCCGGGCTCTTCGCCCCGCTCGCCGACGTCGAGGCGCTCGCCCGCTCGCTCGCGGGCGGAGCGCCCGAGCTGCTGCGCCCCGAGACGTACGCGCGCATGACGGCCCCGCACACCGACGCGCTGAACCTGCGCCGGGCACTCGCCTGGCAGGGCCAGGACCCCGGCGACGCCTCGCCCGTCGGCGGCTCGTTCGGCCCCGGCGCGTACGGGCACACGGGGTTCACGGGGACCAGCCTGTGGATCGACCCGGCCACGGGACGGTACGCGGTCCTGCTCACCAACCGCGTGCACCCCTCGCGCGAGGAGCGGGGCTTCGCGGCGCTGCGCAGGGAGTTCCACGGGCTGGGGTGGTGAGGCTCCGCCCCGGAGTGCTGGAGTGCGCCCCCTGAAGCTCCCGTACCACGCCCCCGAGCGCCGGGCGGTTGCGCCCCGAACGGCGCACCTCCGCACGCCCCCGCCGGGCCGCTGCCCGCATCATGCAGGGGGCAGCCGGTGCCCGCGACCCTCCCGCAGGACGGAGCCTGTCATGCAGCCCGAGCGCTACGAGCTGACCTTCGACGCCGCCGAGATCGTGGGCGAGCCGGGCGGTGGCCCGGCCGCCGTGACAGTGACCCGCACCCAGCAGACGGGCCCGAGCGGCGCCCCGCTCTACCGCGACGAGACGGGCATCGTGCAGGCGGAGATCAACCCCGAGGGCGAGATCAGGATGCTCCCGACGAGCACGCACCAGTCGCCGAGCACGCCGCGCAGCGTGAAGCCGCTGCCGGACTGACCGCGCGCCCGCGCCCACCGCACGCCGAAGGGGCGGCACCGCTCGGTGCCGCCCCTTCGGCGTGCGTCGTCCCGTCACTTCTTCAGGAAGTCCAGGAGGTCCTTGTTGAACTTCTCCTTGTGGCCCGGGACGAGGGCGATGCCGTGCGAGCCGCCCTCGTAGATCTTCAGCTCGGCGCCGGGGACGAGCTCGGCGGTCTTCTTGCCGGTGGCGTCGATCGGCACCACCTGGTCGTCGTCGCCGTGCACGACGAGGGTGGGGATGTCGAACTTCTTCAGGTCCTCGTGGAAGTCCGTCGCCGCGAAGGCGTCGACGCAGGCCACACTGCCCTCGATGGTCTCCTGCATGGCCATGCGCCAGAACTCGTCCTTGTTGCCCTGGGTGACCTTGTTCCCCTCCCGGTTGGCGCCGCAGAAGCCCACGGCCGTATCGCGCCAGAACTGCGAGCGCTCCGCGAGGATTCCCTTCTTGATGTCGTCGAAGACGCTCTGCGGGACGCCCTCCGGGTTGTCGGGACCCTGGAGCATGAGCGGCGGGATCGCCGAGAGGAAGACGGCGGAGTGGATGCGGTCCGTGCCGTGGCGGCCGATGTAGCGCGCGAGTTCGCCGCCGCCCATCGAGTGCGCGACGAGGGTGACGTCGCGCAGGTCCAGCTCGGTGAGGAGGTCGTGCAGGTCGTCCGCGAAGGTGTCGAAGTCGTAGCCGTCGTAGACCGGTGTCGAGCGGCCGTGTCCGCGCCGGTCGTGCGCGATGCCGCGGTACCCGGCGTCGGCGACGGCCTTGAGCTGGTCCTGCCAGGCGTCGCCGTTCAGCGGCCAGCCGTGGATGAAGACGACGGGGCGGCCCTTGCCCCAGTCCTTGTAGAAGATTTCGACTCCGTCACGCGTGGTGATCGCGGGCATGGTGCGTCCTCTCCGGTGGGGGCGCGGCACCCGAAACGGCGCCCACGCGTCCTCCGTCAAGGGTCCCCGCGTGGGCGGCGGACGCAACCGGAGGCGGCTCCGGCACCGGTCGGGACCGGGCCCCGCTTCAGGAGGCGGGGCACACGGCCCGTACGTACCCCTTCTCGCCGCGCGGTACGAGGTCCAGATCGCGCAGCACGACCGCGGGGCGCAGCCCCCGCACCGCGCAGGCCGCGCGCAGCCCCTCGCGCGTGTACTCGATGTCGACGACGTGCCCGTCGAAGGCGCGCAGGTACGTCCCGCACTCCTCGTACGCGCCGCACTCCTCGGTGACGGCGAAGTCGAGGCCGACCTTCTCGCGCCGGGACGCCAGCTCGGCCGTGTTCTTCTGGGCGATGGCGAGGCCGTGGTGGTGGGCCGTGCGGGCGAGGAGGGTGAGGTAGGCGGTGGCGTCGGAGGCGTCGAGGAGGCCGTGGGAGCGCGTGTAGCTGTCGTAGTTGTCGGGCTCGACGGCCTGGAAGCCGTGTTCGGCGCAGCCCGCGATCTGCTTCCCCAGGCGGGCGGCGGCGCGCTTCCTGCGCTCCGGGGTGCGCAGGTCGATGAGTTGCTCGTGCCAGTCGCGGTCGATGACGGCCTTGCCGCGCGCGTCGCGCAGGAGGAGGTCGGCGGGCCAGTCGGCGGTGCGTCCGGGCTGGGCCTGGAAGGCGTTGACGTAGCAGACGTTGTAGTGCCCCGCTGCGGGCTTCGCCGTGTGGTCGCGGACGACGATCCGGGCGCCGGCGGGGGGCGGGTAGGAGCCGCCGAGCTGGTAGTCGACGCCTTGATGACGCGGCGGGAGGCGCGGGCTCCGGCTCGCGCCGGGGGAGGCGCTGGGCGCCGGGTCCGTGCCGCAGGCGGCGAGGAGGAGGAGGACGGCGAGCAGGAGGCCGGGCAGGCGGAACGAGAACACCCCGGGAGCCTACGGGAGACGCGCGGCGGGCCGGGATGCGATGAGTCCGGGGCGGTGGGACGGTCGTAGCTGGTGAGGACGTGCGGAGTGGCCGTGCGCCCCGGCCGAGGAGGGCATCCCATGCCGCACGTCATCCCGAGTCTGTGGTTCGACAGCGAGGCGCTGGAGGCCGCCGAGTACTACGTCTCCGTCTTCCCGAACTCGCAGGTCGACCGCGTGACGTACTACCAGGAGGGCGGTCCCCGCCCCGCGGGCTCCGTCCTCACCGTCGACTTCACGCTCGACGGGACCCGGCACAACGCGCTCAACGGCGGCCCGGAGTTCCACTTCACCGAGGCGGTCTCGCTCGTCGTCGAGTGCGCCGACCAGGCCGAGATCGACCACTACTGGGACGCCCTGAGCCTCGGCGGCTCCGAGGGCCCGTGCGGCTGGCTCAAGGACCGCTGGGGCCTGTCCTGGCAGATCGCCCCGATCCCGTTCCTCGACCTCCTCGCGGGCCCGGACCAGGAACGCGCGGGGCGCGCGATGGCCGCCATGATGAAGATGGGCAAGCTCGACCTCGCGACGCTCATGGCGGCGGCGGACGGGGACGGGAAGTAGGGAGCTTCGGCCGTACGACCCCGGAGAACGCCCCCGGCCGAGTCCCCCTCCAGGCACCTACGCGGACGCGCCAAGCCCCCGCAGCACCTCGCGCGCGCACGCCGCCGGGTCGCCGTGCGTCGTCTCCGACTCGACGTCGTAGCGTACGCCTTCGTGCACCAAGAGGGCCTGACGTGCCGCCATGCCGCGCACCCGGTCCGGCCTTCGCGCCTCGCGGGCCTCGGCGACGGCGGGGGCGCAGCGCACGCCGACCCAGGCGGTCCGCAGCCCCGTCAGCGCGTGCGCCCAGCGGGCCTGCGAGGCCGCGCCGCCGAGGAAGACGTCGTCCACCACGACGCGCGTCCCGGCCCGCGCGGTCGCCGCGACACCCGCCATCCAGGCGGCTTCGACGCGGCGGAAGGTCGCGCCGGGGCGTACCGAGCCGTCCGCCGCGAGGACGATCCCCTCCCCCGTCCCGCCCGCGTCCTCCTCGCGCAACGCGGCGGGCAGGGCCTCGACGAGTGCGTCCACGGCGCACAGGAGCCAGGGTTCGGGGAGCAGGAGGTCCTGGAGGGCACGGGCGAGGCTCGTGGTGCCGGAGCTGGAGCCGCCGTTGAGGACGAGGACGTCGTAAGGGAGCACGCGCGCAGGGTACGGGACGCGCGCCGCCGCGTACGGCCGCCGGGCCCCGCACCACGCCCCGCGCCACGCCCCGCGCCGCTACGGAGCCCCGCGCGCGGCCCGCCCGTGGTCAGTCCGTCGCCGGTTCCGTCCTCGTGCCCTTGCCCGTCTCGGTCTCCGTGCGGAAGAGGAGGCGGGGTGCGTCCTCCTCGGCGTCGACGACGAGGGCCGTGTGCTCGGGGAGTTCGCCGCGCAGCAGTTTGCGCGAGAGTTCGTTGGTGACCTCGCGCTGGATGGTGCGGCGCAGGGGGCGCGCCCCGTACTCGGGCTGGTAGCCGTGGTGGGCGATCCAGGCGACGGCGGCCGGGGTGAAGGTGACCTCGACGCCCTGGGCGCGCAGTCCGCGCCGCGTCTCGTCCAGCAACAGGTCGGTGATCTTGCGCAGTTGGCTGTCGTCGAGCTGGCGGAAGATGACGATCTCGTCGATGCGGTTGAGGAATTCGGGCCGGAACTGTTCGCGCAGGGGGCGCAGCACGCGTTCCCTGCGGTCCTCCTCGTCGCTCTCGGTGTCATTGCTGCCGAAGCCGAGCCGGCCCTTGCTCGTGATCGCCTCGGAGCCGAGGTTGCTCGTCATGACGATGACGGTGTTGGTGAAGTTGACGGTGCGGCCCTGGGAGTCGGTGAGGCGGCCGTCGTCGAGGACCTGGAGGAGGATGTTGAAGACGTCGGGGTGCGCCTTCTCGATCTCGTCGAGCAGGAGCAGCGAGTACGGGTTGCGGCGCACCGCCTCGGTGAGCTGCCCGGCCTCCTCGTGGCCGACGTATCCGGGGGGCGCCCCGACGAGCCGTGAGACGGTGTGGCGTTCCTGGTACTCGCTCATGTCGAGCCGCACCATGCGGTCCTCGCTGCCGAAGAGCGCCTCGGCGAGGGTGCGGGCGAGTTCCGTCTTGCCGACGCCAGTCGGGCCGAGGAAGAGGAAGCTGCCGATGGGCCGGTCACCCGTGGAGAGCCCGGCGCGCGAGCGCAGGACGGCGTCGGCGACGGCGGTCACGGCCTCGTCCTGGCCGATGACCCGGGCGTGGAGGTGCTCCTCCAGGCCGAGCAGGCGCTCCTTCTCCTCCTGCGTGAGCGAGCTGACGGGGATGCCGGTCTGGCGCGAGACGACGCCCGCGATGTCGTCGACGGTGACCTCGGCGATGGTGTCCTTGTTGGGGTGCGGGTCGCCGCTGGACTCGATGCGCCTCTCCAGCTCGCCGAGCTTGTCGCGCAGTTCGGTGGCGCGTTCGTACTGCTCGGCGGCGACGGCCTGGTCCTTGTCGCGGCGCAGTTGCTCGGCCTCGCGCTGGAGGGCGCGCACGTCGGTGCCGCGGGTCGAGGAGCGCATGCGGACGCGGGCGCCCGCCTGGTCGACGAGGTCGATCGCCTTGTCGGGGAGGAAGCGGTCGGTGAGGTAGCGGTCGGACAGCTCGACGGCCGCGACGAGGGCCTCGTCGGTGTAGCGGACCTGGTGGTGGGCCTCGTAGCGGTCGCGCAGGCCGCGCAGGATCTCGATGGCGTCCGCGGTGCTCGGTTCGGGCACGAGGATGGGCTGGAAGCGGCGGGCGAGGGCCGCGTCCTTCTCGATGTAGCGGCGGTACTCCTCCAGCGTCGTGGCGCCGATGACGTGGAGTTCGCCGCGTGCGAGCGCGGGCTTGAGCATGTTGCTCGCGTCCATCGAGCCGCCGCCCTCGCCACCGCCCCCGCCGCCCGCGCCGACGACGGTGTGGAGTTCGTCGATGAAGAGGATCACCTCGTCGGAGTGCTCGCGGACCTCGTCGACGAGCCCGGTGAGGCGTTCCTCGAAGTCGCCGCGGTAACGGGTGCCCGCGACCAGGGCGGACAGGTTGAGCTGAACGACGCGGCGGTCGGCGAGGATGTCGGGCACGTCGCCGTCGGCCATGCGCTGGGCGAGTCCCTCGACGACGGCGGTCTTGCCGACGCCGGCCTCGCCGATGAGGACCGGGTTGTTCTTGCCGCGCCGGGCGAGGACCTCGACGGTCTGCTCGATCTCCTTCTCGCGGCCGATGACGGGGTCGATGCGGCCCTGCCGGGCGGCCTCGGTGAGGTCGGTGCCGTACTTGTCGAGCGTGGGCGTCTTGCTGTTCCCGCCGGGCCTGGCGCCCGGGGCCGGGCCGCGCTCGCCGTTGCCCCACACCCCGCTCGGGTGCTCGCCGGGCGCGGGCCCGGAGGTGCCGGGCGAGAAGCGGGCGGCGTCGAGGATGCGCCCGGCGGTGGCGTCCTTGTTGGCGGCGAGGGCCGCGAGGAGGTGCTCGGGGCCGATGTAGGAGGAGCCGGAGGCGCGGGCGATCTCGTGCGAGTCCATGAGCGCGCGCTTGACGGCGGGGCTGACGGCGATGGAGCTGCGGGCCGGGCCGCGCTCGGCGTGCTCGTCGATCTCCGCGCCCACCTGGTCCGGGTCCACTCCGGCCTGGGCGAGGAGTTCCCGGGTGGGTTCGGCGGCGACGGCGGCGCGCAGCAGATGCTCGGTGCCGAGGTCGCTGCTGCCGTTCTGGGCGGCGTAGTTGGCGGCCTGCTGGACAAGCTGGCGGGTCGGCTCGCTCATGAGGCGCGCGAAGTCGTAGTAGCGGGGCTGGCGCCGGCCCTGGGACGGGCCGCCGCCGCCGAAGAAACGCGCGAGGAATTCCCCGAGGGGGTCCTGTCCGTAGTCCTCTGGTCCCATGTACGAGCTCATCTTCGCCACCCGTCAGCGCCGGCGGCCGGGCCGGTGCGGTCGTGCTGGTCAGGTACGCACCCACGGGTTCCCTGCGCGCCCCGGCGTCACACCTGTCCGCGTACGGGACGGGAGGGGCCGCAGGAGTGCCCCGGCGGGGGCGGGAACGGCGAGCGGGGGACACGCGATGCACTCGTATGAAGGACCGCCGGACGGTCGTACGAGCCGACAAGCGGATAAGTCGATACGCGGTTGACCGGCCCAGCGCACGGCGATTGGTCCAGGCCAATTCTCCGCAGGGGACTCCCCCAGGCGTGTCCCCGCCCCTAGGCTGCGGAGCGCTTGCGCCCGACGTCCCCCACCGTCCGGAGAGTGATCCCGTGCCACGCCCCTCCTCCCGCCCCGCCCTCGCCGCGCTCCTCGCCCTGTGCGCGGCCCTGCTGCTCACCGTTCTCCCGGCGGGTGGCGCCTTCGCGAGCGGTCCGCGTCACCCCGGACCGTCCCGCTTCGTCGTGAGCGAGCGGCAGTTCGCGCGGATGTTCCCCGACCGGGACCCCTTCTTCACGTACGAGGGCCTGGTCGAGGCCACCCGGTCCTACCCGCGCTTCGCGCGCGAGGGCGGGCCGGTGACGGCGCGGAGGGAGGCCGCCGCGTTCCTCGCGAACGTGAGCCATGAGACGGGCGGGCTCTTCTACGTCGTGGCGCAGAACAAGGAGACGTACCCGGTCTTCTGCGACGAGGGCCGGAGCTACGGCTGCCCCGCCGGGCACGACGCCTACTACGGGCGCGGGGCGATCATGCTGAGCTGGAACTTCAACTACAAGGCCGCCGGGGACGCCCTCGGCGTCGACCTCCTGCACGACCCCTGGCTCGTCGAGCGCGATCCGGCCGTGGCCTGGGCCACCGCGCTCTGGTACTGGAACACGCAGACGGGGCCCGGCACGCTCACCGGGCACGAGGCGATGGTGCGGCGCGCGGGCTTCGGCGAGACGATCCGCAGCCTCAACGGCACGGCGGAGTGCGACGGCGCGGGCCCGGCCCAGATGGAGCACCGGGCGGGCCTGTACCGCTCCTTCACGCGTCTGCTGGGCGTGAGCCCCGGCGCCGGCGTGACCTGCTGAGCCGGGCCGGGGCCGCACGCCAAGGGGGTTCGCCTACTCCCCCGCCGCCTTCAGCTGCCCCTCCGCCTCCGCCAGGAGTTCCGTCAGCCGGGCTCCGAAGCGCACGTCGCACGGGTGCGGGGTCTTCGTGTCGATCGCCGTGAGCAGCGCGTCGATCGCCGCCGTGAACGAGGTGACGGAGGTGTCGCGGCCCTCGGGAAGGCTCTCGACGCCCTCGGTGCCCCGGAAGGTCGCGGTGACGCCCGCGGCGGCCTTCGGGGCGCTCAGGGTGAGCGCGGCCGAACTGGTGGCGCCCGAGGTGTGGCGCAGGATCAGGTGGGTCAGGTCCGGTGCGCCGCGTACGGCCGTGATCGCCTCGACGTCGCCGAGGACGGCGAGGAGCACGGACAGGGCGTGCGGGCCCACGTCCCACAGGCCGCCCTTCTCGCGACGCCACGACGAGTCGGGGCTCGGGTCCGCGTCGCTCCCGTACAGGCCGCCGAACCACTCCGCGCGCCCGGTGATCCAGCCGTCCCGCCGGGCGAGGTCCGCGAGCCAGGCGGCGGACGCCGGGGCGAAGCGCATGGTCGTGAAGACGACGGAGGCGACGCCCGCGGCCGTGGCGGCGTCGGCGAGGGCGCGGCCCGTCGCGGCGTCGGTGGCGACCGGCTTGTCGAGGAGGAGGTGGCGGCCCGCCTCGGCGGCACGCGTCGCGAGCGGGGCCTGCACGTCCGGGGGGAGCGCGAAGGCGAGCGCGTCGCTGGCTTCGAGGAGCTCCGCGAAGCCGTCCTCACCGCTGAAGGCGGGGACGCCGTGCGCCGTGGCGAGTGCCGCGGCGGCCTCGGGCCTGCGGCCCCAGACCCCGGTGAAGGTGACCCCGGGGTGCGCGGCGAGCGCGGGGGCGTGGGTGTGCTCGGCCCAGGAACCGGAGCCGACGAGGCCGATGCGTTGGGTGCTCATGGGAGCAGTCTGCCCCCGCGCCACCCACGCTGACCAGGGGTCCCCGGTGATGCCCAGGGCGCTCTGCGCGTGCGGAGGACGGCGCGGGCCTTGACACTGGCGGTGCGGACCGGCCGGGGCCGCGCCCGCTTCCCGGCCCGAGCCCGGGAGGCCGGACGATGGCGGAGCAGGAGCGGCACGGCGCGTACCCGCCGATCGCGGAGCACGGTCTCATCGGTGATCTGCGCACGGCCGCGCTCGTCGCGGTGGACGGCAGTGTCGACTGGTTCTGCGCCCCGCGCTTCGACTCGCCGAGCCTCTTCGGCGCGCTGCTCGACGCGCGCGAGGGCGGGCGCTGGCGGATCGCCCCGGCGGCGGAGGACGCGACGTATCACCAGTTCTACTTCCCCGACACGAACATCCTCGTGACGCGCATGCTCACCGAGGACGGCATCGTCGAGGTGCAGGACTTCATGCCGCTCCTTCGGCCGAAGGACGAGGCGCACCGGCAGCGGCTCGTGCGGCGTGTGGTGTGCGTGCGGGGGCGGATGCCGATGCGGACGGAGATCGCGCCGCGCATGGATTACGGGCGCGCTCCGCACGAGGCGCGCGCCACGGCGTACGGGGCCGAGTTCGCGGGCCCTGCGGGGGCGCTCGCGCTGCGCACGCGGGTCCCGCTGCGGGTCGGGGGTCGGGACGCGCACGGTGAGTTCACGCTCTCGGCGGGCGAGTCGGCCGCCTTCGTCCTGGAGGACGCGCGCGAGGACACCGGCGAGACGTCGGAGGCCGAGGTCGAGGAGCTGTTCCTCGGTACGGTCGCGTACTGGCGCGGCTGGCTCTCCCGCTCGGCGTACGCGGGCCGCTGGCGCGAGCGCGTGCACCGCTCCGTGCTGACCCTGAAGCTGCTCACGCACGAGCCGAGCGGCGCGGTGATCGCCGCGCCGACGCTCGGCCTGCCGGAGCGGGTGGGCGGCGAGCGGAACTGGGACTACCGGTACGTGTGGATCAGGGACGCGGCGTTCTCGCTCTACGCGCTGCTGCGGCTCGGCTTCACGGAGGAGGCGGACGCCTTCACGGGCTGGCTGACGCGGCTGCTGCGCAAGGCGTGCGTGAGCGGTGAGGGCGGCCCGCTGCGCGCGCTGTACTCGATCGACGGCGAGGCGGTGCGCGAGGAGGTCGTGCTCGACCACTGGGAGGGGTACCGGGGCTCGGCGCCGTGCCGGGTCGGCAACGGGGCGAAGGATCAGCTCCAGCTCGACATCTTCGGCGAACTCATCGACTCGGTCTACCTGTTCAACAAGTACGGCAAGGGCATCTCGTACGAGGCGTGGACCGACCTGTGCACGCTGCTCGACTGGCTGCTCGACCACTGGGACCAGCCGGACGAGAGCATCTGGGAGACCCGGGCCGGGCGCCAGCGGCACACGTACTCGCGGCTCATGTGCTGGGTCGCCGTGGAGCGGATGGTGCGGGTGGCGCGGCAGCGGGGGCTGCCGGGGGACCTGGGGCGGTGGATGGCGACGCGGGACACGATGTACCGGCAGATCATCGAGGAGGGCTGGGACGAGGCGGCCGGGACGTTCACCCAGCGGCTGCGGCCCGGGGACTGCGCCGAGGCGGAGGAGGCGGTCGGCGGCGACGCGGTGGTGGACGCGGCGCTGCTCCTCATGCCGATGGTGAAGTTCCTCTCCCCCACCGACCCGCGCTTCCTCGGCACGGTGGAGGCGATCCGCCGCGATCTCGTCGCGGACAGCCTCGTCTTCCGCTACGACCCGAGGCTCTCGCCCGACGGCCTGGAGGGCGCGGAGGGCACGTTCTCGATCTGCTCGTTCTGGTGGGTGGAGGCGCTGACGCGGACGGGGGACGTGGAGGGCGCGCGCCTCGCGCTGGAGAAGATGTTCACGTACGCCAACCATGTCGGCCTGTACGCGGAGCAGATCGGGCCCACGGGCGAGCAACTGGGCAACTTCCCGCAGGCGTTCACCCACCTCGCGCTCATCAGCGCGACGGTGAACCTGGACCGGACGCTCGGGAGCTGAGCGCCGGGGCGGGTTCTCGTTAACGGGGCCGGTGTCAGCGGCGGGTGCGGGCCGGGCGGGGCCTCAGCGGCGGGTGCGCGCGGACAGGCGCAGCGCCCAGCCGACGAGCGGGGCCTGGAGCGGGACGCGGGCCCAGGCGGCCGCGCGGTAGGGCGTGGGCCTGTCGTCCCAGTCGCGTGCCATGCGGATGTTCGCCGGG
>NZ_JAAGLR010001127.1 GCF_010548245.1 Streptomyces sp. SID11385
CCGGGTCCGTACCGGGGGAATCGGGCCCGTCGGCGGCCGGTGCGCCACCGGCCGCCGCGCCGTCGTCGCTTATGCCGTCGTCCGCCGTGCCGTCGTGCGCGCTCATCCCTTCCCGCTCCACCGCCGGCTCACATGACGAAGCCGGCGGCGCCCTTGTCGTCGACGACGGGCTTGCCCGCGGCTTCCCACGCCTGCATGCCGCCCTCGACGTTGACGGCGTCGATGCCCTGCTGGGCGAGGTACATCGTGACCTGGGCCGAACGGCCGCCGGAGCGGCAGATGACGTTGACCGTGCCGTCCTGCGGGGCGGCCTCGGTGAGTTCGCCGTACCGCGCGACGAAATCGCTCATCGGGATGTGCAGGGCGCCCTCGATGTGACCCGCCTGCCATTCGTCGTCCTCACGGACGTCGAGGAGGAAGTCGTCGGCCTTCAGCTCGCCGACACCGACACTGGGCAGAGATCCGAAATGCATGGCTGAGACGCTACCCGACCCGGCCGCCGCCGGACGCGGGGTCGTCCCCGGAGCCGGACGGGTCCGCCGCGTCGGCGGGGTTCGCGGGGTTCGCCGGGTCCGCCGCGGGCCCGGCCTGCTCCGTACTCGTACCCGTGCCCGTGCCCGTATCCGCCGGGCTCTCCCCCGTACCGCCGCCGCCCGGCGCCTCTCCCGAGGTCCAGCGGAGCAGTTCGTGCTCCTTCTCGGCGACCTGGGCGAGGAGTTGTTCGGCGACCTCCTCGATCAGGCGGTCCGGGTCGTCGGGGGCGAGGCGGAGCATCGAGCCGATCGCGCTCTCCTCCAGCTCGTGCGCCACCGCCGCGATCACGTCCTTGCGCTGCGCCAGCCACTCCAGGCGCGCGTACAGCTCCTCGCTGCGGCTGGGGAAGGCCGGCTGGGGCGCGGGGCCCGACTCCCACTCGGTGGCGAGCGCACGCAGCGCGGCCTCGTCGCCGCGCCCGTAGGCCGTGGTGACGCGGCTGATGAACTCGTCCCGCCGCGCACGTTCCTTCTCGTCCTGTACGAGGTCGGGGTGGGCCTTGCGGACGAGGTCGCGGTAGAGCGCGCGGGCCTCCTCGCTCGGCCGGACGCGCTCCGGGGGGCGCACGGGCTGCTCGGTGAGCATCGCGGCGGCCTCGGGCCACAGGCCCTCCGCGCCCATCCAGCCGTGGAACAGCTCCTCGACGGCGGGCATCGGCATGGCCTCCGCGCGCAGCCGCGCGGCTTGGAGCCGGTCCTCATCGCTGCCGGTACGCGCCGCGCGGGCCTCGGCGATGAGCGCGTCGAGTTCGTCGAGGCGGGCGTAGACGGGGCCGAGGCGCTGGTGGTGGAGGCGGGAGAAGTTCTCGACCTCGATGCGGAAGGTCTCGACGGCGATCTCGTACTCGATGAGCGCCTGTTCGGCGGCACGCACTGCCCGCTCCAGGCGCGCCTCGGGGCGGGGGGTTCCGTCGGCGGGTGCTTCTCCGGCGGGGGATGTCCCGTCGGGCGATCCGGCAGCCGGTGCGGAGGGTGAGGCGGGGTCCGGGGCGGGGGAGGCGCCCTCGCCCTGCGGCGTCGGCGGGGCGGGCTGCGGGGACTCGTCTTCCGGGGTTGTCACCAGGCCAGCCTAGGTCACGCGGCGGATGATATGAGGGTTTGGGTTTCCGGGTCGAAATGCGCGACTTGACCCTATATGCATGCTCGTTCTCCTAAGCACTCGTAACACGACCCTGTTAAAGCCTGCCGGGTGGCCGTACCGATGTGAGAATTCGGCGGCCGTGCGTGAGGGTGTGGGTACTCTGCCGTGGATCGTGGCCGATGTTTTGTGGCCGCCGATCGAGCCATTGCCACCGCCGTGGTCGAGCCAATCTCCGCGACCTCGGCCTGTGTAGCCCCGGCTCTCTCTAGGGCATCCTGTCCGTCCTTTAGAACCACGTCGCCCGGGCTTTCACCCTCGTTTACGGCATCCCGCCCGTGGCCGGCAGACCGGGCCGTCCTCAACGCGCCCCGACGCCGTGCTCGGCGACAGGCGTACAACTCCCGAGCCGACCACCGTGAACCGCAACGCCGGAGCATGCCCGCCATCTCGCGCAAGGGCTCCCCGAACATCAGGGGCCTGGGCGCGCTCCGCTGCGTCGTGGAGCGAAACTTCGCCCTCCCCACCAGCTCAAAAATCTCGCCATCCGACGGGAAGACAGATCGAACTCCACGACGCCTTCGTCCCGTTGGGATATTCCCACGATCTACTGAAAGCGCCTCAAGAGAGCCTGATCATGCTCGTGTTACAAGCTCATACCTGGTTAAGATCCAAAATGAAACGTCAGTCGACACCATCCACCTCGGTCCGAGTTATTTTCGCGAGCAAAGGCCAACACTCACCACCCTCAAAGATGCGAACACCCCACCATCTGCGTTGACATCCACCCACCACCCTCTGGACTAACTTCGCTCAAACCCTACAACCACAGATCATTTGACACAGCAGCCAACAGAAGCCACATATCCCACTTCCAATTCACACTCAGGACGGAGCCGACATTCCAGCAACTCTGCACCCACATCACTCACACCCCTACCGGACAATCACCCACAATACACTGTGACGCAGATCACTTATGCGTCGACTTTCAATGACTTAATTTTAGATATAAAGTGACGCCAAAACAGTCGGCAGCCATTCACCAAATGGCCACGAAAGAATAGCGGGCAAATGAAGAGATCGATTCGTCGACTTACCCTCATCCCTGCGGTCGCAGGGATCATCGCTATCGTCGGCTCACCGGCCTATGCGGGCTCCTACAACGGAAAGTGCGAGTCTTCCGGGGGCGGGGAGGTCTGCCTCTACGACAGCGTTTACGGCTCCGGGAACGACAAATCCAACAACGGGCAAAGCATCGGTCCGATCTATGACACTCTCTATAGCAAGCCCAGTTTTTCAGGTAGTACCTATTACGGCACTTCCACCGCAGTCGACAACACCTTCGAAAGCCTCTGGAACCGAGATCCCGACACTGCGGTAAAGGTATTTACCAACGCGAACTACACCGGCACCATGATCTCCACTGCCGGGGGCGGCGGTTCAGGCTTCGTCACCGGATGGTCCTCGGTTTGCTTCGTCAGCAATGCATCTTGCCCGTGAGGATCTCACTCTGGGGAATATTTTCCTGAGGGGGGCGGGTATCGGGCATCTGCCGATACCCGCCTATGCCGTCTTAGCGTAACCAACTGAACCGGAGACACATGCAGCTGCCGCGCTTCCCTCTCGGTCGGATCGCCTTGTCCCTAGCGGTCGTCGTCTTGTGCGCCTCCGCCTGCACTTCGCGAGGCACGGATCTGCCCACCGCCACTCACGGTAGCGAAGGAGGCGAGGAGCTACCGACCCGTACAGTCGCTGGCGCTACCGTGCCGGTGCTGCCGCTGGACGACTTCGTTCCTGACAGCCGTCAGCAGAACGAAATCGATACGGCGGTCTACGCACTCGCGAACGAGTGCATGAAAGCCAAAGGCCTCTCGTGGCCAGCGCCGCTACCTATGTTGGGTAATCCGCACTCACCGAATGAACGCAGGTACGGAATATCTAATAAAGCCACTGCTCACGACTACGGTTACCAACTACCACCATCATCCGGCATATCCAGGACGCAGGCTCAGCAGCGTGCCAGAGCCGAGCAGCTAAGAAAAACAAAAATGACTCCACAGGCGACAGCTCTGTATATCGGCGAGTCCGGCAATGGACGCAAAGTGGATGGCCATGGAGGCTGCCGGGGTCGAGCCCAGAGTCGACTCCACATCGCTCAAAAGTCCGGAAAACTTCCAATAGTCGACAAATCTAATCTTGAGGCGTGGCAGTCAACCAACCACGACAAACGAACCATCGCGGCAAATGCGTCGTGGAGTAAATGCATGAAAAAATTTGGATACGACTATTCGGATCCTTTCGCCGCCGCTGGTGACAGGGCATGGCTCCCGAGCGACACACCCAACTATAGAAAGAAGCCCTCCGGGCGCGAGGTCGCAACAGCTCTGGCCGACATACGGTGCAAGCGTGATGTCGCGTACGTACGGACCTGGCAGGCCGTGGAGACTCATTACCAGCGCGCTCTGATTAGCTCACGCTCACAGTCGCTGGGCGCGGCTCGTAGCGCCTGGCACCGAACCCTCCGGTTGGCTCGTGCGGTGAATGCCAACCACACATAGCGTCCATTCGCACTCGCCGGGACCAGCATCTGCCGCTGTCTGTAAACGGGACGTTAGAGATCTTCCTGAAAGAAATACCTGCTGCTTTCCAGACCGACGGATTTCCCGAACTCCTGTACACCTACGCCTATCGCTGCAGATATACACTATTAAACAGCGACTCTAAGTCCGTTCACAATTCGTCGCATTTCAGCTAGGCAGAGAAAATTGACTCAGGAGGGAACTGTGCCAGACGGAAGTACACCGGTTCCCTCCTCTACCCTCCTTGCCCCCTCACCGCCCCGCCACGAACCGCGCGTGATCCCCCTCCGTCACATCCGCGTACGCACAGGCGAATCCCCCCACCGCCTCCTCGAACTCCCCGCCCTTGCCGCAGTATCCGGCGATCACCCGGGGATCAGCCGTGTGCGCATGGGCCCGCGCCAGCAGCGCCCCCGTCATCCGCGCGTAGTCGTCCAGCTCCGCCGGAGCCAGTGACACGGGATCGACGCTGCCCTTCCGGTTCCTGAACTGTCGTACCTGGTACGGGCGTTGCTCGATCGTCGTCCATCCCAGCAGGTGATCGCTGACGACCTGCATCCGCCGCTGCCCGAGCACCACACGCCGCCCCTCGTGCGTCACCGGCTCCGGCGCGGGGAAACCGGCCGTCGCGAGGTGCGGCAGGAGCGCCGAGGGGCGCGCCTCCTTCACCTGGAGGACGAGCGCCTCGCCCCGGTGGTCGAGGAGCAGCACCACGTACGAGCGCGTGCCGACACTGCCCGTGCCGACGACGCGGAAGGCGACGTCGTGCACCGTGTAGCGGGCGAGGAGGGGCAGCCGGTCCTCGGCGATCGTGCGGAGCCAGTCGCCGAGCGCCCGTACGACGGCCGCCGCCTCCGCGTCCCCGACGCGGCGCAGCACGGGCGGCGCGTCCACGAAGCGCCGTCCGCCGTCCGGCGTGGCCTCGGTCGAGCGCGCCGCGAAGCGCGCGCTCGTATTGCGCCGCGCCTTCGCCGCGACGCGCGCGAGCGTGCCCGCGAGGTCCTTCGCGTCGGCGTGCGAGACGAGGCTCTCGTCCGCGACGGCGTGCCAGGCGTCGAGCGCCGGGAGCTTCGCGAGCAAGCGCATCGTGCGCCGGTACGCGCCGGCCGCGTCGCGTGCCGCGTCCGCGCACACGTCCTCGCTCGCCCCCGCCTCGCGACCCGCCAGCACGAGCGAGGTCGCGAGCCGCTTCACGTCCCACTCCCAGGGCCCGTACACGGTCTCGTCGAAGTCGTTCAGATCGATGACGAGTTCGCCGCGCGCGTCCCCGTAGAGACCGAAGTTCGCCGCGTGCGCGTCGCCGCACAGTTGGGCGCCCACGCCGGTGACGGGCGTGCGCGCGAGGTCGTACGCCATCAGCCCGGCCGCGCCGCGCAGGAAGGCGAAGGGGCTCGCGGCCATCCGCTCCGCGCGCAGCGGCGTGAGCGCGGGCAGCCGCCCCCGGTTCGACTCCGCGACGGCGTCGACCGGATCGGGTCGCGCGGGATCGCGCACGAACTCCGCGTGCGCGGCGCGCG
>NZ_JAAGLR010001149.1 GCF_010548245.1 Streptomyces sp. SID11385
TATTAGACCCCGTTTCCAGGGCTTGTCCCAGAGTGCAGGGCAGATTGCCCACGTGTTACTCACCCGTTCGCCACTAATCCCCGCCCGAAAGCGGTTCATCGTTCGACTTGCATGTGTTAAGCACGCCGCCAGCGTTCGTCCTGAGCCAGGATCAAACTCTCCGTGAATGTTTTCCCGTAATCGGGAGACACCACGAGAGCGGAACCGGGAGAGGAATAATCTCCCAGGTTCACAGCGTCCTCGCTGTGTGTGTTTCAAAGGAACCTCAACCTCGGATCGGAAGATCCTCGGTCGGGGTATCAACATATCTGGCGTTGACTTTTGGCACGCTGTTGAGTTCTCAAGGAACGGACGCTTCCTTCGTACTCACCCTCTCGGGCTTTCCTCCGGGCGTTTTCCCTTCGGTATTTCGTGTTTCCGACTCTATCAGACTCTCTCGGGCCCGATTTCCTCGGTGCTTTCCGGTTCCCGGCCCGGCCTTTCGGCCTTTCCGTTTCCCTTCGGCGTGTCCACTACGTTAACCGACTTTCCGTGGAGCTCCCAATCGGGCTTCCACTCATTTCCGGGGCACCGATAAAGGCGCGCCAGAAAACAGGCCCCTGCGGGACCTGAGTCGTTGAGTAGTAGAGGTGCCACTGTCCGTCATCGCTCTGAGCGCTACCGGCACAAGCGGCTCGTCCTACGTTAGGGGTTCGGACGGCGAGAGTCAAGAACCGTTGGCCTTCGTCCCGCGTGCGGTGCTCGGACGGCGGCGCGGGGTGTGGGCCCGGTAGGGGCTGACGCTCTGCTCGCCGTCGATCCAGTAGCGCCAGGGGTGCACCCCTCCCTCGCCCGAGACGCCGGTGCGCGGTCCGTTGCGCACGAGGGCCGCCGGGGCCGGGGTGCCCGCGAGGAGGCGGAGCGGTTCGCCCTCGGGAACGCACAGATCCGTACCGTCCAGAGCCCGGTCCACGCCGAGCGCCGTCGCCAAACGGGCCGGGCCCTTGGCGAGTTCGTGGTCGCGACGCGCCGTGGGGCGGCGCAGCCGGGCGATGTCGGCGCCCTCGACGACCTCGCCGGCGCGCAGCAGGATTCCGGAGGCGAAGCCCTCCGGGCCGCACACGACGTTCAGGCAGTGCCACATGCCGTAGGTGAAGTAGACGTAGGCGTGCCCCGGGGGGCCGTACATGACCGCGTTGCGCGCGGTGCGGCCCCGGTAGGCGTGCGAGCCGGGGTCGGCTTCGCCCGCGTACGCCTCCACCTCGGTCAGCCGCAGGACGACGCGGCCCTCGGGGATTTCGCGGACGAGGAGCCGGCCGAGGAGGGCGGGCGCCGCCTCGAGGACCGGGCGGTCGAAGAAGGAGCGCGGCAGAGGCGTACGGTCATGGGCCGCGATCACGTTCTCGGGGGGCGCGGGTTCGGAAGGCATGGCCCCCGAGGGTACGGGAGGGCCGGTTCGCGGGTGCTGGAACCGGGAGGGCCGAAGGCGCGTTCGTATGAGCGAGTCCTGCGGCGCGCCACCCGTACCGGACGCAGGGTGCCCGTACGCGAACGCGGGCACGTCTCCAGGGAAAGTCAACGAGGGAAGAGGCGGACACATGGGGTTCAGGAAGCTGCTGGCGAGTCTCGGTTCCGGCGGGGCCGAGGTCGAGACGGTGCTGTTCGAGGAGAACGTGGTCCCCGGCGGTGTGGTGCAGGGTGAGGTCCGTATCCAGGGCGGCGCCGTGGACCAGCAGATCGAGGGGCTGTCGGTGGGGCTCCAGGCGCGGGTCGAGGTCGAGAGCGGCGACCAGGAGTACAAGCAGAACATCGAGTTCCACCGGGTGAGCCTCGGTGGTGCCTTCCTGCTGCACGAAGGGGCGACGCACGTCGTGCCCTTCGGCCTGGAGATCCCGTGGGAGACCCCGATCACGACCTTCGGGGGGCAGCACCTGCGCGGGATGAACGTCGGGGTGACCACCGAGCTCCAGATCGCGCGCGCGGTGGACTCCAGCGACCTCGACCCCGTCGCCGTGCACCCGCTGCCGGCGCAGGACGCGATTCTCGACGCGTTCGGGCGGCTCGGCTTCCGGTTCAAGAGCGCGGACCTGGAGCGTGGCTCGATCCGCGGGACGCGGCAGCGGCTCCCCTTTTACCAGGAGATCGAGTTCTACCCGCCGCAGCAGTACCGCGGTCTCAACCAGGTCGAGCTGAGCTTCGTCGCGGACGACCGCGAGATGGACGTCGTGCTGGAGATGGACAAGAAGGACGGCCTCTTCACCGAGGGCAGCGACTCCTTCCGCGCCTTCCGGGTCGGGCTGCACGACTTCGGCGACACCGACTGGGACGCGTACCTGCACCAGTGGATCTCCGAGGTCGGCAGCCGACGCAGCTGGTTCTGACCGCCGCAGGTCCATGTCCCGCAGGTCCATGTCCCGCACGTCCATGTCCCGCCGGTCCGGCCGCGGCGGGTTCCGGGGCGGGCGGGGCGGGGTACCGGCGGTGGTGGCCGGCGGATCTAGGCTGGCCACCACCGCCGCGGGCCGCTGCCACGCCAGAGGCCCCGGTCACACCCGTACTGGAGGATTCGCGACGTGAGTGAGAAGAGGCCACCGCTCCCCTACGAGCTGTTGCCGCAGGTGCCCGCCTTCACCGTGGTCAGCGACGACGTGTCCGAGGGCGCGCCGCTCGGCCGGGCGCAGGCGCAGGACGGCGGGAACACCTCGCCGCACCTGCGCTGGGAGGGAGCGCCGCAGGGGACGAAGAGCTACGCGGTGACGTGCTACGACCCGGACGCGCCGACCGGCAGCGGCTTCTGGCACTGGGTGGTCTTCGACATCCCCGCGACGGTGACAGAGCTGCCCGCCGGGGCCGGTACGGGTTCCTTCGCGGGGCTGCCCGCGGGTGCCGTGCAGGCGCGCAACGACTACGGCAGCGAGGACTTCGGCGGGGCGGCGCCGCCCCCGGGCGACCCGGCGCACCGCTACGTCTTCACGGTGCACGCGGTGGATCAGGAGAAACTCGGTCCCGATGCCTCGGCGACGCCCGCCGTCGTCGGCTTCAATCTGCACTTCCACACCGTGGGCCGCGCGCAGCTCATCGGTACGTACGAGATCCCGGCGAGCTGAGAAGCCGCCGGACACGCCGGGGCCCGCCTCGCGTGTTTGCCCTCCCCCGGTCATGGAATTGATCAGGGGAGGGCACTTTTTATTGCGTTGTCCATCTCGTTGTGCCCGGCCAGAGTTGATCCCGACCGCCAGGGGGCGGCCGGTGAGCGGGGAGGTGGGCGAGATGCGGGACACGCTGGTGCTCAACGCGAGCTTCGAGCCGCTGTCGACGGTGACCTTGCACCGCGCGGTGGTGCTGGTGCTCACCGACAAGGCCGTCGTCGAGCGCGCGCACCCGGGGCTGCGGATGCGGGCGGCGACGCTCGATCTGCCGGTGCCGCAGGTCATCAGGCTCTGCCGGTACGTACGGGTGCCGTTCCGAAGACAAGCGCCGTGGTCGCGTCGGGGTGTCCTGGTGCGGGACCGGCACAGGTGCGCGTACTGCGGGCGGCGGGCGACGACGGTGGACCACGTGGTGCCCAAGTCCCGGGGTGGGGCGGACTCCTGGCTCAACACGGTGGCCTCCTGCGCGGAGGACAACCACCGCAAGGCGGACCGGACGCCGGAGCAGGCCGGGATGCCGCTGCTGCGGCAGCCGTTCGAGCCGACCCCGGCGCACGCGATGCTGCTCGCGCTGGGGCAGGACGACTTGCTGGGTCTGCCCGCGTGGCTGGGGCAGGGGCACGGGGTGGTGGCCTGAACAGGCTGCCGGGTACGGGTACGGGTACGAAGACGGGGCGGCCCCCTGCGGACGTTGGTCCGGGAGGGGGCCGCCCCGCTGTTGTACGAGACCCTGCGGGGTGGGCCCTCAGTCGATGGGCGGGCGCTGTTCGCGCGGGAAGGGCTTGCCGCCGGTGCCGGGCGTGGTGGGGGCCGCCTTGGCGTCGCTGCCGCCTCCGCCGCCGCCGAGGTTGCCCAGGCCGCCGAAGTTGCCGACCGCGCCGCTGAGGCCCTTGAGGGCGTCGCCGATCTCGCTGGGCACGATCCAGAGCTTGTTGGCGTCGCCCTCGGCGATCTTCGGGAGCATCTGGAGGTACTGGTAGGAGAGGAGCTTCTGGTCGGGGTCGCCCGCGTGGATCGACTCGAAGACGGTACGGATCGCCTGGGCCTCGCCCTCGGCGCGCAGCGCGGCGGCCTTGGCCTCGCCCTCGGCCCGGAGGATCGCGGACTGCTTCTCGCCCTCGGCGCGCAGGATCTCGGACTGCCGGACGCCTTCGGCCTGGAGGATCGCGGCGCGCTTGTCGCGGTCGGCGCGCATCTGCTTCTCCATCGAGTCCTGGATGGAGGTGGGCGGCTCGATCGCCTTCAGCTCGACGCGGTTGACGCGGATGCCCCACTTGCCCGTGGCCTCGTCGAGGACGCCGCGCAGGGCCGCGTTGATCTCCTCGCGCGAGGTGAGGGTCCGCTCCAGGTCCATGCCGCCGATGATGTTGCGGAGCGTCGTGACGGTGAGCTGTTCGATCGCCTGGATGTAGCTGGCGACCTCGTACGTCGCGGCGCGGGCGTCGGTGACCTGGTAGTAGATGACCGTGTCGATGTTGACGACCAGGTTGTCCTGGGTGATCACCGGCTGGGGCGGGAAGGGGACGACCTGTTCGCGCAGGTCGATGCGGTTGCGGATGGTGTCGATGAAGGGGACGACAATGTTGAGGCCCGCGTTCAGGGTGCGGGTGTAGCGGCCGAAGCGCTCCACGATGGCGGCGCTCGCCTGGGGGATCACCTGGATCGTCTTGATCAGGGCGATGAAGACGAGCACCACCAGGATGATGAGGACGATGATGATCGGTGCCATCGTGTAGCCCGTGCCCTTCGTGCCGTGGTGGCTAGCAAGCCTGCGTGCGGTGGATCTTGACGGCGAGTCTGTCAGAACCTCGAGGCGCTCGGGGCCGTTTCGCGCGGGCGAGGCCCGGTGGGGCGGCAAGTGGGCGGTAAAGCGCCGGGATTCGGCCGGATCGTGGCGGGCGGCTCCGGGGCGGAGGGCGCCGTGGGGGCGGGCGGTGGGTGCTCACATGACCACCGCCGTGGCGCCGTCGATGTCGACGACGTCGACGGACTGGCCGGGCTCGAAGGTCTGCTCGGCGTCGAGGGAGCGCGCCGACCAGATCTCGCCCGCGAGTTTGACGCGGCCTTCGCCGCTCGCGTCGACGCGTGCGACGACGACGGCCTGGCGGCCCTTGAGGGCGTCGATGCCGCTGGCGAGGTGCGGGCGCTGGGCGCGCTGGCGGGCGGCGAGGGGGCGTACGACGGCGATCCCCGCGATGGAGACGAGGACGAAGACGAGCACCTGGACGACGATGCCCCCGCCGAGCGCGGCGGCGATCGCGCCCGCGACGGCGCCCGCCGCGAACATGCCGAACTCCGGCATGGCGGTCACCACGAGGGGAATCCCCAGTGCCACCGCGCCGATCAGCCACCACACCCACGCGTCGATGTCCACGGGGGCATGGTAGGCGCGCAACGCCCCCTGCGGACAGGGGGCGTTGAGGGCGTACGGGGGCGGGGCCGGGTCTCGGTCCGGGGCCGTCCGGGTTTCAGCCGAGGGGCAGGCCGCGGGCGGTCCAGCGTTCTCCCTGCTGCTCGACGACGAGCGGGAGGCCGAAGCAGCGGGAGAGGTTGCGCGAGGTGAGTTCGAGTTCGAGCGGGCCCGCGGCGAGCACCTTGCCCTGGCGGATCATGAGGACGTGCGTGAAGCCGGGGGCGATCTCCTCGACGTGGTGGGTCACCATGATCATCGAGGGGGCGATCGGGTCGCGCGCGAGGCGGCCGAGGCGGCGGACGAGGTCTTCGCGGCCACCGAGGTCGAGACCGGCGGCGGGCTCGTCGAGGAGGAGGAGTTCGGGGTCCGTCATGAGGGCGCGGGCGATGAGGGTGCGCTTGCGTTCGCCCTCGGAGAGGGTGCCGAAGCGGCGGTCGAGGTATTCGGTCATGCCGAGGCGGTCGAGGAAGGCGCGGGCGCGCTGCTCGTCGACGTCCTCGTACGACTCCTGCCACGTCGCCGTCATGCCGTAGGCCGCGGTGAGGACGGTCTGGAGGACGGTCTGGCGGCGGGGCAGCTTCTCGGCCATGCCGACGCCGGCGACGCCGATGCGGGGGCGCAGTTCGAAGACGTCGACCCGGCCGAGGCGGTCGCCGAGGATGCTCACGGTGCCGGTGGTGGGGAAGAGGTAGCTGGAGGCCACGTTGAGGAGGGTGGTCTTGCCGGCGCCGTTGGGGCCGAGGATGACCCAGCGCTCCCCTTCCTTCACGGACCAGGAGACCTGCTCGATCAGAGCCCGGCCCTCGCGGACCACCGATACGTCCACCAGTTCCAGTACATCGCTCATGAGCGCCGTGTCTCCCATTGTCTCTCGCGGCTTGTCGCTGGCGTCGATCGGACGCAGCCCCCAAGGGGTGTCCCCCTGGAGAAAACCTACGCCACCGGCCGGGGGAAGCCGTGGCCTGTCCTGTCCTTAGGCTGGGGGCATGCGCGTTGAACCACGTTCCGGGCGGCTGACCGCTTGGGGGAATGCACTTTTCGCCGGTCTTGTCCCACCGGACGACGCCGCGAGCGCGATCGTCGGCGAGGACGCCGTGCACCGGGTCACAGGGCTGCCGGGCGAGCGGGGGCCGGTCGGGCTGACGCTGGCGCTGGGGCGGCTGCGGGCGCTCGGGGCGCGCGGGCTGCGGCTCGCGCTGCCGGCGCCCGGCCATCCGCTGGGGCTCTCAGGTCCGCCGGAGTTCAATGCCGCGGCGCTGGACGCGGAGGAGGCCGTGGTGGCGGTGGGGGCTCCGTACGGGCTCGTGCCGGAGGTCTTCGAGGCGGGGCCCGCGGGCGATGTGCACGTGGAGGTGGAGTGGCGGTGTCTGCCGGTGCGCGAGGCGCCGCCCGCGGACGTGCCCTCGCTGGGCGAGGCGGAGCGGGAGCTGGCGGAGGCGATGCGGGAGGCGACGGCGGTGCTCTCGCGGCTCGACGTGGCGGCCTCGGGCCCTGTCGCGGAGGCGGCGATCGGGGCGTACCGGGCGCGGCTGCACGGGGCGGCGGCGACCGAGATCCTCGCGCCGGGGTATCCGCCGCGGGCGGTGCGGGTCGTGGAGCTGGGGCGGCGGATCGGGATGCTGGTGTCGCTCGCGTACGAGAGCGGGCACGGGGCCGCGGTGAGTGCCGGGGAGATGGCGGCGCGGGCGGAGGCCCTGCGCCCGGTGGAGCGGACGGCCCGGCGGGCGCTCGTCGCCGCGTACAACGGGATGGT
>NZ_JAAGLR010001185.1 GCF_010548245.1 Streptomyces sp. SID11385
GCACCGACCCCGCCGCGTACGTCCGGGCCCTGGCGGGAGCCGGGGAAGCGGCCGAACTGACCGACCCGGCGGGGCTGGGCGGCTTCGGGTGGCTGCTCCAGGGGGTGGGGCTCGGGGCGGGCGAGGCGGCAGGGGACGTGGCGGGCGCGCGGGGGCTGGCGGCGCTGCTGGGTGGGGCTTCGGGGGGTGGGGCTTCGCGGGGCGGGGCTTCGCGGGGTGGGGGCGCGGGGCGGCGGGGGTGACCGGGGGAGGGGTGGCGGGGACCGGGCGGAGGGGCGCTTCTCCACCTTGGGGAGTACGGTGATCGCTCCCGGATCGACCCTTCGGTTGACCCCTCCCCCTCGTCCCCGTTCCTACGCTGGGCAACGTGCAGCGCCTCTACGACTTCATCCGCAGACACCCCTCGTGGGTCGACGCGTGCTGGGCCGTGCTCCTCGTCGTGGTGACGCTCCTCACCTTCGCCGGACAGCACGGGCAGCGCAGCATCCCGCTGTCCGTCCTCGTCCTGCTCGGCCTCGGCTGCGTCGTCGCGCTGCGCCGCCGCAGCCCCGAACGCGTCCTGCTCCTCGCCATCGTCCTCGGCGTCGCCCAACTCGCCCTCGGCGTACAGGTATTCGTCGGCGACTTCGCGCTCCTCGTCGCCGTCTACACGGCCGCCTCCCAAGGCGCGCGCTGGTCCTCGCGCCTCGCCCTCGTCGGCGCCTTCCTCGCCGCCCCGCTCGCGGAACTGCGCTGGCCGACCCGCACCGCCGGCACCTCCGAGGCGATCTTCTTCACGGGCATCCTGATGGTGCCCTTCGTCCTGGCCTGGGTCATGGGCGACTCCCTGCGCACCCGCCGCGCCTACTTCGCCCACCTCGAAGAACGCGCCGCCCGCCTCGAACGCGAACGCGAGGCCCAGGCGAAGGTCGCCGTGGCCGCCGAACGCGCCCGCATCGCCCGCGAACTCCACGACGTCGTCGCCCACAACGTCTCCGTCATGGTCGTCCAGGCCGACGGCGCCGCCTACGTACTCGACGGCTCACCCGACCAGGCCCGTACCGCGCTGGAGACCATCTCCGCCACCGGCCGACAGGCCCTCGCCGAGATGCGCCGCCTGCTCGGCGTGCTGCGCACCGGCGAACCCCGCGAGGCGGGCGAGTACGTGCCCCAGCCCGACGTCGACCAGATGAACGAGCTGATCGAGCAGGTCAGAGGCGCCGGGCTGCCCGTCGACTTCCGCATCGAGGGCGCGGTACGGCAACTCCCGCGCGGGGTCGAACTCACCGCGTACCGCATCGTGCAGGAAGCCCTCACCAACACCCGGAAACACGGCGGACCCGACGCCGGCGCCAGCGTCCGCCTCGTCTACTTCGACGACGGCCTCGGCCTCCTCATCGAGGACGACGGCCGCGGCGCCCCCACCGCACTCACCACCGACCGCGGCGCCGACGGCGCCGGCCACGGCCTCATCGGCATGCGCGAACGCGTCGGCATGGTCGGCGGCACCCTCGACGCCGGCCCCCGCCCAGGAGGAGGCTTCCGCATCAGCGCGCTGCTCCCCCTCAAAACAACCTGACCCCGCTGTTCCCCCTGGGGGCCCTCCCCCCCGCCCCCCGCCCCCACCCCTCCACCCACCGCCCACCCCGGGCCCTCACCACCCACCCCGGGCCCACCCTCCTACCCCCGCCCCACCCACGCCCGGCCCACCCCACACCGCCGCGCACGCCCGCCCGAGCCTGGTGCCCACCTCCGCCTCCGTCCCCGAAGGAACCCCATGCCGCCCACCCCACCCCCAGGCCCGAGCACCCCCGGCCCGAGCACCCCCGGCCCGAACACCCCCGGCCCGGGCACCCCCGGCGGAAGCGCCGCCGGCCGGAACGCTCCCGACCCGAACGCCTCGCGCCCGCTCAGCCCCGGTACCGACCCCGCCGCCCCCGGCACCAGCCCTGCCCCCTCCGGCACCCCCGGCCTTCCCGCCCCCATCCGCATCCTTCTCGTCGATGACCAAGCTCTGCTCCGGGCCGGGTTCCGGATGGTGCTGGCCTCGCAGGGGGATCTGGAGGTGGTCGGCGAGGCGGGAGACGGGCTGGAGGCGCTTGAGGTGCTGGAGCGGGTCGAGGCCGATGTCGTGTTGATGGATGTGCGGATGCCGCGCCTCGACGGGGTCGAGGCGACACGGCGGATTCATGAGCGTCCGGATGCGCCGCGCGTGCTGATCCTCACCACCTTCGACCTCGACGAGTACGCCTTCTCCGCCCTGCGCGCGGGCGCCAGCGGCTTCATGCTCAAGGACGTGCCGCCCAGCGAACTGGTCGCCGCGATCCGCGCCGTGCACAGCGGGGACGCGGTGGTCGCGCCGAGCACCACACGCCGGCTGCTCGACCGCTTCGCCCCGATGCTCCCCGGCACCGGTCCCGCCACCCACCCCGAACTCGACAGGCTCACCGGCCGCGAGCAGGAAGTCATGCGACTCGTGGCACAGGGCCTGTCCAACGGGGAGATCGCCGCCCGGCTCGTCCTCTCCGAGGCCACCGTGAAGACCCACGTCGGCCGCGTCCTCACCAAGCTCGGCCTGCGCGACCGCGTGCAGGTCGTCGTCCTCGCCTACGAGACCGGCATCGTCCGCGTCGGCGGTGGCCCCGGCGCCTGAACCCCCTCTACCCGCGCACCTCCTCCAACTCCTCCACCTCCTCCGTCCCTTCGTCCGTTCTGGTCCTCCCCGCGGGCAGGCATCCCAGCCATCCCGCTCACCTCAGCAGGTGGCCCACGAAGTCCGTCCCCAGCCGCGCCACGAGTTCGAGGTCCAGCTCGTGCAGCACGTACCGGCCGCGCCGGCTCGACGTGACCAGGCCCGCCCGCTTCAGCACCGCCAGGTGCCGCGAGACCTCCGGGGCGCTCAGCCCGTGCGCCTCCGCCAGCCCGATCGTGCTGTACGCCGAACGCGAGAGCAGACGGCACATCCGCATCCGCACCGGGTGCGCCAGCGCCTCCATCCTCAGCGTCAACTCCTCCACCGTCGGCCCCGGCGGCGGGTCCTGCGGGGCGACCGGGTAGTGCAGCACCGGCTGCCAGCCGTGCCGGTGCAGCACCATCAGGTGCGGACTGCCCAGCCGCGTGGGCACCAGGGTCAGCCCCTGCCGCGCCGCCGCGGTCCGCGCCGCGGTGAGTTTGTCCACCGTGATACGGGCCGTCTCCTCGTCGTACGTGATCGCCGGCGAGGCATGGGCCAGCGCCGCGCCCAGCCCCTTGCGGCGCAGCAACTCCGCCGTGTGCCGCGCGTCGGCCGCGAGGCCCGGCCCCACCCGCCGCCACGTATCGGCGAAGAACGCCTCCTCGCACTCCGTCATCAGCCCCCGGAACCACTCCCGCGCCCACCCCGGATCGGCGAGGACCCGCTGCGTGAAGTCGACCAGGGGCCGGCCCTGCGCCGCCGCCAGCGTCAGCGTGCGCCGCCGCACCACGACGTCCGTCAGCGGACTCGGTATCCGCGTTCCGTACGCCCCGTACGAGGGATCGCACACCGATTCGAGCAGCGCCGCCACGAAGTCCTCGTCCGGCACCCGGTCCAGAAGGTCCAGCTCTTCGGCGAGCGTCCCGGCCGGCTGCGCCTCCTCCTCCGCGGGCAGCCCCGCGAAGGCCGTGAAGACGTCCGAGAACGTCGCACCCCACAGGAACCTCGCCTCCTCCAGCCGGTCGGCCAGGTGCGGGGCCAGGCGCGCCGTGGTCGCCGTCACCCACGCCGCGAGCCGTGGATGGTGCCGGGACTCCGTGAAGGCGTGCAGCGCCATGCCCAGCTCCGCCAGCGGCGAGGGCTTCACCCGGACCCGGTCGTGGGGCAGCCCGGCAATGTCGATGATGACGCTCACCGCACCATGGTGCCCCGCCCCGGCCACCTCCCGTCAGCCCACGAAGGCCGCCGCGGGGCCGAAGCCTCAGCCCCGTTCCCCCTCTCGGCTCCCCTTCGCCAGCCGCGTCACGAAATCGGCGACCGCCTCCTCGATGTCCTCGTCCGGCCACTCCAGCGCCGCCCCGCTGACGGTCACCTCCGTGAACGCGGTCCCAGGCACCTGCTGGTCGTGCCAGGCGCCGAAAAGGCTCTCGCTCCGCTCCCACGCCTGCGCGATCCCCGCCTCGTCCAGCTCCCTCGCCGCATACGGCAGCCACAACTGGAACTGGTGCGTGTGCGGCACCTCCGGGTGCAGCCGGTACCAGGACACGCCGGACCGCTCCAGGCCGCGCCGCAGCGCCGCCGCCACCTCGCGCGCCCGCGCCACGTACTCCGGCAGCCGGGGCAGCTCGCGCTCCAGGCCGATCAAGGCACTCAGCGCGGTCGGGAACTGCTGGAAGATCTGGCCCCCGTACCGGTGCCGCCAGGCCCGCGCCTCGTCGACGAGCTGCTGCGGACCGGCGAGTACCGCCCCGCCCAGCCCTTCGAGCGACTTGTAGAAGGACACGTACACGCTGTCCGCGAGCGCCGCGATCTCCCGCAGGTCCTTCCCGAAGTGTGTCTCCGTCTCCCACAGGCGCGCCCCGTCGAAGTGCACGACCGCGTCGCGCTCCCGCGCCGCCGCCACCACCTCGACCAGTTCCTCCCAGCTCGGCAGGACGAAACCGGCGTCCCGCAGCGGAAGCTCCAGCATCAGCGTCCCGAACGGCTCCTCCAGCGCCGCCACCTCCGCCGCCGTCGGCAGCCGCGGCGCCCGCGTCGGGTGCACCGTGCGCAGCCCGCTCACCGTGTGGAGCGCGTCCCGCTCGTGCACCTCCGGGTGCGCCAGCGGGTGCAGCGCCACGACCGGGTTGCCCGTCCGCCCCGCCCAGGCGCGCAAGGCAACCTGCTGCGCCATCGTCCCGCTCGGGAAGAACGCGGCGGCCTCCGTACCGAGCAGCCCCGCGACCCGTTCCTCCAGCTCGGCGACGATCCCGCCGCCGTAGATGTCCACCGGCTCGTCCAGGTCGGCGACCGTGCCGGCCAGCCGCGCCAGCTCCTCGATCCGTTCCCCCAGCGAGTCCCGCATCCGCGGTCGGCTCAACGCCCGCCGCGCCGCACGCTGCGCGTCCCTGCGCCGCCGCTGGAGGGCCACCCCCTCGTCCTGCTCCGCCACCTCGGCGCGCCCCGCGGGCTCCTTCGCCGCCGTCTTCGCGTCAGCCATCGCCACCGCTCCTCTCGTCCGTTCGCTCGTTCGTTCCGGCCGTTGGATAGATCATGGCAAGCCGTCAAAACGACCGCCCAAAGTTATCCACAGGCGGCGTTGGCGGTCGTACCACCCGATAATCGCCCGCTGCTTCCCGCCCCGGTTCCGCCCCGCCGCCCCGCCCACCCGCCTTCGCGTTAGCATGACGAGAAATCGTCCGGTACCGGCAGCGGACTGGAACGGAAGGCCCCGCAGTGACCGACACGAACCCCCCGAGCCGCCACGGCGCGCCCAGCACGCCGAGCGCGCCCCCCGACCCCGCCTCGCGCCCGGCCCGCCTCGACATCGGCGTCGTCGGTGCCGGCCGGGTCGGCCCCGCGCTCGCCGCCTCGCTCGCCCTCGCCGGGCACCGCCCCGTCGCCGTCTCCGGCGTCTCCGACGCCTCGCGCAGACGCGCCGCGAGCCTCCTGCCCGACGTACCCCTCGTCACCCCCGACGAAGTCCTCGCGCGCGCCCAGCTCGTCCTCCTCACCGTCCCCGACGACGCCCTGCCCGGTCTCGTCGCCGGACTCGTCGAGACCGGCGCCGTCCGCCCCGGGCAGCTCCTCGCGCACACCTCGGGGCGGTACGGCACCAAGGTCCTCGACCCCGTCGTCCGCGCCGGAGGGCTGCCGCTCGCGCTGCACCCCGTCATGACCTTCACCGGGACACCCGTCGACGTGCAGCGCCTCGCCGGCTGCTCCTTCGGCGTCACCGCGCCCGAGGAACTGCGGCTCGCCGCGCAGGCGCTCGTCATCGAGATGGGCGGCGAACCCGAGTGGATCGCCGAGGAGGCCCGCCCGCTCTACCACGCAGCCCTCGCCCTCGGCTCGAACCACCTCGTCACCCTCGTCGCCCAGGCCATGGACCTGCTCCGCACCGCCGGGGTCGACGCGCCCGACCGCATGCTCGGACCGCTCCTCGGCGCGAGCCTCGACAACGCGCTGCGCTCCGGCGACGCGGCCCTCACCGGCCCCGTCTCGCGCGGCGACGCCGGCACCGTCGCCGCGCACATCGAACAGCTCCGTACGCACGCGCCGCAGATGCTCCCCGGCTACCTCGCCATGGCCCGCGCCACCGCCGACCGCGCCCTCAGCCACGGCCTCCTCAAGCCGGAACCCGCCGAGGACCTCCTCGACGTCCTCGCCGAGCCCCCGCACCCGCGCACGGACCCACCCGGAGGCACCGGCCCCGAGGACACGGGCCCCGAGGACACCGGCCCCACCGACCCCACCGGAGGCACCGAGTGACCACCCCGCACCACCCCACCGGCACCCCCGACGGCCCCGCCACCGGCACCCCCGACGGCCAAGCCCCCGGCACCCCGCCCTCCGCCGAGAACCCCGCCGAGAACCCCGCCACCCCCGCCGCCGAGCCCCCCTTCCTCCTCACCACCGCCGCCTCCCTCCACGCCCTCCCGCGCCCCACCGGCCGCCGTGCCCTCGTCATGACGATGGGCGCGCTCCACGAAGGCCACGCGGCCCTCGTCCGCGAGGCCCGCGCCCTCGCCGGGCCCGAGGGGCAGGTCGTCGTCACCGTCTTCGTCAACCCGCTGCAATTCGGCGCGGGCGAAGACCTCGACCGCTACCCGCGCACGCTCGAAGCCGACCTCGACCTCGCCGGCTCCGCGGGCGCCGACCACGTCCTCGCCCCGTCCGTCGACGAGGTCTACCCCGGCGGCGCGCCCGAGGTGCGGATCAGCGCGGGCCCCATGGGCGAGCGCCTCGAAGGCGCGAGCCGCCCGGGCCACTTCGACGGGATGCTCACCGTCGTCGGCAAGATGTTCCACCTCGTCCGCCCCGACCTCGCCCTCTTCGGCCAGAAGGACGCCCAGCAGCTCGCGCTCGTCCGGCGGATGGTGCGCGACCTCGCCTTCGGCATCGAGATCGTCGCCGTGCCGACCGCGCGCGAGAGCGACGGACTCGCGCGCTCCAGCCGCAACCGCTACCTCTCCGCGGACGAGCGCCGCAGCGCTCTCGCGCTCTCGCGGGCGCTGTACGCGGGCCAGGACGCCGCCGCGCGCGGCGAGGCCCCCGCGGCCGTACGCGCCGCCGC
>NZ_JAAGLR010000248.1 GCF_010548245.1 Streptomyces sp. SID11385
CGACGCGCCGTCCCCGGCCCCGGAGGAACCGGCCCCGGGCCGGGGCCGCCTCCTGACCCAGGACGGCGCGGCCGTGCCCTTCCAGGCGGGCCGCGTGACGGGCCGCATCCCGCGCACGGCGACGCTGCGCCCCACGGTCACCCCGCTGGAGTGGCCGAAAATGGGCGACGCCCCCGAACGCGCGCGCCCGGTACGCGAGTTGGGCAACGGCCCGACGGACCTCGCCCTCCTGGCCAGCGCGCTGGACCGCGCGGCGAGGGCGGCGGAGGCGAAACCCCAGGAGCCGCTGCTGTGACCGTCCACGTCGGCCCCGTCCCCGCCGGGGACCCCCGCCTGCGTCCCCTCCTGGCGGCGTACCACCTCCGCACGGAGGAGGAGAAGGGCGCCCCGGTCCGGGACCCGGCTGACCTCCCCGCCGCGTACCTGGCCGAAATCGAGTACCCCGCACGGGCGTTCGCGGGAGCGACGGTCCTCCTCGCGACGGACGCCGGGACCCCGGCGGGCTGCGCCGTCGTCCGGACCCCCGCGTCCGCCCCCGCCGAACTGAAACGCCTGTGGACCTCCCCGGCCCACCGGGGCCGCGGTGTGGGCGCGGCCCTCATGACGACGGCGACCGCCCTCGCCACCGAGGCGGGCGCCCCGGCCCTGCGCCTCTCGGTCTGGTCCTGGCGCGAGGACGCCTTGCGCCTGTACGGACGCGCGGGTTTCCACCGGGTGCCGTCGTGGGAGTCCCGCGCGGAACTGGTGTGCTTGGAGAAGGCGTTGGGCTGACGAAGGGCCTCCTCCAGCGAGGGTGACGGGCCCCGAGGAGCGCTTCACGGCGGCCGAGGGCCCCGGCCACGAGACCGGGACCCTCGGTGGCCGGGATGTCAGTCCGCGCAGGTGAGCCGGGCGAGGCCCCAGTCCGCGTGGTCGTAGTTCTTGCCGTCGCCTCCGTCGCCCGCGGTGAGGGTCAGGGTGTGGACGCCGGTGACGTCGGCGGTCAGGGGCTGGGCGGGATCGCCGCCGTGGAGGACGTCCGTGGCGGCGAGTTGACGGTCGTCGTCGCCGAGGACCGTGAAGGTGACGCTGCCCTTGCCGTCGGTCTCGTCGTCGACTCCGACGTGCGCCTCGAAGCGCGTGCACCGGCCCTGGAGGTCGATCCGCACCTGGCCCGGAGCGTTCATGCCGAGGCCCTTGGCGTACACCGTGCCGCCGATCGTGAGGGGCTTGCCGTCCTGGCCGCCGGCCTCGCCGTTGGACTGGTCGCGCTCGACCGGCCCGAAGCCGTTGCTCTCGCCGAGGAAGGGCTGGTCGCTCGCGTAGACCGTGCCGTGCAGGGGGGTGGAGACCCGTACGACCTCCTCCACGTGCACCGGCGGGGTGCTGCCCCCGGCCGGGTGGGCGTAGGTGACGACGACGGGCACCTCCACCGTGCCGCCCGGCTGGTCCCCGGCGACGGTCACGGTCCAGCGGCCCTTCAGCTCCTTGCCCGCCGGGAGCGAGCGGGCCCGCACGTCGGCTCCTGCGGCGCTCCAGCCGGCGGGCAGCCGCCCGCGGTCCACCGTCATCCGCACGTCGCGCAGCGCGGCGCCCTCGGGGAGCGTGAAGGTGGCGCCGAACGACGCCTTCTTCCCGGCCTCCGCGGTCACGGTCGAGGGGTCCGTGGCGAGGGTCGTCGCGGGCGCGGTGGTCACCGGCTGGTCGCAGTCGGTGCGGCCCTTGGCGGCGGGGCAGGCGAGCGCCGCGAAGCCGCCGTTGGCCGCGGCGGGCACCGCGAGCGTGTCCTTGGCGGTCACCGTCCTTACCGTGCGCCGCAGTTGACCGTCCTGGTCGGCGACCGTCTCGACGAGCCACGTGCCCTTGCCGAGGAAGCCGAGCGGCGCCTTCATCGTGCCGCCCGTACCCGCCAGGATGCCGCCGACGAACCAGCGGTCCCCGCTGCGGCGGGCGAGGACGGCCTGCCGTTCACCGGTCGACTGCTGACCGGGCCCGCCGGAGACGAAGCGGGTCTCGTCCCAGGCGGCCGGGAGCTGTTCGAGGTACCGCTCTGCCACCGGCTGGGCCGCGAAGCCCTCGGGGTTGTCGCCGAGGCTCGTCCATCCGGACTCGTAGACGACGGGCAGTGCCAGCTCGTGCGCCAGGGAGTTCTGGCGGTTCGGGCGGGAGAACCACGTCGGGGTGTAGTCCATCGAGCCGACGATGTTGCGGGTGAAGGCGAGGAAGACGTCCCGGGTCGGGTTCTGGCCGTTCTCCTTGCCTCGCACCCCTTCCACGCTCATGACCTGCGGCCAGGTGCGTTGCAGGCCGCGCGGGATCGTCGCGCCGTGGAAGTCGATCATGAGGTGCTGCTCGGCGGTGTCGCGCAGGATCGCGTCGTACCACTGGAAGGTCGACTGCGCGTCGGAGTACATGTAGTCGACCTTGACGCCGACGACACCCCACGCCTTGATCTTCGAGAACCACGCGTCGCGCTGGGCCTGCGTCTTCAGGTCGGCCCAGTCGAACCAGAGGATGACGTCGACCCCGCGGGCCCGCGCGTAGCGGACGAGTTCGGGGACCCAGCTCGCCTTCCATCCGGCGTCGACGAGCGTGTATTCCAGGCCGTGCGCGGCCGCGTAGTCGACGAAGTCGCGCTGCCGGTCGAAGTCGCCGGGGCTGTTGGTGTCGCTGAGCCAGGACCAGTCGTCGGTGCCGGGACGTATCCAGGAGGTGTCCCGGACGCGCGAGGGCGGGGCGAGGTCGTCGACGAGGGTCGAGCCGACGAGCGTGTCGAGGCTGCCGACGATCGCGGTGCGCCACGGGGTCGAGAGGGGGCCGGGCGAGGTGACGGGCTCGTCGTCCGCGAGGGCGACGGAGTAGGCCGTGGCGCCGTCCTTGTGGTCGAGGTGGCTGCCGGAGTAGCGGCCGTCGACGTCGGCCTCCGTCAGCAGCACGTAGCTGCCGTCCACCTCGAAGAGCGTGGGATAGCCGAAGGAGCAGGTGTCGTCCGCGCACGTGCGGGGCTCCGCCGCGTTGGCGGCGCCCGCCGTGGTCTCGGTGCGCTCGCTCTCGTAGCTCGTCGCGTACGGCTGGACCCACGCCTTGGCGTCCGCGGGGACCTCGAAGGTGGACGCCTCCCCGGTCACGGTGACGGGGCCCCGCTCGTCGAGCACGTACCGGTACGCGACCCCGTCGTCCGAGACCCGCACCACCACGCCGAGGCGGGCGCCGTCCGCGCCGCGGAAGGTGAACGTCGTCTCCCGCATGGTGGCCGAGCGGCGCAGCTCCTTGCCCGTGGTCATGCGGTACGTGTCGTGGACGGTGCGGTCCTTGCGGCCGATCAGCCGCAGTCCGGTGGTCAGGTCGTGCTGATCGGTACGGATGCCGAGCCGGCCGGGCGACAGCACGGGCTCGCCGCCGCGGGCGACGGCCAGGCGCAGTTCACCGGCCGCGTCGAGGGCGAGGCGGGCGGTGAGGGCGGAGCGGGCGGGGTCGCTCACGGTCCAGGCGGAGGCGGAGGGGTGGGAGGTCGCCGGGGCGGACGGGGGTGTGGTGGCCGCCGTGGACGGGGTCGTGGTGGCCGCGAGCAGTCCGCCGCTCGCGAGGGCGGACAGCGTCACGCCGATCACCGCGCGCCGAAACCGCTCGTACCTTTTTCGTCGCATGTGTGTCCCTTTTCCTGTGTCGTCGACCAGGTGAACAACAACGCACTTTTTCCAAAGGTTTTCGCACACATGTCATCGGAACTGAACACGGACGTCAAGGAGTTGGGACGGATGGGTTCCGGATGACGGAGGCTTTCCCGGGGGCGGGGGGCTTTCGCGTGGGCGAACGCTTTCGCGATGGCGGACGCTCTCCCGGGAGGGGCTCTCCCGCGAGGCTGAGGTCCCCCGGGTTCAGAGGAGCGGCGGGCGTCCCAGCCGCGTCATGCGCCACACCGTGCGCCACCGCATCGGCCGGCGCGGGCCACAGGGCCTGCGCACGCCCTCCGCGAAGCCGCCCCACCAGGCGCGCAGGGCGGCGAGCGACGGGGTGCGGAGCGTCGTCAGGAGCGCCCAGGCGGCGAGGTAGACGGGGACGAGCGGGGCGGGGAGGCGGCGGTGGGCGAGCCAGACGCGGTTGCGGGCGGTGTGGCGGTAGTGGCCGGGGTGGCGCGCGGGGGAGGTACGGGGGTGCTGGAGGACGAGGCCGGGCTCGTAGCGGATCGTCCAGCCGTCGTCGAGAGCGCGCCAGGCGAGGTCGGACTCCTCGTGGCCGAAGAAGAACGCGGCGGGCCACAGCCCGATCCGCCGCAGCATCGGCATCGACAGCGCGTGCCCGCCCCCGAGGAAGGCGGTTACCTCACCGCCCCGCATCGGGTCCCCGGCCCGCAGCCGGGGCACCCAGCGCCGCTCGGTGTGCCCGTGCTCGTCGGCGACCCGGAATCCGACGACCCCGAGCCCGGGATTCTCGGCGAAGAGCCCGCTGACCTGCCGGAACACGTCGTCCGCGACGAGCAGCCCGTCGTCGTCCAGCTCCACGACGACATCGACGTCCCCGGAGTCGCGCAACAGCTCCAAGGCCACGTTCCGCCCGCCAGGACACCCGAGGTTCTCCGCGAGCGGCACCTTCGTCGCCTCCGTGGCGACATCGGCGAGGGACGTCGCGTTCCCCACGAGCACGACCCGTGCGGCGGGAACGTCCTGCTTGGCCACCGAGGCGAGCAGGGCATCCAGCTCCACCGGCCGCGTCCCCATCGTCACGACGACCACACCGATACGCGGCAGGGGCATGGGGGTTCTCCCGGGGGACGGACAGGACGGAAGACCTGACCCTATCGCCGTCCCCGTTCCGTCCTCAGTACCGCTCCGCCTCGATGGCCTCGAAGATGTCCGCGTCCGTCTCCCGCTGCCACTCGGGGAGTTCCGCCCAGTCCGCGACGTACCCGGGCTTCGGCTCGGCGAAGGCCCGGTACATCTGAGCCGTCCAGCAGAGCGCGACGAACCTGCTCTTCTGCTCCCGGCTCAGCTTGGCGGCCCCGCCCTCGCTGCCCTCGATCACACCCCGTACCCCCGCGTGCACCGCCGCGGCCGCCGCCCGCTCCCACTGCGGCATCTCGTCCCAGCCGCTCACGTACCCCGGCTTCGGCTCCCCCGGGAAGTGCCGCCGCACCCCCGCGACCCACGCCGCACGAAACCGCCGCCCGCCCTCGGTGTCCGACATGAAGTTCCTCTCTAGTCATCGCTTGTGCGGCGCGTCGATCCGGTCGCCGGGTTCCCTGGTCCCGCGGTGACCCATGGCAGTTCCCCCTCACGGGCGCGCATTCGCTCCGCATGCGCCCATGCTCACCGCGGCACGCTCCGCTGTCCGCCGAATCACCCAAGACCCCCCTTCCGGGTCACAGCCCGATCACAAAGCGTCGCGTCCGCGCAGGTCGTCGGCTCCCGCCCTCTTGTCCGGGCGTGCGGGCGGGCGTAGATGTGCGGGGAGGGGGAATGGGTTCCCCTCTCCCGGCAACCACCGGGAGGAGAGCCGTAGTTGGAGCGGGACGGAAGAGAACGGGGCGATGATGCACGCACCTCTTCGGGATGCACGGACGCGCGAGGCGAGAGGCTCTGGGAGGCGGCGGTCGCGGCGGCTCGCGCTCATAGCGGTCGCGGCCGGGACGGCCGTCGCGCTCACCGCCTGCGGGAGCGACGGCGACAGCGGCAAGGGGGACGACGACACGCGGGAGCACTCCGCGTCCGCCTCCGCCGAACAGACCTCGCCCGGCGTTCAGTTGCCGAAGCTCGACGGGCAGACCGTGAAGGTCGCCGCCGTCTGGAGCGGGGCCGAGCGGGACGCCTTCGAGAAGGTCCTCGCCGACTTCGGGAAGCGGACGGGGGCGAAGACGGAGTACGTCGCCGCGCAGGACCCCGTCATCGGCTTCCTGGAGTCGAAGATCGCCGGTGGCGGTCAGCCGGACGTGGCGATGCTGCCGCAGGTCGGGGCGATCCAGCAGGCCGTGGAGCGCAAGTGGGCGAAGCCGGTCGGGGCCGAGGCGCAGGCCGAGTTGAAGAAGAACTACGGGCAGGGCTGGCAGGATCTCGGCGCCGTGGACGGCAAGCAGTACGGCGTCTACTTCAAGGCCGCCAACAAGTCCCTCGTCTGGTACAACACCGCCGTCTTCGACAACGCGGGCGCTGAAGTCCCGCACTCCTGGGCCGACTTCCTGAAGACCGCGCAGACCGTCGCCGACTCCGGGGTCACCCCCGTCTCGGTCGCGGGCGCGGACGGCTGGACGCTCACCGACTGGTTCGAGAACATCTACCTCTCGCAGGCGGGCCCGGAGAAGTACGACCGGCTCGCGCGGCACGAGATCAAGTGGACCGACGCCTCCGTGAAGCAGGCGCTCACGACGCTCGGGCAGCTCTTCGGCAAGCCCGACCTGCTCGCGGGCGGCGCGAAGGGCGCGCTCGCCACCGACTTCCCCGCCTCCGTCACGCAGACGTTCACGGGCGGCGACCAGCCGAAGGCCGGGATGGTCTTCGAGGCGGACTTCGTCGGCATCAACATCGCCGAGACGGACGCGAAGATCGGCACCGACGCCAAGGTCTTCCCCTTCCCCGCCGTGGGCAGCGGACAGGCTCCCGCCGTGGTCGGCGGGGACGCGGCCGTCGCGCTGAAGGACTCCAAGGGCGCGCAGGCGTTGCTCACTTACCTCGCCTCGCCCGAGGCGGCGGCGATCTGGGCGAAGACCGGCGGCTTCATCTCGCCGAACAAGGCGCTCGACACGGGTACGTACCCGAACGACGTGCAGCGCGGCATCGCCGAGGCGCTGATCAAGGCGGGCGACGACATCCGCTACGACATGTCGGACCAGATGCCGCAGTCCTTCGGCGGCTCGCCCAACAAGGGCGAGTGGAAGGCCCTTCAGGACTTCCTCGCGAAGCCGAAGGACGTCGCCGCCATCCAGCAGCGCCTGGAGCGGGACGCGGCCAAGGCGTACAAGGACTGACGGGATGGCCGCCGAAGCGGCGGGAGGTGCCGGGCCCGTGCCGGTGCCTCCCGCGTCCCCGGGCGGAGGCGTACCCGCGCCCCGCAGATCCCCCGAACCGGTCACGGGCAGGCGGGCCAAGTCCGTTACCCGCACGCGTCGTTCGCTCGCCGTCCTCTTTCTGCTGCCCGCGCTCGTCCTGCTCGGCGCGCTCGTCCTCTACCCGATCGTGTGGAACGTCGTACGGAGTCTCTTCGACTCCTCGGGGGACGGCTTCGTCGGGCTCGGCAACTACCGCGAGATGTTCTCGGACCCGAACATCAGGACGGCGATCAAGAACAACGCGATCTGGCTCGTCGTGGCACCGACCGTCGCGACGGCGCTCGGGCTCGTGCTCGCCGTCCTCACCGAACGCATCAAATGGGGAACGGCGTTCAAGCTGCTCGTGTTCATGCCGATGGCGATCTCCATGCTCGCCTCGGGGATCATCTTCCGGCTCGTGTACGAGCAAGACCCCGACCGGGGCGTCGCGAACGCGGTCGCCGTGACCGTGCACGACACCTTCGCCGAGTCCTCCGCGTTCCCGAAGGCGCACCCGCGCCCGCGCTCGGCGCTGGAGGCGGTCAAGGGCGGCGCGTTCGTGACGAAGGAGCCGGTACGGGGCGGAACGAGCGTCCTCCTCCCGCTCGTCGGGGTCGCGCCCGACGTCATGCCGGACAGCGCGAAGCCCGCCGCCGCGCCCGCCGCACCCGGCGAGGGCGGCGGGATCACGGGCACGGTGTGGCAGGACTTCACCAAGGGCGGCGGCGGCACGCTCGACAAGGTCGACCCGAAGGAACTCGGTTACCCGGGGATGCGGGTCGAGGCCGTGAAGGACGGCGAGGTCGTCGCCTCGGCGAAGGCCGGCGCCGACGGCCGCTTCACGCTCCCCGCGAAGGCCGACGGGTCCCAACTCCGCCTCCCCGCAGACAACTTCCGCGAACCGTACGGCGGGATCGACTGGCTCGGGCCCTCGCTCGTCACGTGGTCGGTCATCGGCGCGTACGTGTGGATGTGGGCCGGGTTCGCGATGGTCCTCATCGGCGCGGGGCTCGCGGGCCTGCCGCGCGAACTCCTGGAAGCGGCACGGGTGGACGGGGCCGGGGAGTGGCAGGTCTTTCGCCGTGTCACCGTGCCGCTGCTCGCACCCGTGCTCGGCGTCGTGCTCGTCACACTCATGATCAACGTGCTGAAGATCTTCGACCTCGTGTACGTGATCCCGCCGGGCTCCGCGCGCGACGACGCGAACGTCCTGGCCGTCGAGCTGTACAACACGGCCTTCGTGGACGGGGACGCGGGCGTCGCGAGCGCCATCTCGATCTTCCTGTTCCTCCTGGTGGTGCCGGTGATGCTGCTCAACATCCGCAGACTGCGCAGGGAACGCAAGGAGGAACGCCGATGACCGCCGCCGTACCCGGGACGGTCCCGGACCCCGCGCCCACCACCCCGGCGAAGCGCCCCGGCAAGGGCGAGTCCTTCGCCGCACGCGCCGCGCGGGTCGCGGCGGGCGGGGTGCTGCGGATCTTCCTCCTCGTCGTCGCCGTGTTCTGGCTCGTGCCGACGATCGGGCTGCTGATCTCCTCGCTCCGCTCGCCCTCCGACATCGCCGACGACGGCTGGTGGAAGGTCTTCACGAGCCCGGCCCAGCTCACCGTCGAGAACTACGGCAACCTGCTCGACAACAGCGCGATCACGCACAGCCTGTGGTCGACGGTCCTCATCACCGTGCCGTCCACGCTCCTCGTCGTCCTGATCGGCTCGCTCGCCGGATACGCCTTCGCCTGGATGGACTTCCCGGGCCGGGACAGCTGGTTCCTGCTGGTGGTCGGGCTGTTGGTCGTGCCCGTGCAGGTCGCGCTGCTGCCGGTGTCCAAACTCTTCGGCTGGCTGGGGATCTTCGAGTCCACGATCGGCGTGATCCTCTTCCACGTCGCCTTCGGACTGCCCTTCGCCGTCTTCCTGCTGCGGAACTTCTTCGCGGAGATCCCGCGCGAACTCCTCGAAGCGGCACGGCTCGACGGCGCGGGCGAACTCCGCCTGTTCACCAGGGTGGTGATGCCGCTCGCGGGCCCGGCGATCGCCTCGCTCGGCATCTTCCAGTTCCTGTGGGTCTGGAACGACATGCTCATCGCGCTGATCTTCGCGGACTCCGGCAGCCCGCCGATCACGGTCGCACTCCAGCAGCAGGTACGGCAGTTCGGCAACAACGTGGACATCCTCGCCCCGGGCGCCTTCCTGTCGATGCTCATCCCGCTCGTCGTCTTCTTCGCCTTCCAGCGGCAGTTCGTGTCGGGGGTGATGGCGGGAGCGGTCAAGTAGCGGGCGGGGGGCCGCATTTCCTCGTACGGGTCGCTGGCGCGGGTACGGGGGAAGCGGCCCCTTGCGCGTGGGCGGGCCCCGCCCCCTCCCCGCGCACGGAGCGCGGCACCTCCCCGTGCACGGAGCGCGACCCCTCCGCGTCAGAGCCGCGACGTCCCGACCAGTCTCGGGCCCGCCGGGCAGCCGCCGTGCGGAGGCTCCGCCGAGAGCGAGGCGGTCCCCCACACGGCGTACCGCGTACGTGGCCTCGACCCCGCCGTGGCCCTCGCGGTCCGCCCCGAGGGCGAAGGGACCACGTACCTCGTCGCGGCCCGCCGGGCGGACGGGAAGTTCCCGGCCGAGGTGGAGCGGCTGGCGCGTACGCCGTCCGGAGCCTCCGCGCCACTGTCCCCCGCCCCCACCACGACGGGGTGACCTCACTCCCCGGCGTCCAGGGGGCGCCAGGCCGGGCCCGGGCCCCCGCGCTGGACCCGGCCGAAGACGACGTCGGCGAAGTGGACGCCGAAGCCGAGCGTGCCGGGCTCCGCCAGCTCGGCCACGAGGCGGCGGCGGTGCTCGGCGGCAGCGGCGGGGTCGTCGTCCCACACGCACGTCCACTCCGGGTGGTCCACCTGGATCGGCGCGTGCAGGGAGTCGCCGAAGGCGATCAGGCGGCGCCCGCCCCCGGTGATCACGTACTCGGTGTGCCCGGTCGTGTGCCCCGGGGCGAACCTGGCCCGTACACCGGGGAAGACCTCCTCGCCGTCGGACACCGTGCGGACCTGCGGGGCGAGCGTGGCGGCGGGCTCCTCCGCCGCGTCGTCCGGCGTCGGCGACCCGTACCGCGCCCACTCCGGCGCGGCCACCAGGTACGCGGCGCGGGTGAAAGCGGGTCGCGCGGCGCCGGGGGCGACGTGGGCGGCCCAGCCGGTGTGGTCGGGGTGCAGGTGGGTGAGGGCCACCGCCTCGATGTGTTCCGGGGCGCGGCCCAGCGCGGCGAGGCCGTCCAAGAGCGCGCCCCCGCGCACGGGGCCGTTCGGCGTCGCCGGGTCGGCGGGCAGCGCGTACGGGCCGAGGCCCGCGTCGATCAGCAGCGCGCGGTCGCCGTGCTCGACGAGGAGGCCGCCGACACTGGCCACCAGGTAGCCGGAGGCGTCCAGGTACTCGGGGTGCTCCGCCCACGTCCGCTCCGTGGTGTCCGGCAGCCAGGCCCTCGGCCGCCCGAGCAGCACCCCGTCGGGCACGTACGAGACCTTCGTCCCGCCCAGCAGCACCGAACCGCCCGTCGCAGGTCGTCGCAGCCGCTCATCCTGGTGTGCCGATGAGTTCACCATGCGTTCCGCCCCCTCGTGCCTCGTCCTCTTCGCGTGGAGTCGTCGCCGGAGGCTTCCCCGG
Source organism: Streptomyces sp. SID11385 (assembly GCF_010548245.1). Taxonomy (GTDB): domain Bacteria; phylum Actinomycetota; class Actinomycetes; order Streptomycetales; family Streptomycetaceae; genus Streptomyces. The sequence goes on from NZ_JAAGLR010000248.1 coordinate 10,649, forward strand.
CAATGACCACCCCAGCATAAGCATCAAGTTAGAAATATTCTTGCTTGAATTATGTTGACTTGATGGAGTCGCTAGGCTGAAGCCATGACGACACGCCAGGAAGCGACGACATCTCCGGAGGCGACGACCCTCCCCAAGGCGCGGGCCGTCGCCGAGCGCGAGCTGTGCGGCCTGGTGAACGGACTGGCCCACCGGATCGCCGATCACGTGCGCCGACAGGCGGTCCCACTGGGGCTCACCGCCGCCCAGGCGACCGCACTGCGGGAGATGACCGGGCCGATGACCATGCGCGAACTGGCCGAACGCATGACCTGCGAGCCCTCCAACGCGACGTTCGTCGTCGACAAGCTCGAAAAGCTGGGGCTGGTCGAACGCCGCCCCCACCCCACCGACCGCCGCGCCAAGCACCTCGTCCTCACCGCCGAGGGCACCGCGCTGCGGGACCGGCTCCTCGACCTCCTCACCCGGGAATCACCCCTGGCCGCCCTGTCACCCGAGCAACAGCACGCCCTTCAGGCCCTGCTGGAACAGACGGTCGCCCCCGCGTGAGGCGAGGGCCCCTGCGACTCCCCCATCCCGCCGTACTTCATATTGACCAATTAATACGCTTTTAGGTGCTTTGCACCCCCTCCTCGTGGGACGGATCTCCTGTCCGGCCCGTACGGGCGCCGTCCCCCGAGAGGAACCCCGTCCGCCGTGGATTCCACCGACGCCCGGGCCCCGCACACCCCCGCCCCGCACGACCCCGTCCCCCAGGCCCCCGCCGCGCCCGCGTCGCCGCCCCGGCTCCACCGGCGCCGCAATCCGCCGGGCGCGACCGCGAGCCGCGCGCTCGGACGCTGGCGGCCGACCCCGTTCTTCGTCTTCGGCGGCCTCTTCTGGATCGGCGTCAGCCTCCTCGCGCTCTCGGTGCAGGCGTGCTGCGACCTCGGGCAGCACGCGGCGGTCGTCGAGCGGCTGCGCGCGAGCCTGCTGCACCCGCGCCACCCGGCGGCGGACCTGCCGGGCGCGGGCAGCCCGTACTACTCGCCGTACGCGCTCGCCGAAGGCGTGCTCGCGCGGCTCTTCGGGCTGAGCGGCTGGGAGACGGTGCGGCTCGCCGCGCCCGTGAACCTGCTCGTGGTGCTGCTCGGGCTCAACGCCTTCGTGAAGCGGTTCACCGCGAGCCGCTGGGCCTCGACGGTCGCGCTCGTTCTCCTCGTGACGCTGTGGGGCACGGAACCGCTCGCGTGGAGCGGCTTCGCCGGACTCCTCTCGCTCCCGGTCGTGGCCGGCTACCCGAGCACGTTCGCGCTCGGCCTCGCCCTCCTGACCTGGGCGTACGCGGCACAGCTGACCGACCCCGAGCGCGGTGACCCGCCCTCGCGGTGGGCACGGGGCGGGCTCGGCGTGCTGTGCGGCGTGCTGCTGCTCGTGCACCCGGTGAGCGGGGTGGCGGGGGTGCTGGGGACGGCGGTGCTGGTGCTCGCGCGGGTACGGGGCGGGAGCGACAGCGCGCGGGTACGCGGCGAAGCCGACACCCCCGTACGAGGCGCCGCGCCCACCCCCGCCGCCCTCCACCCCGCACCCGTCCGTCCCGCATCCCTCCGCGCCGCGTCCGCCCGCTCCGCCCTCCGCGCCTGGGCCGCCTGGTGGCCCGTCCCCCTCGGCGCCGTCCTCGCCGCGCTCGCCTGGCTCCCCTGGTTCGACGTCCTCACGCTCGGCACCGACTCCGCCGTGCTCGACCCCACCCACGCCGCGCTCTACACCGACGTCCTCGCGCGGTTCTGGCTCCTCGGCCTCGTCGCGCTGCCCGCCTTCGCACTGCGCCTGCGCCGCGACCGGCGCGACGCGCTCACGTGGATGTGCGCGGCGTGCGTCGCCGTCGCCGCGTACGGCTGGGTGTCGGGGCACTTCACGTACGGGCGGGTGCTCGGCCTCACCGTGCTGCCCGCGCAGGTCGCGGTGGCCGTGGAGGTGACGCGGGCGGGGCGGGGGCGGGTGCTCAAGGGGCTCGCCGTCGTGGCGGCGGCGGGCACGGGCTTCGTCTTCGCGCAGTCCGGCGCCGTCCTGCCCGAGAAGTGGACGCCGCCGCAGACGCGGCGGCTGCCCGAGTGGGCCTCGTACGCGTGGGCCGCCTCGTCCGTCCGGCCGGGCGAGCCGGTCCTGACCGACCAGCGCGAAGGCGTGCGGAGCCTGCCGGGCTTCGGGATCGACACGGTCGCGCCCGTGTGGTCGGACCCCGCGCTGCCGGAGAAGGAGCGGCGGGCCCGGTGGCGGGCGACGCACTGGTACCTGTCGGGGCGGGCGAGCGCGGCGCAGCGCGCGGAGATCGCGCGGCGGTACGACGTCCGGTGGCTGCTGCTCTCGCGGTGGCAGCGGGTGCCGAAGGAGGCGAAGGTGCTGGACTTCAGCCGCGAGACGGGCGAGGTGCTCGCCAAGCTCCCCGAGCGGAAGGGGAGTTCGCGATGACGGCCGACGGTGGTGTCTCGGTCGTGGTGATCGGCTGGAACGACGCCGAACACCTTGCGGAAGCCGTCAACTCTGCCCTGACACAGGGGGATTCGGTCCGCGAGGTGATCGCCGTGGACGACTGCTCGACGGACGACAGCCCGCGCCTGCTCGACCGTCTCGCCGCGCGCGAGCCGCGCCTGCGCGTCGTGCGGCGCACGGTCAACAGCGGTGGCTGCGGGACGCCGCGCAACGACGGCCTGGCGCTGGCGACGGCGCCGTACGTCCTCTTCCTGGACAGCGACGACGTGCTCCCGCCCGGCGCGGTGCGGGCGCTCCTGCGGGCGGCCGAGGCGCACGACGCGGACGTGGCGGGCGGCCTGTGCGTGCGGCGCGAGCTGCCGGGCGGGCGTGAACTCCCCTGGCAGCGGCAGCTGTACGCGAAGAAGCGCGTGCTCGACGAGCCCGCGGCGCTCCCCCGGGTCGCCGCCGACACGCTGTGCGTGAACAAGCTGTACCGCACGGACTTCCTGCGCGCGCACGCGATCCGCTTCCCGCCGGGGCGCTACCTCTACGAGGACTTCGTCTTCACCGCGCGGGTCCTCGCGGCCCGCCCGCGCATGGTGCTCGTACCGGAGCGGGTCTACGTCTGGCACGTACGGCGCGAGGCGGGGCGCCGCTCGCTCTCGCTCGACCGGGACGGCGTCGAGAACTGGCGCGCACGGGTGCGGGCGCACCGGCAGGCGGTGGCCGAGCTGTCCGGGCAGCCGCGCCTCGTACGGGCGGCGCGCGCGGGGTTCCTGGATCGCGGACTGCGCATGTACGTACGGGAGTTGCCGCGCCACGACCCCTCGTACCAGCGCGCCTGGTGGGACCTGACGCGCGCCTACCTGACGGCGTTCGCGCCCGGGGACATCGCCGCGGCGGTCGCCCCGGCGCGCACGGCCGCGGCGGTGGTACGGCACGCGCGCGCGCCGCGCGACCTGGGCCGCCTG
>NZ_JAAGLR010000008.1 GCF_010548245.1 Streptomyces sp. SID11385
TGCTCCCGCGCGGACCCGGGCGCGAGGTCGGCGGGGTGCGCGGGGCCGGGGGCACCCGCCGGGCCGCCCGGTCGCACGCCCGTACCGCTCCCCCACGCGGCGCCACGCCGACGCGCCTCACCGTCCCCGTCTTCACCCGGACGGCGGGGCGCGGGTACGCGGTCCTCGGCCCGGTCCGCCGGGTGCGGGCCTCGGGGGGCCGGTTCGCGTTCCACTTCGCCTTCCTCCGTACCGCTGGGGTGTGCGTGCTCGGGGCGTGCCGCCTTCGCGCGCCACGAGCACGATAGAGGGCGAGGCCCCCGGTTCCCATCCCGATCACTTCCGGTAAGGTAAGGCTTACCTGTAAATCCTGCTGTTTCGACGTGCGATTCGGTGGTCCGCGCATGCTGCACTCCCCCCAGCTCTCCGCCCTCCCGGTGCCGGTTCCGGTGGCCTCGCCGGTCGGCGCCGCCTGGGAGCGAATGGCGGAGGTCTTCCCCGAGCTGCGGGTGACCGAGCTGGCGGCGGACGAGCCGGCGCCCGCGGGGGGCGACTGGGTGAGCGCGGCCGGGCTCGCGCGCGCGGATGCGGAGCTGGACGGGTACCTGCGCTGGGACCACGAGCAGATCGAGCGCGACTACGGGCGCACGCCGCGTCCCGACGTCGTCGCGAGCTTCGGGTTCCACCGGTACGCGTGGCCCGCGTGCCTGCTCATCACGCTGCCGTGGCTCCTGGTGCGCCGGGTGCCGCGGTACGGCGCGGGCGATGTGTACTTCGACCGCCCGCGCTACCGCATGACGGTCCGCTCCGTGCCCTTCGCGTGCCTGCCCGACGACCCCGAGGCCGGGCACCCGCTCGCGGTCGTCGTACCGGACGAGGACGCGCTGCGCGCCGAGGTGCGGGAGGCGGTGGCCACCCACCTGGGGCCGCTGCTCGAAGGGATCGGCCCGCGCATGCGCCGCCGGGGCCGGGCGCTGTGGGGCATGGTCACGGACGAGATCGTCGAGGGCCTCGCGTACATGGGGGAACTGCTCGGCGAGGAGGCGCGCACGACCGCCGAGCTGGAGGCGCTGCTGCCCGGCACGACGAAGCCGTACGTCGGCACGCCGGGCTTCCGCGAGCTGACCGGGCCCGGCGGCGAGGCGCTGCCCACCAGGGACCGGGTGAGCTGCTGCCTGTCGTACACGCTGGGGACCGAGGAGATCTGCGGCACCTGCCCCCGCCTGTGCGACGCCGAGCGCGTCGCGCGCCTGAGCGCCGAACGCCTCGCGGCGGAAGCGGGCCCGGCCGAGGGCGCGCGGGCGGAGGAGCCGGCCGCCGCCTGACCGAGTACGGGCCGGCCCGCCCGTTCACGCCCGTCGCATTCGCATCGGCGCGACGCACCCCGCGCCAGCCCCGCCCCCTGGGCGCGCCCCGCTGCCGTACCCGCTCAACGTCCGCTCCACACCAGCGATTTCCAGCCGCGCTCCGTCCTGCCGCACCTTCCGGCACACGGCACCCACGGCCTCCACCGGGGCCGGGCGTTCCCACCCGCAACCGTTTCACGCCCAGTCACCCTTGCGAGTATTCTGTCTCGCACGGAACTCCCTGTCTTCGCGCGAGAGTTCGAGCAGGTCGACGCTATCCGGTGCCCGGTACCCCCCATTGGCGTCCAGTTGCCCGGAAACCACCTGACGGCCCTTCGGCATGCGCCACGATGGCGCCCGAAAGGCCCTACCCGACGCAAGGGACCCCCCTGATGAGAATGACCGACATATCGCTGGACTGGCTCGTACCCGGCGCCGTACTGCTCCTGGGCATGCTGGCGGCGATTGCGGTGCTCACCCGTGGCAGGCGGGCCGGGGCGAAGGCGGCGGCGGCCGAGGACTCGTGGGAACGGAGCGAGGAGCGCCGGCGCCGCAAGGAAGCGGTCTACGGCAGCGCCTCCTACGTCCTCCTCTTCTGCTGCGCCGCCGTCGCCGCGGCGCTCTCCTTCCACGGCCTGGTCGGCTTCGGCCGCCAGAACCTCAACCTCTCCGGAGGCTGGGAGTACCTGGTGCCCTTCGGCCTGGACGGGGCGGCGATGTTCTGCTCGGTCCTCGCCGTGCGCGAGGCGAGCCACGGGGACGCGGCCCTCGGTTCGCGCCTGCTCGTGTGGACCTTCGCGGGTGCGGCGGCCTGGTTCAACTGGGTGCACGCCCCGCGCGGCGCGGGTCACGCGGGTGCCCCGCAGTTCTTCTCCGGGATGTCGCTCTCGGCCGCCGTGCTCTTCGACCGCGCCCTCAAGCAGACCCGTCGCGCCGCGCTGCGCGAGCAGGGCCTGGTGCCGAGGCCGCTGCCGCAGATCCGCATCGTGCGCTGGCTGCGTGCCCCGCGCGAGACCTTCGGCGCCTGGTCGCTCATGCTCCTGGAGAACGTGCGCAGCCTCGACGAGGCCGTCGAGGAGGTACGGGACGACAAGCGCCAGAAGCAGGTCGGCCGTCAGCGCGACCGCGAGCAGGCCCGCCTGAAGAAGGCTCAGCTCAAGGCGATCAGCCGCAGCACGCGTGGCTGGGGCGGGCGCGGCGGCGGCCGGCAGGTCGACGTGCAGCAGGCCATCGCCGGCATGGGGCAGGTCGACGCGGACCCCGCCATACCGGAAAGCGAGCAACTGCCTTCCGGTCGCCCCTCCTTGCAGGCCCTCACCACGAAGACTGACGCGGCGTCCTCCCCGGAGGAGCCTGCCAAAGGAGCCGTTGTCGACCTGACGGCCGAGGACGACACCCAGGCGCTGCGCCGTCTCGACAACCTGGACCGCAAACTGAAGGAGATGGAGCGGCAGTTCGGCTGAGCGCTCCCCGCACCGTCAAGCACGGGGCGGTCCGCACCCGCACGGGTACGGACCGCCCTGCGCCGTACCCGGGGCCCGCACGGAGGCCGCCGTGCCCGAAGCCGTGCCGGGCCGCCGTGCCCGAGGCCGTAGCCGGGCCGCCGTGCCCGAGGCCCGTACCGGGGCTCAGGCTCCCGTCTCCAGCTCGAACCACACCGCCTTCCCGGCGCCCACCGCCCGCACCCCCCACGCGTCCGCGAGGCTCTGGACGAGGCCGAGCCCGCGTCCGCCCGTGTGCTCCTCGGGGACGGCGGTACGGGCCCGGGGCACCCCCTTGGCCTGATCGCGCACCTCGACGCGGAGCCGGCCGCGCCGGACGACGGCCGTGAGCACCGCGTCGTCGGCGGTGTGCACGAGGGCGTTGGTGACGAGTTCGCTCGTGAGCAGCTCTGCGGTGTCGGCACAGGACGCCTCCTGGCCGTGCCGGTCGAGGAGTTCGCGCAGCGCGTGCCGCGCCTCGCCGACCGCGCGCAGATCGGCGCGGGCGAGCTTCCTCGTGAGCCGGTGCCCGCGCGGCGGCCGGCGCGGCAGCATCCGCCGGGCGCTCGCGCCTCTGCCCGGCGTGCCGCGCCGTCGTTCGGTCCTGTGCGCGTCCATGTACGGCTCCACCCCCGTGACGGACCACTCCGCCGGTCGGCCCGCCCCGGCACGGCCGGGCGCGGGTCTGCGAACACCACCTCGACCACGCTGTCGACTCTCGCCACACACCTTCGTGTCACGAACGTGTATACGAGGACCATGCCCGCTTAGTCCGTACCTGACGCCTCTTCGGCGTGCCCACGACGAAACCCTGACGCACGCGGCCGAAACCACGCGCCGGGCCGGCGCGCCGGGGGCGCGCACGGTGGCCGGGACCGCGCACCCGCCCCCGTGTGCCGCCCTCCGGCCCGCCCGCTCAGGGCCTGGGCACGTTGCGGAGGTTGGAGCGCGCCATCTGGAGCATGCGGCCCACGCCGCCGTCGAGGACGACCTTGCTCGCCGAGAGCGCGAAGCCGGTGACCATGTCGGCGCTGATCTTCGGCGGGATGGAGAGGGCGTTGGGGTCGGTGACGACGTCGACGAGGGCCGGGCCCTTGTGCGCGAAGGCGTCGCGCAGCGCGCCCTCCAGTTGCTTGGGCTTCTCGACCCGTACCCCGTAGGCACCGGCCGCGCGGGCGACGGCGGCGAAGTCCGGGTTCTTGTTGGTCGTCCCGAAGGACGGCAGCCCGCCCACCATCATCTCCAGCTCGACCATCCCGAGCGAGGAGTTGTTGAAGAGGACGACCTTCACCGGGAGGTCGTACTGCACGAGGGTGAGGAAGTCGCCCATGAGCATCGAGAAGCCGCCGTCCCCCGACATCGAGACGACCTGGCGGTTCCGGTCGGTGAACTGGGCGCCGATCGCCTGGGGCAGCGCGTTGGCCATCGAGCCGTGCCGGAAGGAGCCGATGATGCGGCGGTGGCCGTTGGGGGTGATGTACCGGGCCGCCCACACGTTGCACATGCCGGTGTCGACGGTGAAGACGGCGTCCTCGGCGGCGATCTCGTCGAGGACGGAGGCGACGTACTCGGGGTGGATCGGGGTGTGCTTCTCGACCTTGCGCGTGTACGCCTTGACGACGCCTTCGAGCGCGTCGGCGTGCTTCTTGAGCATCTTGTCGAGGAAGCGGCGGTTCTCCTTCGGCTTGACGCGCGGCAGCAGGCAGCGCAGCGTCTCGCGCACGTCGCCCCACACCGCGAGGTCGAGCTTGCAGCGGCGGCCGAGGTGCTCGGGGCGGATGTCGACCTGGACGATCTTGACGTCCTCGTCGGGCAGGAACGGCGTGTACGGGAAGTCCGTGCCGAGCAGGATCAGCAGGTCGCACTCGTTGGTGGCCTCGTAGCAGGCCCCGTAGCCGAGCAGCCCGCTCATGCCGACGTCGTACGGGTTGTCGTACTGGATGTACTCCTTGCCGCGCAGCGCGTGCCCGACCGGGGCCTTGATCTTGGCCGCGAGTTCCATGACCTCGGCGTGCGCGCCGGCCGTGCCCGCGCCGCAGAAGAGCGTGACCCGGTTCGCCCCGTCGATGAGCGCGGCGAGCTTCTCGATCTCGTCGTCACCGGGGCGCGCCGTGGGCTGCTCGGTGATCATCGCCTGCTCGGTGATCCGCTCCGGCGCGTCGTGCGAGGCGACATCGCCCGGGAGGGTGACGACGCCCACGCCGCCCTGTCCGACCGCGTGCTGGATCGCGCTCTGGAGGACGCGTGGCATCTGGGCCGCGTTGGAGATCATCTCGCTGTAGTGGCTGCACTCGGTGAACAGCCGCTCCGGGTGCGTCTCCTGGAAGTAGCCGAGGCCGATCTCGCTGGAGGGGATGTGCGAGGCGAGGGCGAGCACGGGCGCCATCGAGCGGTGCGCGTCGTAGAGGCCGTTGATGAGGTGCAGGTTGCCGGGACCGCAGGAGCCCGCGCAGGCGGCGAGCTTGCCGGTGATCTGCGCCTCGGCACCGGCGGCGAAGGCGGCGGTCTCCTCGTGGCGGACGTGGATCCAGTCGATCGCCGAGTTCCGGCGGATGGCGTCGACCACGGGGTTGAGGCTGTCCCCGACCACGCCGTACAGCCGCTCGACGCCCGCGCGGACGAGGACGTCGACGAACTGCTCGGCTACGTTCTGCTTGGCCATGCCACTCGCACCCCTTCTGTGCTCCCTGGATTCATGACGTCACGAATCCATCAAGTCACAGTGACCGCGATCGTGCCCGCCAAACCCCCGGGTGCCGGGGCTCACCTTTCCCAGACGGCGGCGAGGGTGCGATCGTCCGCGTAGCCCTTGACCCGGGTCTGGCTCGTGGCCAGGAAGGCCGCGAGCCCGGGCGGTTCGGGCGCGGACCACTCCTCGGCGAGGCGGCTCGCGAGCGGTGGGCTGCCGCGCAGCGGCTCGGCGAGCCCCGAACCGCACAGCAACAGCACATCGGCCGATCGGGCGATGGAGGCGTGGAAGCGGAAGGGTTCGCGGCGGGGTTCCTCGGCGGGGGCGTACGGGCTCGGGGGCCGCCCGATGCCGGGATCGAGGGTGAGCGCCCCGGCCTCGGGGCCGGAACGGGACTGTCCCTCGGCCTGGACCTCGGGCTCGATGTCGCGCAGTTCCCCGCCGCGCAGCCGGAAGAGCCCGCCCTCTCCCGCGCCGAAGAAGACCCGCGTGCGGCACTGGCTGTCGGTGGGCAGGAGGAGGCAGCGCAGGCTCGCGGTGTGCTCCTCGGGCGCGAGCCCGCGTTCGGCTGCGGCGGCGCGCAGGCGGCCGAGGGTGCGGTCGGTGAGGCGGTGCAGGCCGGACTTCAGGTCGCCGCGGCGGGCCGCGCGGATGTCGTCGGCGAGGCGGCGGTGGCTGCGGCCCACGGCGGCGGCGATCGACCGTATGGCTTCGTCCGCGACCCGGTACGCCTCGGGGGTGGTCCGTGCGCCGGTCGCCGTCGCGACGAGCACGATCCCCTCCTCGCCCGCGCCGAACCGCACCACGAGCAGCGCGTCCCGGCGCGCCTCGCCGCGATACCGCGCCGAGTCCCCCCGCTGCGAGACGGCCCGCAAGGTGCTCCCTCCGAACCGCCCCCCTTCGAGCACGGTGTCGGGGACGTACGCGTCGAGCGCCCCGGGATCGCTCTCGGCGAGAGCGGTGGGCTCGGCCTCGTAGGTGGGGGGCCGGTCGCCGACGTAGGGCACGGAGGCGGCCGTGGGGGGCGGCGCGGCAGGGCTCGGTGCCGGGCCGACACCGCGTTCCGGCCGCACGGGGCCCTCGGGGAGGGGGCCCGGAGCGGGGCGGGGAGACGGCGGCGGGACGGGCGCGGTCGTCGCTTCGCGCTCCATGGCGGGGG
>NZ_JAAGLR010000045.1 GCF_010548245.1 Streptomyces sp. SID11385
CCCTGGTACGGGTACGGGCCGGGCCCCGAGGAGGCGCGGCGGCACGGGGCCGGGGCGGGCTCCGTCGACGTCGGCGCCGTGCACCGCTACCCCTCCGACTCGCCCCGCGCCCGCGTGCTGCGCACCGCGCGGCCCGAACTGCTGCCGGGGACGGACGGCGATCTCGTGCAGTCCACGCTCGCCGTGCCGATGGTCGCGCACGACAAGGTCGTCGGGCTCGCGCAGTTCGCCCGGACGAAGGGCAGCGAGCCCTTCGGCGAGCGGGACCGCGCGCTCGCCGTCGAACTCGCCACGCGCGCGGCCGTGTTCATCGACAACGCGCGCCTGTACCGGCGCGAGCACGAACGCGCCCTGCTCCTCCAGCGCAGCCTGCTGCCGCCCGGCGAACCGGAGGCGGCGGGGCTCGACATCGCCTGCCGCTACCTCCCGGGCAACGAGGCCACCGAGGTGGGCGGGGACTGGTTCGACGTCATCGAACTCCCCGGCCACCGCACGGCACTCGTCGTCGGGGACGTCATGGGACGCGGGCTGCGCGCGGCGGCGGCGATGGGCGAACTGCGCACCGCCGTACGGACCCTCGCGCTGCTCGACCTGGAACCCGCCGAAGTGCTTTCGCACTTGGACGAGATCGCCCAGGGGCTCGGCTCGCCGCAGCAGACGACGCGCCCGGCCCGCCAGGACCAGGACACGGACCTCGCCGAGGTCTACCTCGCCACGTGCGTGTACGCGGTGTACGACTCCGTGACCCGCCGCTGCACCTTCGCCAACGCGGGCCACCTGCCGCCCGTCCTCCTGGAGCCGAGCGGCGCCCACCGGCCCGCGCTCCTCCTCGACGTGCCCCCGGGCATGCCGCTCGGCGTGGGCGGCGAGCCCTTCGAGGAGGTCACCGTCGAGCTGCCGGAGGGCGCGCTCCTCGCGCTCTACACGGACGGGCTCGTCGAGTCCAGGCACCAGCCGCTCGACGAGGGCCTGCTCGCCTTCCGCAACGCCCTCACCGATCCCGGGCGTTCGCTGGAGGACATCTGCGACCAGGTCCTGCGGCGCCTCGACACGCACCACGGCGAGGACGACATCGCCCTCCTCATGGCGCGCGTGCAGGGCCTGCCCGCGGAGAACGTCGGCGACTGGACGCTGCCGCGCGACCCGCAATCGGTCGGCAAGGCCCGCGAGTACACGCGGGAACGGCTCGCCGGGTGGGGGCTCGAAGCCCTCGCCGACACCACGGAGCTGCTGGTCAGCGAGCTGGTGACGAACGCCCTGCGGTACGGGGACGGGGAGATCAGGCTGCGGCTGCTCCTGGACCGGACGCTCGTGTGCGAGGTGTGGGACGAGGGGCTCGTGCAGCCGAGGCGGCGACGCGCCAAGGACACGGACGAAGGGGGGCGCGGGCTCCAGCTCGTCGGGCTGCTCGCCGCCTCCTGGGGCTCGCGCCGGACGCCGCACGGGAAGACGGTGTGGTTCGAACTGGGGCTGCCGGACGGGGAGTCGAGCGGCGTGGACGCGGCGGAGGCGCTGCTGAGCCTGTTCTGACGCGGACTCCAGGCGAAGGCCCCCGTCTGATGCGGCCTCCAGTCGAAGGCCCCCGGCGTGTCGGTTACTCTGTGCGACGTGCCGGGGGGTGGCTCCGGGCTCGGTGGGCCAGGAGGCGGGCGGATGCAGACGGAGACCGTGGAGCGGGACGCGGACGGGGCCGAGGGGGACGCGCCGGGGACACCGCCGAACGCCCGTCGGCGCAGGCCCCGTTGGGTGCGGGTACTGCGGTGGACGGCCCTCGGCGTGGTGCTGGTCGTCCTGGTGCCGCTGCTCGCGGCGGGGACCTGGCTGCGGTTCTCGTACGCGGGGGAGCCCGGCGACGGGACGCGGACGCGCGGCCGTGACGCGCTGTGGCTCGGGCACGCGTGGGTCGACGGGCGCAAGGACACGGGCGATCTCGACCGGCTCGCCGAACAGCTCCGGTACACCGGAATCCGCGATCTGTACGTGCACGCGGGCCCGCTGGAGCACGACGGCACGCTCCCGAAGAAGCTCTACCCGAAGGCGGGTTGGCTCGTCGAAGGGCTCCACGAGCGCCTGCCCCGGCTCCGCGTGTCGGCCTGGCTCGGCGACGTGCTCGACACCGAGTCCCCCGAGGGGCTCAGCATGGCGGACCCGAAGACGCGCGCGGCGATCCTCACGTCCTCGCGGCAGATACTCGCCGCCGGATTCCAGGGCCTGCACTTCGACTTCGAGCCCCTCCACTCCGGGGACCGCGACTTCCTCGGCCTCCTCTCCCGCCTGCACACCCTCACGGCCGCGCGGCACGCCCCGCTCTCCGTCGCCGCGCACCAGATCGACCCGCTGCCGAGCCTGCACACCGTCTTCGGCGCGGTCAGCGGGCACGAGAAGTACTGGAGCCAGGCGTACTTCGGGCAGGTCGCGCACCGCGTCGACCAGATCGCCGTCATGTCGTACGACACGGCGATGCCGCTGGAGAGCCTGTACGGGGGCTATGTGGCCCAGCAGACGGAACTCGCCCTCGAAGTCACCCCGCACGAGACCGACTTGCTCATGGGCATGCCCTTCTACCACGAGAACAAGTTCGGCCACCGGGCCGCCGCCGAAACGGTGGCGGCCGCCGTGCGCGGCGCCCGCCTCGGCCTCGCCCGCACCGACCGCGAACGCGTCCGCTTCGGCCTCGCCCTCTACGTGGACTTCGCCGCGACGGAGGCCGACTGGAAGGCGTACCGCGACAGTTGGGGCGCGCCGGTCAACCGGCTGGGCTGAGGCGGGGACACCCGGGGACGCGCCTCGACGGCTGAGGCGCGTCCCCGGGGGCCGAGCCTCAGCCGTCGAGGCGGACCGGCAGCTCGTACAGGTCGTTCTGGGTGACCACCGGCTTGTTGCGCAGTTCGCCCGGCGCGACCGCGAGGTCCAGGCCGGGGAAACGGGTGTACAGGGCCGGGAGGGCGACGCCCGCCTCCAGGCGGGACAGCGCCGCGCCGGGGCACACGTGCGGTCCGTGCCCGAAGGAGATGTGCCGGGCCGCCGTCTCGCGGGTGATGTCGAACTCGTTCGCCGACGGGCCGTGGGCCTGCTCGTCGCGGCCGATCGCGGCGAACGACACGATCAGCGCGTCCCCGGCAGGGAGCACCTTGTCGCCGACGGGCACGTCCTCGGTGGCGAACCGGATCAGCACGTGCGAGGTGGGCGTCGACCAGCGCAGTGTCTCCTCGACGACCGCCGACCAGTCGGCCTCGCCCGAGAGGACCAGCGCGCGCTGCTCCGGGTGGGCGGCGAGGTTGCGGACCGCGTTGACGATGAGGGAGATCGTCGTCTCGTGCCCGGCCGCGACCATGAGCTGGAGGGTCGAGACGATCTCCTGGTCGGTGAGCGTGTCGCCGTTCTCGGACGCCTGGATGAGCGCCGAGGTCAGGTCGTCGCCCGGGTTCTCGCGCTTGCGGGTCACCGCGTCGGCCATGATGCCGCCCAGCTCGGTGAGGGTCGCGACGACCTCCTCCGGCGGGGTCTGCGTGGAGAAGAACTTCTCGAACAGCACCTTCAGGCGGGGCAGGATCGCCTCGTCCAGGCCCATCAGGTCGGCGATGACGTACATCGGCAGCGGGTAGGCGAAGACCGCCTTCAGGTCGACCGTGCCGTCCGCCGCCGCCTGCTCGGCCACCTGGTCGAGGAGGCCGTCCGTCAGCTCGGCGATGCGCGCGCGCATCCGCTCCACCCGGCGCGGTGTGAGTGCCTGCGCGACCAGGCCGCGCAGCCTGCGGTGGTCGGCGCCGTCCACGGTCAGCATCGAACGCCCCGGGTTGGCGAGCCCGATCAGCGGCCAGTCGGGGGCGATCTCGCCGCGCTGCCAGGCGCCCCAGACGTTGATGTCCTTGACCACGCGCGGATCGGTGAGCAGCTTCTTGGCCTCCGCGTGGTGCGTGACCGCCCACACCGGCACGTCGCCGGGCAGCATCACGGCGGCCAGCGGGCCCGCCGCCCGCAGCGCGGCGCTCTCCCCCTCCAGGTCGGAGACGAACGGGTCGAGGTGGATGCGGTGCTGCTCGGGTTCCGCCGAGCGCGTTTCCGTAACTGCCGTCATGCGTACGGTCCTCCAAGAGCGGGGGTGGGTGTGAAGGTGACCGGGAGTTCGGTCAGGCCGCGCAGCCACGGTGACGGGCGACGTGCCAGCGACTCGGCCGACACCGCGAGATCGATGTCGGGCAGCCGGTCGAGGACGACCTCGATGCCGGTCCGCGCGATCACCTCCGCGATCTCCTGCGCCGGGAACGGGCAGCGGTGCTCACCGTGCCCGAAGGAGAAGTGGGCCCCGTTGCCACCCGTCAGCGCCGACTGGTCGGTGCGCACCTGCGGGTCGGAGTTGGCGCCCTGGAGGCCGAGGAGGAGCATGTCGCCGGCCCGGATCGCGCGACCGCCGAGCCGGGTGTCGCGGGAGGCCCAGCGGCCCGCCACGTTCTGCGTCGGCGTGTCCTCCCACAGCACCTCGTTCATCGCCTCGGCGATGCTGTTGCGCCCCCCGAACAGCGAGGCGGCGAACCGGCTGTCGGTGAGCATCAGGCGCAGCGAGTTGCCGATCCAGTCGGCGGTCGGCTGGTGCCCGGCCGCCATCATCACCATCAGGTCCTGGACGATCTCCTCGTCGCCGAAGCCCGAGGTGTCGGCGAGCATCCGGGACACGACGTCGTCCGCGGGCTCCGCGCGCCGGCTCGCCACGAGGCTCGTCATCGACGTGAACAGGTGCGACTGGCCCGCCAGCGCGCGTTCCCGGCCGTCGATCATGTCGTTGAGGGCGGTCACCATCGCCGGGCCGTCCTCGTCGGCGACGCCGTACAGCCGGGCCAGGACGCGTACCGGCAGCAGCATCGCGAAGTCGGCGATGAGGTCGGCGGCGCCCTTCGGGCAGATCGCGTCGATCAGCTCGTCGGCGAACTTCTCCGCGTGCGCGCGCAGTTCGGACGGGTCGACGGCCTCCAGGGCGGCGGTCAGCATGCCCGCGCGCTCCCGGTGGCGGGCGCCGACCGTGTAGAGGATCGAGGGCTGCTTGCGGCCGATCATCGGCAGCAGCGGCCAGTCGTCGGGGATGTCCGCCCACTGGCTCCACAGGTCGGAGTCCCGGCTGAAGAGCACCGGGTCGCCGGTGATCTGGTGCAGCTCGCGGTAGCCGAGCACCAGCCAGGCCGGTACGTCGCCGTCGAGCAGCACCGGCACGACCGCGCCGTGGTCGCGGCGCAACTCCCGGTACACGCGGGCCGGGTCGTCCTGGAGCAGCGGGCCGCTGAGGCGGACGGGCGCGGGGACGGGGACGGTGCTCACACCAGCTCCTGACGGGTGGTCCGGGCCGCGCGGTCCGCGGGGGCGTCGGCACTGGCGGCGGGCGGTACGGCGCGGGCGTCGGCGTACACCGCCTGGACGTACTCCACCAGCGTGATCAGCACGAGCTTGCTGGACTCCCTGGACCGGGCGTTGCAGGTGACCAGCGGCACGTGCGGGTCGAGGTCGAGCGCCTCGCGGATCTGTTCCGGGGTGAAGGGAGGACCGCCGAAGTCGTTGCACGCCACGACGAACGGCGTGCCGTGCTTCTCCAGCCGGTCGATGGCGTACCACGAGTCGTCGATACGGCGGGTGTCGACGAGGACGACCGCGCCCAGCGTGCCGGAGAACAGCCGGTCCCACAGGAACCAGAAGCGCTCCTGGCCCGGCGCGCCGAACAGGTACAGCACGTTGCGGGCGTCCAGCGTGATGCGGCCGAAGTCGAAGGCGACCGTGGTCGCCGTCTTGCCGCTCACCGAGCTGTTGTCGTCGACGGCTTCGCCGGCCTGGGTCATCGTCTCCTCGGTGTTGAGGGGACGTATCTCGCTCACCGACCGGACCATCGTCGTCTTGCCGGCGCCGAAGCCGCCCACGACCACGATCTTGAGGCCGTTGTCGGCGCTCGCGCCGAGTGGCGTGCGCGTCTCAGAGGTTGCGGAGTCCAACGAGCACCTGCTCCAGGATGTCGGGGTCGGGTACGGCGGCCGTGCGCGGGTGGCGGGCGCTGACCTTGCCCGCCGCGTGGAGGTCGGCGAGCAGGATGCGGGTGATGCTCACCGGGAGGCCCAGTTCGGCCGCGATCTCCACGGCCGCCGTGGGACGTTCGGTCAGGCGCAGGATCGCCGCGTGTTCGGACTGCATGCCGGGCATCGGATCGCACTCGGCGACGACCAGCGTCACGAGGTCGAACGGGGCGTCCGGGCCGGGCCGGCTGCGTCCCTGGGTCAGGGTGTACAGCCGGTCGGGCGTGTCGTCCCTGCCGGGCCTGCTCACGAGTTCCTGGGGAGGGCGGTCAGGTGCTCGCCGAGCTGTTCGACGAGTTCACTCATGTTGTGCCCGACGAGACCGGCGTCGGCGTCCTCCGCGGTGACGACGGCGAGATGGGCGCCCTCGCCGGCCTCCACGATGAAGAGCACACCGCCGTAGAACTCGGCCATCGCCGAGCGGACGCCGCCGGTGCCGTCGCCGAACTCGACGGAGGCGCCGTGCGACAGGGACTGGATGCCCGCGGCGATCGCGGCGAGCTGGTCGGCCTGGTCGCCGGAGAGTTCCGGGGTACGGCACAGCTTGAGGCCGTCGCGGGAGAGCACGAGCGCGTGCCGGGCGCCCGGTGTGCGCTCCAGCAGGCCCTCTATCAGCCAGGTGAGCTTCTCGTCGGCGGTCGTGCCGGTCATGGTGTGGTGTCGCCTTCCGGGCTCTGGGGGGTCGTGAGTGCCGCCGCGTCCGCGAGGGCCTCCGGGGCGGACCCGGGGGTGGGTCCTGGGGTGGGGCCGGGCGGGGTCGTGCCGGCTCCGCCCCCGGCCTGCTGGGGCAGGGGGGTGTTCGTGAGCGTGGATTCGGGGGACTGGCCGTCGTTGACCGCCCGTACCGCCTGGCGGAAGGTGTGGAAGCGGGCCGTGCGGGCCCGGGTCTCCTCGGCGGTGGGGGCGGGGCGGGACGGCGTGGCGCCGCCGGAGTGGCCGCGCTCGGCCTTGGCGAGCGTCTGCCCGCGACGGCGGCGCGGGAGGACGAGCGGGGGCTGCGCGGAGTCCTCGGCCGGGGAGCCCGCCGCATCCGGGGAGCCCGCGTCGTCCGTTGAGTCCGCGGTACTGCTCCCAGCGGCGCCCGTACCGGTGTCGCCGCGGCGGGGGAGGGACGGGGCGACGGACGGGGCGGACGGGCCGGTCCCGGCCGCCGTGGTGGCCGTGGCGGACGTCCCGCTCGTGGCCGTCCCGGCATCCGTACCCGGGTGGGGGAGGGCGGAGCCCCCGGCGGGTACGAGGATCTCCTGCGGGACGAGCACCAGCACGCCGGTCCCGCCGCGCGCCGAGGGCCGGTACGAGACCTGGAGGCCGTAGCGGCGGGCGAGCCTGCCGACCACGGCGAGCCCGAGCCGGGTGCCGGTGAGGCCGCCCAGCTCCACGGACGCGCCGGACACCGCCCGTTCGGCGCGGCGCAGTTGGGCCTCGCCCATGACGAGGCCGCTGTCCTCGATGGACACGATGACGCCGGACGGGACCTCCTCGACGTAGACGTGCACCTCGGCCGTGGGCGGCGAGAACGTGGCGGCGTTGTCGAGGAGTTCGGCGAGCGCGTGCATGACGCCCTCGGCCGCGTGCCCGGCGACGGCGGTCTCGCCGGCGGAGTGGACGCGGACGCGCCGGTATCCGCCGATCCGGCCCATGGCACCGCGCAGGACCGACTCCATGGTGATGGGACGGGCCCAACGGCGGCCCGACCGGGCGCCGGTGAGCACCGCGACGGAGTCCGCGAGACGACCGGCCTGCGCGGTGCGGTGGTCGAGGTGGAACAGGTCGGCGAGGACTTCCTCGTCCTGGTGCTTCTCCTCCATGGCGCGGAGGTCGGCGAGCATGCCGGTGGACAGGGCCTGCATCCGCCCGGCCGCGTTCGCCGTCGCGGACAGCGCGGCGGCGCGGGAGCTGTTCGCCTCGCGCGCGCGGGCCGTGAGCCGGGCGGTCTCCGCGACCAGCCGGTCGCACCGGGCGGCGAGCGAGTCGCGCTCCTCGGCGTGTTCGGCCGTCAACCTGTCCGCGGCGGCGCGGTGTTCGTCCTCCCGCCGGGCCAGCTCCGCCGCGTGCTCCGCCGCGAGACGCCGTACCTCGGCCGCGTGCGCCTCGGCGGCACGCTTCCGCTCGGCGGCGTGCGCGTCGGCGAGACGCTTCCGCTCCG
>NZ_JAAGLR010000076.1 GCF_010548245.1 Streptomyces sp. SID11385
CTCGGGGCAGGCGTCGGGGACGCGGGTGACGGGGCGGACGCCGCGTGAGTCCTCGGGGCGCCCGGAGCTGACGGAGGCGGCGATCGTGGTCTCCGGTGGTCGTGGGGTGAACGGTGCGGAGAACTTCGCGCTGATCGAGGCGTTGGCGGATGCGCTGGGGGCCGCGGTGGGGGCGTCGCGGGCGGCGGTGGACGCGGGCTGGTACCCGCACACCAATCAGGTCGGCCAGACCGGCAAGACGGTTTCCCCGCAGCTGTACATCGCGTCGGGGATTTCGGGTGCGATTCAGCACCGGGCGGGGATGCAGACGTCGAAGACGATCGTGGCGATCAACAAGGACGAGGAAGCGCCGATCTTCGAGCTGGTCGACTACGGCGTGGTCGGGGACCTGTTCAACGTGGTCCCGCAGCTCACCGAAGAGGTCAACACCCGCAAGGGCTGACCCGTCCCGCTCGCGAGAGCACCACGGCCCCGCGCCCGCCCCACCCGGCGGACCCGGGGCCGTCCCGTACCCCCGCCGAAAGGGCGAGATGCGCCAAGAGCGGCGCACGATCCTTGTCCCGGCCGGGGACTCCGCCCGGCCCGCCGCGCTCGCAGACTTGCCGTACGCGGTGCTGCGACGTGCCTGCTCAGCGGGTCCGCGCGGCCGCCGTGCCCCTCTCCCCGACGCAAGGACCGCCCTCCATGACCGAGCGCGTCATCACCCCCCGCAACCGAGGCTTCCTCTTCCTCGACGCCCACCCCGCAGGCTGCGCGCGTGTCGTCCACGACATGTGGCACACGTGCCCCGAACCCGTGCCGGCTCCGCCGACCGGCGAAGGACCTGTCGCCCTCGTCATCGGCGCGTCGGCCGGATACGGCCTCGCGGCCACGCTCGCCGGGCTCAAGCGGGCCGGGATACGGGGCATCGCGGTGTCGTACGAGAAGGGGCCCACCGCGCGGCGCACCGCGACGGCGGGCTGGTACCGCACCGCCGCCACCGCCGCGCTCGCGCGGGACGCCGGGCGCGACCTCGTGTTCCTCGACGGGGACGCGTTCTCCGACACGATGAAGGACGAGGTGGCCGCCCTCGTGGAGCACCGCTTCGGCGGCCGGCTCGACTACCTCGTGTACTCCGTGGCCGCGCCCCGCCGCACCGACCCCGACACGGGCGCCACGTACACCTCCGTCCTCAAGCCGATCGGCGCCCCGCACCGCACGAAGACCCTCGTCTTCGACGCGGGCGGCACCCCCGACGTCCGCGAGGTGGCGACGGAAGCGGCCGAGGGCGACGACGTCGCGCGGACCGTCGCCGTCATGGGCGGTACGGACTGGGAGCGCTGGACCGACCGGCTCGCCGCGCGCGGGCTGCTCGCCGAGGGCTTCACGACCGTCGCGCTCTCCTACATCGGCTCGCCGCTCACGGCGGCGATCTACCGGCAGGGCACGATCGGTGCGGCCAAGGCCCACCTGGAGGCCACCGCGCGCACCCTGCACGAGCGCCTCGCGAAGACGGTCGGCGGGCGGGCCGTGACCTCCGTCAACGGCGCCGCCGTCACCCAGTCCTCCACGGCGGTCCCCGGCATCGCCCTTTACACGGGTCTGCTGCGCGGCGTGCTCGGCGAGCGCGTGGTCCCGCCGGTGCGTCAGCTCGCGCGCCTGTGGGACCAGCTCACCGGGGCGAGCCCGCTCACCGTCGATGCCGAGGGCCGCGTCCGCCTGGACACCTGGGAACTCGCCGACGACGTGCAGGAGGCGGTCGCGCAACGCTGGGCCTCCGTCACCACGGAAACAGTCGCGGACCTCGCCGACATCGACTGGTTCCGCGCGGAGGTGCGCCGCCTGTACGGCTTCTCGGTGCCGGGCGTCGACTACACGGCTCCCGTCGAGACGGACGTCGCCTGGCCGGACCTTACGCGCGCGTGATCCGCCGGCTTCTAGGGTGGCCGCTCCACGAGCGGCGGGAGGCCGGCGGGTGACGGAGTTCGACGAGAGCGAACGGCTGATCTGGGCGGGGCGCGGGGAGGCGTACGCGGCGAGCTTCGCGAAGCTGTGCGCGTACCCGGTGGCGCACCTGCTCGACGCGGCGGGCGTCGGCGCGGGCACGTGCCTGCTCGACGTGGGGACGGGGCCGGGCACCGTGGCCGCCGCGGCGCTCGCGCGTGGTGCGCGCGTGACGGCCGTGGACCCGGAGCCGAGCATGCTCACGCTCGCGGCCCGTACCGCCCCCGAGGCGGAGGTGCGGGCCGCGACGCTTCCGGAACTTCCCTTCGAGAACGGCGAGTTCGGTGCCGTCGTCGCCAATTTCGTGCTGAACCACGTGGGGCGGCCCCGCGCCGCGCTCGCCGAGCTGTGCCGTGTCGTGCGGCCGGGTGGGCGGGTCGCCGTGACGATCTGGGCGAAGCCCCCGGCTCCCGGTCAGGCCCTGCTCGGGCGTGCCCTCGCGGCGGGCGGCGCGGTCCGGCCCCCGTACCTCCCGGCGGGGCCCGACCCCGACGAGGACTTCCCGCGTGACGAGGCCGGACTCGGGACGCTCCTCGCCGCCGCAGGGCTTACGGACGCGGCCTGCGCGACCCTGCGCTGGGATCACCGGGCGAGCCCCGAGGAGTGGTGGAGCGCCCCTGCGGCCGGGGTCGCGGGAAGCGGACGGCTCGTGCGGGCGCAGACGCCCGGGGTGCGGGCCGGGATCAAACGGCACTTCGACATGCTGAGCAAGGAATTCACCGACCCCGACGGCCTGTTGCGCCTGCCGCACGCCGCGCTGCTCGCGCACGGACGACGGCGGTGACGGACGGAACCGGGCTCGTGCCGCGGCTGTTCGCCGCGCTCGGGCGCTTCCACGCGGCGCGTCCCTGGGACCACAACGCCCACTACCACCGCGCGATCCTGCGCCGCCTGCCCCGCCGCTTCGGGCGCGCGCTCGACGTGGGCTGCGGCAGCGGCGACCTCGCGCGGCGCCTCGCCCGGCGGGCGGAACACGTGACCGGCATCGACGCGGACCCGGGCATCGTCGCGGCGGCGCGCGCGGCGACCCCGGAGGCGCTGCCGCTCGCCTTCACCACGGCGGACGCCCTCGACGAGAAGGCGGCCCCGGGACCGTACGACGTCGTCGCGTGCGTCGCCGTACTCCACCACCTGCCGCTCACCGAGGCGCTCACCACCCTCCGGGCGCGCCTCGCGCCCGGCGGCACCCTCGTCGTCGTCGGGCTCGCCCGCGAACAGACCCTCGCCGACCGGGCCCTGAGTCTGCTCGCCGTCGTCGCCAACACGGCGGTGGCCTGGTGGAAGCACCCTGCGGGCGGCTCCGGGCGGCGGCCGCTCGCCATGACCGCGCCGGTCCGCCCCGCGACGGCGGACCTGGCCGAGATCCGCCGCACCGCCGCGCGCATCCTGCCGGGCGTACGGGTGCGCAGGCGGCTCTTCTGGCGGTACGTGCTCGTGTGGAAGCGGCCCCGGGCTACCGCCCCTCCACCACCGGGCTCAGCCCCCGCAGCGGCTCCCACCAGGCGCGGTGGCGCGCGTACCAGTGGATCGTCTCCCGCAGACCCGTCGAAAGGTCGACGCGCGGACGCCAGCCGAGTTCCGCGCGGAGCTTCGAGGAGTCCAGCAGGTAGCGGCGGTCGTGGCCCGGACGGTCCGGCACCGTGCGCAACAGGGAGAGCGGCAAGCCGAGTTCGGTGAGGACGTGCTCGGCGAGCGCGCCCACGCTCAGCTCGGTCCCCGTCCCCACGTGATACGTCTCGCCGATGCGGCCCGCGTGCAGCACCGCGGCGATCGCCCGGACGTGGTCGCGCACGTGGACCCACTCGCGACGGTTGTCGCGCGACGCGTACACGGGCAGGTCCAGGCCGTCGAGCGCGCGCGTCGTGAAGAGCGGGAGCACCTTCTCCGGGAACTGGTGCGAGCCGTAGTTGTTCGCCGAGTTCGTCAGCGTCACCGGCAGGCCGTATGTCTCGTGGTACGCGCGCACCGCGTGGTCCGCGCCCGCCTTGCTCGCGCTGTACGGCGTGCGCGGCCGGTACGGCGACTCCTCCGTGAACGCCTCCTCCGCGTCCAGTGCGAGATCCCCGTACACCTCGCACGTCGAGACGTGGTGGAAGCGCGCGACCCCGAGCCGCCGGCAGGCCTCCAGGAGCGTCTGCGTGCCGAGCACGTTCGTACGGAAGAAACGGTCGGGGGCGAGCACGGCGAGGCTGTTGTGCGACTCGGCGGCGAAGTTCACGACGACCTCGACCCGGTGCTCGGCGAGGACACGCGCCACGAGCGGACCGTCCGCGATGTCGCCCCGCACGAACGTGATCCGGTCCGCGACGTCCGCGAGATTCGCGCGCACGCCCGCGTAGGTGAGCGCGTCGAAGGCGACGAGGGAGTCCTCCGGGTGTTTCTCCAGCCAGTAGCGGGTGAAGTGCGAGCCGATGAAACCGGCCGCACCGGTGACGAGGAGGGAGGTCATGCGCGGGCGCTCCTGGTGGGGGTCATACGGAGGTGTTCCTGACGGGGCCTTGGGCATCGCTGCGCACCTGGTACGGGACCGCGGTGCGCCGGTCGGGGTCGATCGCGAGCAGTCCGCCCGCCGGGGGTCTCGCCCGCTGCGCGCAGTCGCGGCGCTCGCAGATCCGGCAGCCGAGGCCGATCGGGGTCGCCGCGCGCGGGTCGTCGAGCGCGATGCCCTCCGCGTACACGAGGCGGTGCGCGTGGCGCAGCTCGCAGCCGAGCGCGAGCGCGAACTCCGCGCGTGGCGCGTGGTGCCCGAGCCCGCCCCGTACCACCGTGCGCGCGATCCAGAAGTACCGCTTGCCGTCCGGCATCTCCGCGACCTGCGTGAGGATGCGCCCCGGCGCCGAGAACGCCTCGTACATCGTCCACAGCGGGCACGTGCCGCCGAGCCGGGAGAAGTGGAACGCCGTCGCCGACTGGCGCTTGGAGATGTTCCCCGCGCGGTCCACGCGCAGGAACGAGAAGGGCACCCCGCGCCGGCCCTCGCGCTGAAGGGTGCTCAGGCGGTGGCACACCGTCTCGAAGCCGACACCGAAGCGCGCCGACAGCAACTCGATGTCGTAGCGGGTCTCCTCCGCCGCGCCGTGGAACGTCCCGTACGGCATGAGGAGGGCGCCCGCGAAGTAGTTCGCGAGCCCTATCCGGGCGAGCGTCACCGAGGCGGGCGAGGTCAGCCGGGTCTCGTCGCCCGCGACCTCGTCGATCAGCGCGCCCTGCTCGATGAGCGCGAGCTGGGTCGCGAGCTGGAAGGCGCGCTGGCCCTCGGTGAGCCAGGGGGAGAGGAAGAGCCGGCGGGTCCGCGCGTCGAAGCGGCGGGCGTCGGCCGTCCGGCCGGGCGCGGCGGTCAGCACCCGGACGCGGTGGCGCGCGGCC
>NZ_JAAGLR010000112.1 GCF_010548245.1 Streptomyces sp. SID11385
TACGGAGCCGGGGCGCTCCTGGGGTGGTGAGGCGGTCACGGGCTTGGTCCCCCTTCCCTCACGGGTCGGTCCGCATCATAATCATTCACTATCAGGAAGGCTTCCTGATAGTTTCACCACCGATATCGGAGAGCCGTCCGCCCGCGCGGTGCGGCGCGCGCGGGAGGGGCCACATGAGCGAGACGGCGGGAGAGCGGACCACGGGCGCCGCCATGGCGGCGTCCGGGAGCGCGGACGCGGTCCCGGTCGGCGGCTTCGACCGGGGGGCGGTGCGGCGCGCGCGGTGGGCGATCGCCGCGGTCTTCTGCGTGCACGGGAGCGTGACGGGCTCCTTCGCGACCCGCGTGCCCTGGATCAAGGACCACGCGGACATCGGGGCCGGTCAGCTCGGTCTCGCGCTCGCCTTCCCCGCCCTCGGCGCGGCGCTCGCGATGCCGCTCGCCGGCCGCATCAGCCACCGCCTGGGCTCGCGGACGGCGCTGCGGCTGCTGCTCGCCGGATGGACGCTCGCGCTCGTCCTGCCCTCGCTCGCGCCGAACCTCCCGGTCCTGTGCCTCGCGCTCTTCGTCTACGGGGCCTGCTCGGGCATGTCGGACGTCGCGATGAACGCGCTCGGTGTCGAGACGGAGAACCGCTGGGGCAAGTCGATCATGTCGGGCCTGCACGGCATGTGGAGCACGGGGGCGCTGCTCGGCTCGGCGGCGGGGACGCTCGCGGCGCACCTGGGCTCGGACGCGCGGCTGCACCACCTCGTCACCGCGCTCGTGCTGACGGCGGCGGGGCTCGTGCTGTGCCGGTGGGTCCTCGACCTGCGCAGCGAGGAGGACGAGCCGGCACCGCCGCGCTTCGCGCTGCCGCCGCGCTCGGCGCTGCTCATCGGCGCGATCGGCTTCTGCGCGGTCTTCGCGGAGGGGGCCAGCCTGGACTGGTCGGCGGTCTTCCTGCACGGCGAACTCGACACGTCGGCCGGGATCGCCGCCGCCTCCACGACGGCGTTCACCGCGACGATGGCGATCGCGCGCTTCGCCGGGGACGGGCTCGTGGACCGCTTCGGCGCGAAGCGGGTGGTGCGGAGCGGCGGGGTGATGGCCACGGCGGGCGGTCTGCTCGTGGTCCTCGCCACGAACCCGGTGATGGCGATGGGCGGCTTCGCGATCATGGGTCTGGGCATCGCGGTCGTGGTGCCGCTGTGCTTCGCCGCCGCCGGGCGCAGCGGCCCGAACCCGAGCCAGGCGATCGCGGGCGTCGCCACGATCACGTACACGGCGGGGCTCATCGCCCCCTCGGCGATCGGCGTGGTCGCCGACGCGACGAGCCTGGTCGGCTCCTTCATCCTCGTGACGGTCCTCGCCTTCGGCCTGGTGGCCGGCGCGAACGTCCTGCGCGCGGCGGGCCGCAAGGGCTGAGGCGGCGGCGGTACGGGCAGGGGGCGGCGGAGTCCGCCCCCTGCCCGTACCGCGCCGCTCAGCCGCTCACGCCGCCCCGCGCAGCAGCCCCCGCGCCTTCGTGCGGAAGTCCTCGCTCCACGGGCGGGGGCGCAGCGTGCCGGGGTCGAGGCGGACCAGGACGCGGTGGCCGCGGGCGTGGGTGACGGTGCCGTCCGCCGAGCAGTAGCGGAAGCCGTAGGTGAGCCCGGTGGTGCCGAGGCGGTCGAGCCAGAGGTGGACGGCGTACTCGCCGGTGAGGGTGACGGGGCTCTCGTAGCCGATGGTGAACTCGCGGACGGCGTTGCAGGCGTCCGCCGCCTCGTGCCAGTCCCCGCGGTACTCCAGCCCGTGCTCGCGCCAGTACGCCGTCCAGGCCCGTTCGGCGAGAAGCGGGTACCGGCCGTTGTGGAGCAGGCCGAGCGCGTCGAGGTCGTCGAAGTGCACGTACGAGGGGACGAGCACCCCGTACGGGAGGGAACTGGTTTCGGCCGGGGCGGGGGCTGCGAGCGACATGCGGGGGTGCCTGTTCTGCCAGGGAATCGAACACTTCATCGTAAGCACGGGCAAGAGGCCCCCTACCAGCGGGTTTGGCGGGACGAACGCGCCCCGGCGACCGCCCCTCCCCCGGCCCCGCGACCGCCCCTCCCCCGCCCCCGGACGCCTCGCCCGACCCCCTCGGCTCCCCGCGCCGCGCACCACGCATGGCGCGAAGCCATCCTTACCTGCCATTAACATGTGCCGGAATCCGGTACGGGAACATCCGTGCGGTCCGTCGCGTGTCCGGCTCGTGCACCGGCGGGGGCTGAGGCGACGAGGAGCGGGACTGATGGACTTCGGCGTGCGCTGGAAACTGCACGGGGACGGGCGGACCCCGGCCCCGGGTGCGGTGGTCCGGCCGGACGAACGGCTGAGCTGGCCGCGCACGATCGGGCTCGGCGCGCAGCACGTCGTCGCGATGTTCGGCGCGTCGTTCGTCGCCCCGGATTAGCATCACTCACATGCACAGTCCCGCTCCCATCCGACTTCGTCTGGCCGTCCCGGCGCCCTCCTCCCCCACCCCGGCGTCGGCCGATCAGCATCCGCCGCAACAGCGCCGCAAACGCGGCATCATCTACGTCCGCGTCTCCAAGGACCGGCCCGACATGATCAGCCCGGAGCTTCAGGTGGAGCACGCCAGGAAGCTGGCGGAGCGGGAGGACATCGAGGTCGTGACCGATCCGGTGGTCGACATCGGGAAATCGGGGCGTGGTTTCGACGACCGCAGCATTGCCGACATCATCGACATGGCACGGCGCCGCGAGTTCGACGTGGTGATCCTCTGGATCTGGTCCCGCTTCGGCCGGAACCTGCGCGAGTCGCTCCAGCATCTCGACACCCTCACGAACTACGGCATCGAGGTACGCGCCGCGCGAGAGGACTTCGACGGAAAGACAACCATCGGCAAGTTCGCCATCGCTCAGATGCTGAACATCGCCGAACTCGAGTCCAACCAGAAGTCCGACATGTGGAAGGACACCATCGAACGGCGCAGGCGGGCGGGATTGGCGCACGGCGCCCGCGGCCGATTCGGGTACTTCCGCTGCTCTGTCTGCCCGCCCCCGGAACGCGGCAAGCCGCTCTTGACCTGCCCACGCTGCAAAGACGGCATCCTGCGGGTCGACCCCGTGACGGGCCCGATCCTGGCCGACCTCTACCGGAGGTACGCAGCCGGCGACTCGCTTCGCAGCCTTGTGCTTGGGCTCAGGGGCCAGGCGGTCAAGCACTACACGGGTTCCGACATCGACGCTGGAGCCCTCTACCAGATCCTCGACTCCGGCTTCGGTCTCGGTTTTGTTCGCTATCAGATCCCCGAACTGCTGCACCGGACTGTCGAGAAGCCGGGCGGAGGTACAACTCTGCAGCGCACCTCGCTGCACCGTGACCTCACGTCATACCTGTACTACAAGGGCGCGCATCGTCCGGTGATCGACGACGCGATGGAGTGCGAACGCCTCTGGGACGCCTACGTCGAGCGGCGCCTGTCCTCCGACGACGACAAGGGCCACTCCTTCAGGGCGAAGTACAGCGTCTCCGGGTTCCTCAGCTGCGCCGGCTGCCGTCGCCCCATGCACTCGATGCTTCGGGCAAAGAAGGTCCAGCGCGAGTGGATCGACGGCAACCCCGATCCTCGCGACGTGCTGTTCCGCTGCACCCGGCACATGAAGTTCAAGGACTGCCCCGGCAATGGGGTGTACGCGACGCTGGCGGGCGCCGAGCGGGCAGTGGCCGAGTGGCTGCGTGATATCAGCGAACAAGAGCCGGAGCTGGAGTCCGCGGTGGGACAGCAGGCAGTCGAGGTGATGTCGAACCCCGGATCCTCCGACGCCGAGCACGGGGCACGCCGGCTTCGGCAGATCGAAGCCGGACTGGCAGACATCTCCGCGCGGGAAGACCGGCTCACCGATGCCGTGCTTGACGGCTTGGTCTCGGCTGACGCTGCTCGTCGCAAGCGGGCGGACCTGGAGTCCCAGCGGGCTGGGCTGAGGATGGAGGAGGCGGAGCTGAAGCGCGACCTTCAGGACCGGCCGACGGTACTGCCGCGACCGAACCGCGACGCCTTCGTCAGGATCCTCGACCTCTGGAAGGTTGCCGACCACGACGATCGGCGGGCTCTGCTGAAGCCACTGATCCGCACGGTGGAGGTCGCCCGGGGACGCAAGCAGGCTGACAAGTACACGGTCTACACCATGTGGGAAGCGCCGCCCGAACCGGTCGCGTCGTAGGGAACCCCTTCACCGATTCCCGCCGTCCGGACCAGCCCGTACTTCACAGCCATCTCTGCGGCTATCAGGCGGAACTCTTCCAGGCAGTCGAGCTTGGTCCGGACGGTGGTGCGGCGGTCGTGTCGGCGAACCGCGTGCTTGCGGACGGCTTGACCCTGGACCTCTTCAAGCTGGCTCCACTCAGCTCCTCGGGACATTCGCGCGCTCCTCACAGTCGGTATGCCTGTTGACCCGTGGCGATCAACTGGGACGAGCCGATGTTCTTCATGGGGAACGGCTTGGATGCGCCGAAAATCTACGGTAGAAGGCGGCGCACTCCCACGGCTGTGACGGGGTGGCCGCAACTTTGGGGGAAAATACGGGCATGACGGGTTGGCGGCGGGTGTGTTGGTGGGGCTTGGCCGTGCTGGGGCTGGGCGCGGCAGTTGGGCTTCTGGTGTGGCTGTCGGTAGCGCATCCTGAGGGCTCGGCCCAGGGGTGGGGTGTGGCCGGAGCGGTGGCGGGGGTCGTCGCGACGGGGGTGGCGGTGTGGCAGGTACGGGCTTCGGCGGTCGGGCCGCCGACCGGTGGGGGTTCCGTGGCGGTGCCGGTGCGTGCGGATGGCGGGTCGAACGCCGCTGGCGGCACTATGAGAAACGCCCGCGCTCGGGACAGCTCTCCGACGAGGGCGGCTCCGACTCCCGGCCCAGGGATCTCGGCTTCGGGCGGGTCGAACGCAGCGGGCGGGGACTTGGACGGGCCCTCCGCGCACCGGGGTCAGTGATGAAGGTTCCTCGGCCCAAAGGGCTTGCTGGTGAGGTGCCGGTGCAGAGCGTCTCTGCGGTCACAGGGTCGAATGCCGCCGGGCGGGATGTGATCAACTCGGTGGCGATCAACGCGCAGTACGCGCTGCCCGCCGAGGCGTACGCAGCGATTCCGGTGGACGCGGCCTCGGGTGGCGTC
The DNA here is from genome assembly GCF_010548245.1 of Streptomyces sp. SID11385. GTDB lineage: Bacteria > Actinomycetota > Actinomycetes > Streptomycetales > Streptomycetaceae > Streptomyces. The sequence continues at coordinate 5,132 of NZ_JAAGLR010000112.1, forward strand.
ACGAACATCCGGCCCGCGATGTTCGTGGGTCGTACGGCCGAACTAGACGCACTGAATTCGGCGTTCGCTTCGTCCTCGGAGGTTGTGCTGCACGCCGTACACGGGCTGGGCGGGGTCGGTAAATCGGCGCTCGCCCAACGGTGGGCGGCGGATCGCGAGGAACTGGTGCGGTGGTGGATCAACGCCGACAGCCCTGCCGAGATCGACGCCGGTCTGGCCGCCCTGGCACGGGCTCTGCAACCCGGCTTGAGCCAGGTGCCCACCGAAACGCAGACCGAACGCGCCCTCGCCTGGCTCGCCACGCGGGGTGAATGGCTGCTCGTGCTGGACAACGTGGAGGACCCCGCCCACATCCGCCCCCTCATGGACCGGATCGCCGGCCGGGGGCGGGTGATCGTCACCACCCGGCGCGCTACCGGGTGGTACCAGCACGCCGTCACCGTGCGTCTGGGCACCCTCAAACGGGCGGACTCCGTCGCCCTGTTCACACGGATCCTCACCCACAACGGTCCTCGCACCACAGACGGGGTGGACGAGGTGTGCGCGGTACTGGGCGACCTGGCGCTGGCCGTGGAACAGGCCGGATCGTTCTGCGCCGAGTCCGGCACCGACCCGCACACCTACCTGCAACTGCTCGCCGACCGGCCCGAGGACGTGTACGCGGCCAGAGCTGAAGGCTTCGATCCCGCACGCACCATGGACAGGATCTGGCGCGTCACCCTCGACCGCCTAGCCGAGACCCCGCTCGCCGGAACCCTGCTGCGGATTCTCGCCTGGTACGCCCCCGACAACATCCCCCGCGACCTCCTTACCCCGGTCGCCGATCCGCTCGACCTCGCCGCCACCCTCGGCCGCCTCACCGCCTACAGCATGATCACCGACAACCACGACGGCACCCTCTCCGTCCACCGCCTGGTCCAGGACTTGGCCCGTACCCCCCACAACGACGACCCCCACCGCCAAGCCGAGGACATCGAATGCGCCCGCGATCACGCCACCGAACTCCTCGCCGTCGGTTACCCAGACGACAGCACCCACCCCGACACCTGGGCGCAGTACCAAGACCTCGCCCCCCACACGGACGCCCTCATCAGCCGCCACACCTCTTGCCAGGACACGTTCCCCACCGCCTTGATCCTTGACCGCGCCGGGTCCTTCCAACTGCTCCAAGGCAGCATCGCCCTTGCTCTTTCCGCGTTCCAGCGTGCTCTGGCCACCTGCGAGCGTGTCCTCGGGCCAGAGCACCCCGCCACCCTGGCCTCCCGCAACAACCTTGCGGGCGCCTACGAGTCGGCGGGTGATTTGGGCCGGGCCGTCCCGCTGTACGAGAGCGCTCTTGCGGATCGTGTGCGTGTCCTCGGGCCGGATCACCCTGACACGCTGACCGCCTGCAACAACCTTGCGGGCGCCTACCAGTCGGCGGGTGAGGAGGGCCGGGCCCTCCCGCTGTACGAGCGCACTCTTGCCGATTGCGTGCGTGTCCTCGGGCCGGATCACCCTGACACGCTGATCTCGCGCAACAACCTCGCGTACGCCTACGAGTCGGCGGGTGATTTGGGCCGGGCCCTCCCGCTGTACGAGCGCACTCTTGCGGATCGTGTGCGTGTCCTCGGGCCGGATCACCCCTACACGCTGACCTCGCGCAACAACCTTGCGGGCGCCTACGAGTCGGCGGGTGATTCGGGCCGGGCCCTCCCGCTGTACGAGCGCACTCTTGCGGATCGTGTGCGTGTCCTCGGGCCGGATCACCCTGACACGCTGACCTCGCGCAACAACCTCGCGTGCGCCTACCAGTCGGCGGGTGATTCGGGCCGGGCCGTCCCGCTGTTCGAGAGCGCTCTTGCGGATCGTGTGCGTGTCCTCGGGCCGGATCACCCTGACACGCTGGCCTCTCGCAACAATCTTGCGGGCGCCTACCAGTCGGCGGGTGAGGAGGGCCGGGCCCTCCCGCTGTACGAGAGCGCTCTTGCCGATTGCGTGCGTGTCCTCGGGCCGGATCACCCTGACACGCTGGCCTCTCGCAACAACCTTGCGGGCGCCTACCAGTCCGCGGGTGAGGAGGGCCGGGCCCTCCCGCTGTACGAGAGCGCTCTTGCCGATTGCGTGCGTGTCCTCGGGCCGGATCACCCTGACACGCTGGCCTCTCGCAACAACCTTGCGGGCGCCTACCAGTCCGCGGGTGATTTGGGCCGGGCCGTCCCGCTGTTCGAGAGCGCTCTTGCGGATCGTGTGCGTGTCCTCGGGCCGGATCACCCCGCCACCCTGGCCTCTCGCAACAACCTCGCGTGCGCCTACCAGGCAGCGGGTGATTTGGGCCGGGCCGTCCCGCTGTACGAGAGCGCTCTTGCGGATCGTGTGCGTGTCCTCGGGCCGGATCACCCCGCCACCCTGGCCTCTCGCAACAACCTCGCGTGCGCCTACCAGGCAGCGGGTGATTTGGGCCGGGCCGTCCCGCTGT
>NZ_JAAGLR010000147.1 GCF_010548245.1 Streptomyces sp. SID11385
ACCGGCGCCGGGCCCCGCGCGGCCCCCCGCCGGGCGCGGCGACCTCCCGCGCGGCCGGGCACCGGAGCCCGCCATCGTCGACCGGGCCGGCTGGGGTGCCGACGAGAAGCTGCGCGAACCCGAATTCGGCTACACGGGAGCGGTGCGGGCCGCATTCATCCACCACAGCGCCAGCGGCAACGACTACACGTGCGCGGAGGCACCCTCCGTCATTCGCGGTATTTACCGCTATCACGTCGAGAGCAATGGGTGGCGCGACATCGGCTACAACTTCCTCGTCGACAAATGCGGCACCGTCTACGAGGGCCGCGCCGGAGGCGTCGCCAAACCCGTCATGGGCGCCCATACCCTCGGTTTCAACACCGACAGCACCGGTATCGCGCTCCTCGGCACGTACACCGACACCGAGCCCTCCGCCGCCGCGCTCGACGGCCTCGCCAAGCTCACGGCCTGGAAACTCGGCCTGAACAACATGGACCCGGAGGGGAAGGTCACGCTCGTCTCGGACGGCGGCAACCTGTACGAGAAGGGGACGAAAGTCAGCCTCAACGTCATTTCCGGGCACCGCGACGGATTTGCCACGGAATGCCCGGGGAAGCTGCTCTACGAGAAACTCGGCACCCTTCGCAGCAAAGCGGCGGCGCTCCAGGGCAGGTGACCCCGCCCCCGTCACCGGGACCCTCCCGCCCGGGGAGGGTTCCGGCTTCCCCGTAAAGATCCTCATCTGCATAAACTGTCCGGCCGAAAGACATTCGGCCCGGCCCCAGCAGGAAGCAGAGAAGTCAGAGTGACTCCAGCACCGGAAGCGATCCTCCTGGTGGGCGGCAAGGGCACGAGGCTGCGCCCCCTCACGGTCAACACCCCCAAGCCGATGGTCCCGGCGGCGGGCGTGCCCTTCCTCGCGCACCAGCTGGCCCGGGCCCGGGCGGCCGGTGTGGAGCACATCGTGCTCGCGACCTCGTACCTCGCTGAGGTCTTCGAGCCGTACTTCGGCGACGGCTCCGCGCTCGGCCTGCGCATCGACTACGTCACCGAACGCGAGCCGCTCGGCACCGGTGGCGCGATCCGCAACGTCGCGTCCCACCTGGAGTCGGGGCCCGACGACCCCGTCCTCATCTTCAACGGCGACATCCTCACCGGGCTCGACATCGGCGCCCTCGTCGCCACCCACGTCAGCACCGGGGCGGACGTCTCGCTCCACCTCAGCCGCGTCGACGACCCGCGCGCCTTCGGCCTCGTCCCGACCGACGCCTCCGGCCGCGTCCTCGCCTTCCTGGAGAAGCCGCAGACGCCCGAGGAGATCGTCACCGACCAGATCAACGCGGGCGCCTACGTCTTCCGCCGCCGCGTCATCGACTCCATCCCCACCGGGCGCCCCGTCTCCGTCGAGCGCGAGACCTTCCCCGGGCTCCTCGAATCCGGCGCCCACCTCCAGGGCATGGTCGACTCCACGTACTGGCTCGACCTCGGCACCCCGCAGGCCTTCGTCCGGGGCTCCGCCGACCTCGTCCTCGGCCACGCCCCCTCCCCGGCCGTCCCGGGCCGCTGCGGCGAACACCTCGTCCTCCCCACGGCCGAGGTCGCCGAGGACGCCAAGCTCACCGGCGGCACGGTGGTCGGCGAGGGCGCGGTGATCGGCGAGGGCGCGCGCATCGACGGCTCGACGATCCTCGACGGCGCGGTGATCGCGGCGGGCACGGTGGTGACGGACTCGCTCGTCGGGGTCTCGGCGAAGGTCGGCGCGCGGACCGTCCTGCACGGGGCGGTCATCGGCGACGGGGCGGTGATCGGCGCGGACAACGAGCTGCGGGGCGGGGTCCGGGTGTGGTGCGGGGCCGTCCTGCCGGACGGGGCGGTGCGGTTCTCCTCGGACCAGTAGCGGGGGGCGGAACGGTCACCGAAATCAGCCCCTCCGGCGTTTGAGGAGCGGGGGTCCGGGGGCGGAGCCCCCGGACCCCGGTAGCCTCGACGCGTGGCCGGCCGTTTTCCCCTCCGTATCCCCGCACCCTCCGGTGCGCCCCGGCCCCACGCTCCACGAAGCCGCGAGTGGACCCCCGAAGGCCCCCTCCACCTCGCCCAGGTCCTCGGCTGTCTGCGGCGCGGCCCCGGCGACCCCGCCTTCCGTACGGACGCGAGCGGCGCGATCTGGCGCGTGAGCCGTACCCCCGAGGGCCCCGCCACCCTCCGCGTCACCGCCCTCGGCGGCACCGTGCGGGGGGACGCCTGGGGGCCCGGCGCCGACTGGTTCCTCGACCGGCTGCCCGTACTGCTCGGCGATGAGGACAGGCCGGGCGGGTTCGTCCCCCGGCACCGGCTCGTGGCCGAGGGGCACCGGCGCGCGCCGGGGCTGCGGCTCGCGCGGACCGGGCTCGTCCTCGAATCGCTCATCCCCTCCGTGCTGGAGCAGAAGGTCACGGCGGACGAGGCGTACCGGGCCTGGCGCCGCCTCCTCACCCGCTTCGGCGAGCCCGCGCCGGGGCCCGCGCCCGAGGGCATGGCCGTCCCGCTCGCCGCGCGCGACTGGGCACTCGTCCCCTCCTGGGAGTGGCACCGCGCGGGCGTCGACAACAAGCGGGCCTCCACGATCCTGCGCGCGGTGCGGGTCGCCGCGCGCATGGAGGAAGCGGCCGGGATGACGCCCGCCGAGGCCCGTACCCGCCTGGAGAAGATCCCCGGCATCGGCCCCTGGACCTCCGCCGAGGTCGTCCAGCGCACGCACGGCGCGCCCGACGAGGTGACGACGGGCGACCTCCACCTGCCGCGCATCATCGGCTGGTCCCTCGCGGGCGAGCGGGACGCCGACGACGCCCGCATGCTCGAACTGCTCGCCCCCTACGGGGGCCACCGCCACCGCGCCGTCCGCTACCTCCTCACGGTCGGCTCGGTCCCGCCGCGCCGCGCCCCGAAGATGCGGAGGACCGACATCGCGCGCTGGTAGCCGGCACGGCGTCAGCGGACGGTCAGGAAGTCCTCCGGGTCCCGCCCCGCCCGCGGCGCCGGCACCTCCCGCGGATGCCCGATCGCCACCGCCCCCATCGGGTCCCACTCCTCGGGCAGCTTCAGCACCTCGCGCACCACGTCCCGGCAGAACATCGTGGACGACACCCACGCCGAGCCGAGCCGTTCCCCCGCGAGCGCGACGAGGAAGTTCTGCACCCCCGCGCCCGCCGCCACGACGAACATCTCCCGCTCCGCCGCGTCGCGCCGCGCGTCCCCGTAGGGGTGCGCGCCCTCCGTGACGAGACAGGGGACCGCGAGGTACGGGGCCCGGCGCAGGACGTCGCCGCGCCGCACCCGCTTCGCGATCGACTCCTCGCTCTTGCCGTCGCGCCGCAGGTCGGCGATCCACGCGTCCCGCATCGCGTCGAGCAGCGCGGTGCGCGCGGACTCCGACTCCAGGAGGACGAAGCGCCACGGCGTCGTGTGGTGCGGCGCGGGCGCGGTGACGGCGGCGGCCACGGCGCGGCGTACGGAGCCGGGGTCGACGGGCTCGTCGGTGAAGGCCCGTACGGTGCGGCGCTGGGCGACCGCCTCGCGTACCGCCTCCGAGGTGCCGAGCCGGAACATGTCATCGCGCGCGGCGCGGACCAGCGCCCGCGCGCCCTCGCCGCCCCGGCCGTCCTCGCCGTCCTCGCCGTCGTCGGTCACGAGGTGCGCGAGGCCGCTCACGACCGCGACCGGGTAGCCGGCCGCCTTGCCCTTGACGAGGTCGCCCGCCGCCGCGATCTCGTCGGCGAGCGCGACGACGGTCGCGCTGAGCGGGTTGCCGTGCGCGTCGGTGCCGCCGCGCAGGTCGTCGAGGACCCGTACGCCCGCGGCGCCGATCGCGACGTCGGTGAGCCCGGCGCGCCACGGCCGCCCGAAGGTGTCCGTGACGAGGACCCCGACCCGCACCCCGAGCGCCGCCCGCAGTCCTTCGCGGATGCGCGCGGCGGAGGCGTCGGGGTCCTCCGGGAGGAGGAGCACGGTCCCCGGCGCGGTGTTCGAGGCGTCGACCCCGGCGGCGGCCATGACGAGGCCCTGCCGGTTCTCGACGATGCGCAGCGGCCCGCGCCGGGCCACGAGCCGTACGGTCTCCGCGTCGATGGCCTCCTCGCGCGAGTCGGCGGCCATGATCCGCCCCTCCGCCTTCGAGACGATCTTCGAGGTGACGACGACGAGGTCGCCGTCCGCGAGGGCGGGCCCGGCGGCGGCGATCAGCGCGGCGAGGTCGTCGCCGGGCGCGACCTCGGGGAGGCCGGGGACGGCCCGTACGGAGAAGGCCGGGGGCGTCGGCTCGCTCACGCCCGTACCTCCTCGGCGAGTTCGAGTGCCGCGCGGGCCATGCGCGCGCTCGCGTCCAGGTCCGTCATGAGCAGCGGCACGGCGCGGCAGCGGATGCCCTCCGCCTCGACGCGCGCGACCGCCGCCTCGTCCACGGTGTCCACGAGCCAGCCGTCGAGCAGCCCCGCGCCGTAGTGCTCGGCGACGGCGGCGGCGTTCGACTCGACGCCCACGGCCGCGAGGACCTTGTCGGCCATGCCGCGCACGGGCGCGTCCCCGATGATCGGCGAAAGCCCGACGACGGGCACGCCCGCCTCGGCGATCGCCTCCCTGATGCCGGGCACGGCGAGGATCGTGCCGATCGAGACGACCGGGTTGGACGGCGGGAACAGGACGACGTCGGCGCCCGCGATCGCCTCCAGGACGCCCGGCGCGGGCTTCGCCTGCTCGGCCCCTACGGGTACGACGGCGAGCGCGGGCACCGAGGCCCGCAGCCGGACCCAGTACTCCTGGAAGTGGACGGCCTTGCGCTCCCCGTCCGTCTCGACGGCGACGTGCGTCTCGACGCGGTCGTCCGACATGGGCAGGAGCCGCACGCCGGGCTGCCAGCGCTCGCACAGCGCCTCGGTGACGGCGCTGAGCGGGTACCCGGCCGCGAGCATCTGCGTGCGCACGATGTGCGTCGCGAAGTCCCGGTCCCCGAGCCCGAACCACTCGGGCCCGACGCCGTACGCGGCCAGTTCCTCCTTCACCCGGAAGGATTCCTCGCTGCGCCCCCAGCCCTGCTCCTCGTTGATGCCGCCGCCGAGCGTGTACATCACGGTGTCGAGGTCCGGGCACACCTTCAGCCCGAACAAGTGGATGTCGTCCCCGGTGTTGCCGATGACGGTGATGTCCGTGCCCTCGGGTACGGCCTGCTGAAGGCCCCGCAGGAATCGGGCGCCGCCGATGCCGCCGGCCAGAACCACAATGCGCATGGGGACAGTCTCTCGCAGGCGGGGCGCCGGGGGATTCGGGGGGCGGGGCGCTCGGCCCTCCGCCCCGCGCGCCCCGCACCCGCTTGGTCTCAGGCGCGCGCCGCCGCGCAGCGGGCCGCGCGCCGGCCCTCGTCCCGCGTGTGCATCGGCATCTCGGTGAGGCCGGGGTGGTAGACGTGCAGGCTCACGGCGGGTTCGAGCGCGTCGTTGACGACCTCGTGCACGTACCCGGGCGCGAAGACGCGCTGCGCCCCGGGCGCGAGGCGGCGTTCCGCGCGCGGCGTGCGCTCCGTCAACTCCCCTTCGAGGACGGTCAGTACGCCGCTGGACGGGCCGTGGTCGTGGAGCCCGCTGCCCTGACCGGGCAGCCAGGACAGGAGCCACACCTCGTAGCCGGGCCCGGTGCGCAGGCGGTGGTACCAGCGGGCCGTGGCGTCGAAGCGGACGAGGGGGCGCCACTCGGCGTGCGCGGCGGCGAGGGTGCGCGCGAGCCCGGCGAACTCGGCGACGGTGGCCGGGTGGGGGCGCGGGGCCTGGAGCAGGTGCGGGACCTCCAGGAGGTCGCCGGCGATCTGGAGGTCGCTGTCGTCGTTCATGGGAGGGGTGTTCCTCGGGGGTACGGGCCGGTGCGGCTCGAACGGGGCCGTGCCGCGCGGGTCCGGGGCTCCGGGGGCGGGGTGGGTCCGGAGGCGGGGCACGGCGGGGCACGGCGGAGGCGGTGGAGCGAGGGGAGGGGAGCCCGACTGCTTGTGGCGGGGCTCGGGCGGCCCGCGACGCGGCTCAGGCGTGGGACGCGGAACGGGGGTGCGGCACGGCCCGGGGCGCGCGCGACGCGAGGCGCGGTACGGGCAGGGGGCTCAGGCCGTACAGCCGGCGGTACACAGCACGCCGGGCGCCGTACGCGGACACGCGCACGCGGATGCGCTGCGGGAGCGGATCATCCGGGCGGAGGCGTAAGACGCGAGCATGCCCACAAGGCAAGCGGTTCACACCTGAGATGTCAACCGAGCCCGGGGGTCCGCCCGGTGATTCACCTCATCGGGTTGACCCGAGTGCTGAAAGGTTTGTGCACCTCGTTCACGGGACACATGGGGCAGCAGTCCCTCCGCGAGGTGCCGTTGCCCGCTCGTGACCTCTCTGTGATCAGGCTCGCAGTTCGGGCCCTCCGCGGAACGGGCGCGGATGCGGTGACGTCTTCTCAGTTGTCGGCGGCCGTCGCGGTGTCCGTGCGGAAGGCGTGCAGAGAGTGTGGCGGGGTTTAGGCCGATTTGAACACTTTCCGCACCCCCTTGGTTCCGCAGAGTGAATAAGGGGCCCAATAGCAGATCCCGGCTTGACTGCCTCGGATCAGCACACTTGTAATTTCACTCGTGTCGTTTGGTCGCCATCGGTAACGGCGGCATCACGGGGATGTAAAGACAGACGAGGGGCGCAGATGACCGAGCTGTTTCAGGAACTGCTGGTCGGCGACGCGTTGGACGCCGAGGAGGAATTGGGCTGGCAGGAGCGCGCGCTGTGCGCCCAGACCGATCCCGAATCCTTTTTCCCCGAGAAGGGCGGCTCCACGCGAGAGGCGAAGAAGGTCTGCCTCGCCTGCGAGGTTCGTTCCGAGTGCCTGGAGTACGCCCTCGCCAATGACGAGCGCTTCGGGATCTGGGGCGGGCTGTCGGAGCGGGAGCGGCGCCGGCTGAAGAAGGCCGCGGTCTGACCGGACCGCATGGTGGTCCCCCGGGGCCACGATTGCGAACGCACGGGCTCGCGCGAGCGGGCCCGTTCCGCATGTCCGGGCCACGTCGGGCCGCTCCGGGCCACGTCGGGACGCTCCGTGCCGCTCGGACTCACCCGTGTCGCTCCGGCCCATCCGTGCCGCTCGGGACCCCTCCGGGCCGGGGGGCGAGGCCGGAGGCGTGTCAGGCCGTGGTGTCCAGCAGGGCCTGGAGGGCCTGCCGGAAGGCGGCCGAGTCGAGGTCCTGGCCGATGGCCAGGCGCTGCGAATACCCCGTGAGCAGCGCGAGGAGCGCGCCGGCCGTGCCGGAGGCGGGTGGCGAGTCGGGCAGGCCGCGCTCGACGCGGTCCTGGCGGATCAGCCCGGCGACCTTCTCCTGGTCCGCGGTCAGGCGCGCCCTGATCCTGGTGGCGAGTTCGGGGGAGACGGCCGCCTCGGCCCAGACCTGCGCCATCAGCCGGGCGTGGTCGCCGTGGCGGGCGCGGACCCGGTGGAGCAGGTCGGCCGCGTCCCGGATGCCGGCGAGGTCGATGAGCCGGTCCACGGCGTCCTCGCAGACGGCCGCCACCAGGTCGTTCTTGCTGGGGAAGTAGCTGTAGACCGCTCCCGTGGACAGGCCGCTGGCGGCGACGATCTCGCTGGTGGAGGTCTGGGCGAAGCCCTTCTCCGCGAACACCTCGCGGGCGGCGGCCAGGATGTGCCGGCGCCGGGCGTCGCGGTGTTCCTGGGTGACCTTGGGCATAAAAAAGAACGACCTCTCGTTTTCTTATAGGGTGGCACACGTCCCGCCGGCCGCCGGAAGGCGGTGCCGTTCGATGAAGGAGCCGCGTCCCATGACAACCCCCACCATGACATCCCCCTCCGGAGCCTCCGGCGAGTTCGCCGGTGTCCGCGTCCTGGTCACCGGCGGTACGAAGGGCATCGGCGCGGCCGTCGCGGCCCGGTTCGCCGGGGCCGGGGCCGATGTCGTCGTCGCGGCCCGCACGCCGGTCGACGAGCTGCCGGCCGGCAGGTTCGTCGCCGCCGACGTCGCCACCGCCGAAGGGGCCGCGGCCCTCGCCGCGGAGGCCACCCGGCTGCTCGGGGGCGTCGACGTGCTGGTCAACAACGCCGGCAGTCAGACGTACCTCCCCGGCGGAGCGCTCGACGCGGCCGACGACGACTGGTACCGCGACCTCGACACCAACCTGATGTCCGCGGTCCGCCTGGACCGGGCCCTGCTGCCGGGGATGATCGCGCGCGACCGGGGAGTCATCATCCACGTCACCTCGGGCCAGGCGCGCCTGCCCGGCCCCGCCTCGCTCCCGTACGCGGCGGCGAAGGCCGCGACGACCGTCTACAGCAAGGGCCTGGCCAACGAGGTCGGCAAGCACGGGATCAGGGTGAACACCGTCGTCCCCGGCCTCATCGAGACCCCGGCCGTCACCCGGCGCCTGGACCGGATCACCGCCGACAGCGGCCTCGACGCCGCAACGGCCCGCCGGCAGTTGATCGACCGGGTCGGCATCCCGCTCTGCCGCCCCGGCCTGCCCGCCGACGTCGCCGAACTCGTCGCCTTCCTCGCCTCCGACCGCGCGGCGTTCCTCACCGGCGGCCAGTACGTCGCCGACGGGGGCAGCATCCCCACGGTCTAGCCGTCGCCCTCTGGCGGGGCCGCCCGGACCACCCCGTTCACCCCACGAGGATTCGCCCCGACACCGCCGCACATGGGTCGATATGACGAACGGTTCGTCGTACCCCACCTGTGGACAGGCGGCCGAGGCGCCACCCCCGTAACGGCTAGTGTGGGGCCCCGTCCGAGACACCCCCACTTCCCCACGGAGTGGCGAGGGGTCCACCGCAGTCCACCGAACCGGGGCCCGTACCTCGATGTCCGTGCACAATCACCCGGCAGACTTCGCCGCCCACCCCGGCTACGGGGACAGCACCGCAGCGCCCGCGCGCTGGGCGGCGGTCGATCCGAGCCGTCCACCCGAGTTCCCGCGCCACGTCGTCACCGCGGTGCTCGTCGCCCACGACGGCGCCCGCTGGCTGCCCGAGGCCCTCGCCGGGCTCGCGGCCCAGGAGCGCCCCGTGCAGAACGCGGTCGCCGCCGACACCGGCAGCGCCGACGACTCCGCGCGCCTGCTCGGCGAGACGCTCGGCGACCCCTGCGTGCTCCACCTCGCCCGCCGCTCCGGCTTCGGCGCGGCCGTCGACGAGGCGGCCCGCGTGGCCGCCCCGCTCGGCCCCGAGGAGCTGCCCTACCTCAAGCGCCCCAGCGGCTGGGACCCCGTCAGCCGCACGTGGCGCGACGAGACCTACGACCTGCCCGAGCTGCCCCACGGCGAGCCCGTGCAGTGGCTGTGGCTCCTGCACGACGACTGCGCCCCCACGCCCACCGCGCTCGCCGAACTCCTGCGCGCGGTCGAGAACGAGGCGGAGCTGGGCAATGACGTCGCGATCGTCGGGCCCAAGCTGCGCGGCTGGTACGACCGCCGCCAGCTCCTGGAGGTCGGCGTCTCGATCGCGCCCAGCGGCCGCCGCTGGACCGGCATCGACCGCCGCGAGCAGGACCAGGGCCAGCACGACTCGGTCCGCCCCGTCCTCTCCGTCTCCACCGCCGGGATGCTCATCCGCCGCGACGTGTACGAGGAGCTGGGCGGCCTCGACCGCGGCCTGCCCCTCATGCGCGACGACGTCGACCTGTGCTGGCGCGCCAACGCCGCCGGGCACCGCGTCCTGGTCGCCCCCGGCGCCGTCGTCCGGCACGCCGAGGCCGCCTCGCGCGAGCGCCGTACCGTCGACTGCGTCGGCCGCACAGCGAGCAGCCCGCACCGCGTCGACAAGGCGGGCGCGGTCCGTACCCTCCTCGTCAACACGCGTACCGCCGCGCTGCCCTGGACCGCCTTCCGCATCCTCCTCGGCACCGTCCTGCGCACCCTCGCCTACCTCGTCGGCAAGACGCCGGGCCAGGCCGTCGACGAGATCACGGGGCTCCTCTCCGTCCTGCTGCGCCCGGGCCGGCTCCTCAAGGCCCGCCGCGCGCGCGGCCACTCCGCCGTCGAACCCGCCGAACTGCGCCCGCTCTTCCCGCCACCCGGCGCGACCCTGCGCCTGACCGTCGAGCAGATCGCGGGCTCCCTCGCCGGGCGCACCGCCCAGGAGGAGAGCAGCGGCGGCCGGCACGGCGTCGTCGAATCCGGCCCCGGCGGGGACGACGCGGACTACATGGAGGTCGAGCAGTTCGCCCGGATCAAGCGGCTGAGCCGCAAACCGGGCCCCGTGCTCTTCGCCGTCCTCCTCCTCTTCTCGCTCATCGCCTGCCGCAACCTGCTCGGCACGGGCTCGCTCATGGGCGGCGCGCTGCTGCCCGCACCCGCCCGCGCGGGCGAGCTGTGGTCCTCCTACATCGACGCCTGGCACGCGATCGGCACGGGCTCGACCGAGGCCGCGCCGCCCTACCTCGCGCTCGTCGCGAGCCTCGCGACGCTCTTCCTCGGCTCCACCTCGGCCGCGATGACCGTGCTCCTCGTGTGCTCCGTGCCGCTCGCGGGCGTCACCGCGTACTTCGCGACCCGGCCGCTCGTCGAGTCGCGCCTGCTGCGCGCGTGGGCCGCGATCGCGTACGCCTTCCTGCCCGCCGCGACCGGGGCGCTCGCCGACGGCCGCATCGGCACGGCGCTGCTCGCCGTGCTCCTGCCGCTCATGGCCCGCGCCGCGCTCTCCGCGAGCGGCTTCCTCGGCCGCCGCGGTACGTGGCGGGCCGCCTGGGTGCTCGCGCTGCTCCTCACGCTCACCATGGCGTTCACACCCGTCGTGTGGCTCTTCGCGCTCGTCCTCGGCGCCCTCGTGCTCGCCGTGCGGCGCAGCGAACTGCCCGCCTACGGGCCCCGGCTCCTCGCCGTGCTCCTCACGCCGCTGCTGCTCCTCGCGCCCTGGTCGTTCACGCTCTTCTCGGACGGACTGCTCGGCGAGGCCGGGCTCGACGACCGCGCGGGCAGCGCGAGCGCGACCGACCTGCTCGGCATGAGCCCGGGCGGCCCCGGCACGATGACCGGGCTGCTGCTCATCGGCATCGTCCTCGCCGCGCTCGGCGCCCTCCTGCGGGCCGAGCGCCGCACCGCCGTGCTCACCGCCTGGAGCGTCGCCCTCGTCGGCTTCGCCCTCGCCGTGCTCACCAACCGCGACGGCTGGGCGGGCCCGGCGACCCTCGTGCAGGGCGCGGGGCTGCTCGGCGCGGCACTCATCGGCGCGCAGGGCGCCCGCTTCCGCGTCGCCGAGCAGAGCTTCGGCTGGCGCCAGCCGCTCGCGGCGCTCGTCGGCATCGCCGCCGCGCTCGGCCCGCTCGTCGCCGCGCTCGGCTGGATGGCCGCCGGTGCCGACGGCCCCCTGGAGCGCCGCTCGCCGACCCAGGTGCCCGCCTTCGTCGCCGCCGACAGCGGCACCCAGGACCGTGCCCGCACCCTCGTCCTCGACGGCGACAACGCCTCCGAGGTCCGCTACTTCCTCATCCGCGGCGCGGGCAACCACCTCGGCGACGCCGAGCAGTTCGCCGCCGCGGGCCCCAACGCCCGGCTCGGCGAGACCGTGGGCCGCCTCGTCGCGGGCTCGGGCGCCGACCAGGCCGGACAGCTCGGCTCGTACGCGATCCGCTACATCCTGCTCCGCGAGGGCCACTCGTCGGGCGAGATGGGCCGCGTGCTCGACGCGACGCCGGGGCTCATGCGCGTCAGCAGGCAGGACGGGCTCGCGCTGTGGCGCGTGGACCGTGAGGTCGCGCGCGTCACGCTCACCGACAAGCAGCACCCGCCGCAGCCCGTCGCCGCCGGACCCGTCGACGTCCACACCCGCGTCCCCGCCGGGGCGGAGGGCCGCGTCCTGCGGCTCGCCGACAGCGCCGATCCCGGATGGACCGCGAGCCTGGACGGCAAGCCGCTCAGCCGCACGACGGTCGACGGCTGGGCGCAGGGCTTCACGCTCCCCGCGAGCGGCGGCCACCTCGACGTCACGTACGACCAGCCCTTCACCCGCACCCTGTGGGTCGGCGCGCAGGCCCTCCTCGGCCTCGTCCTCGTCGTCCTCGCCCTCCCGGGCCGCCGCCGCGACGTCGACGACGACCTGCCGGAGGAGGAGCCGGCGGTTCCCGCGCAGGCCGTCGACGGCGAGGGCCGCCGCGCCCGCCGCCTGCGCGCGGCGGCCGAGGCGGAGGGCCAGGAGGAACGGGGCGCCGAGGCCCCCGGCCCCGAGGCCGTCCCCGCCTACGCGGCCGCGGCCGAGTACGACCCGTACGGGTACGGCTCGGGCGGCGGATACGACACCTACGCGGCCGGGACCGGCTACGAGAACGCCACCACGCCCCCGTACGACCCCACCGGCCCCGACACCGGCCGGATCCCGCCGTACGAGGAGGCGGGCGGCCCGGACACGGGGCAGATCCCGCCCTACGATCCCCACGGCCCCGACACCGGCCAGATCCCGCCGTACGACGCGGGCGGCCCCGACACCGGGCAGATCTCGCCGTACGACCCCAACGGTCCGGACACCGGCCAGTTGCCGCCCTACCAGGACCAGGGCTACGGCTACCCGCCCGCGCCGGACGGGGACGGCTACGGGCAGGACGGCGGCTACGACGGCCCGTACCCGCCGCAAGCCGCCTACCAGCAACAGCCCTACGAGGACGAGAACGGCCCCTACGGTCAGCAGCGGGGCCGTGACGGGCGCGAGCACGGGAGCGACCAGTGAACCGCAGCACGATGACCCTGCTCGGCGCGGTCGCCGCGCTCGCCGTCCTCACCGGGGTCGCCACCGCGACCGCCCCGGACACCGGTACCGCGGAGCGCCCCGCGCCGGCCGCCGCGCAGCCCGTCCAGCGCTCCAGCCTGCTGTGCCCCGCGCCGGGCGACTCCGCGCTCGCCGAGACGACGTACACCTCGTTCTCGCCGACGACGAGCGGCACGAGCGGCAGCGGCGAGGCCGTGCTGCGGCCCTCGCCCACCGAGGTGCGCGACGGGAAGAACGCGGAGCAGGCGCCGAAGGCCGGCAAGCCGCTGCTCACGGCCAAGAAGCAGGGCACGCCCGTGAGCGAGGAGCCCGACTCCTCGAAGACGCCCTCGCTCGTCGGCGAGGCGAGCGGCCCGCTCGCCCCGGGGTGGACCGTGCAGCAGACGACCCTCGTCGACGCGGGCGCCGACCGCGCCCTGCGCGGGATCTCCTGCGGCGCGCCCGACACGGACTTCTGGCTGCCGGGCGTGAGCACGGCGAAGGACCACTCCGACTACGTGCACCTGACCAACCCCGACGACACCGCCGCCGTCGTGGACATCGCGCTCTACGGGCCGAAGGGCGAGCTGAAGTCCGATGTCGGCGAGGGCATCCAGATCCCGCCGCTCTCCACCGTGCCCGTGCTGCTCTCCACGCTCAGCGGCTCGCCCGAGAGCGACCTCACCGCGCACGTCACCGCGACCACGGGACGGATCTTCGCCGCCACCGACGCGAGCACGCAGGGCGCGGGCGGCGACTGGCTCGTCCCCGCGGCGGACCCGTCCGCGCGGCTCGTGCTCCCCGGCATCCCCGGCGACGCCACGAAGATCCGCCTCGTCGCCTTCGCCCCCGGCGCGGACGACGCGGACCTGAAGGTGCAGTTCGCGCAGAAGGGCAGCACGATCGTCCCGGCCGGGCACGAGAGCCTGCTCGTCAAGTCCGGGATGACCGCATCGCTCGACCTCGACGGCATCACGCACGGCGAACCGGGCAGCCTCGTGCTGAGCCCCGAGGACCCCAAGTCGGCGACCCCGGTCGTCGCCGCGCTCGACGTCACGCGCGGCAAGGGCGCCGACCAGGAGACGGCGTTCATCCCCGCGACCTCCCCGGTCGGCGAACGCGCCTCGGTCACCGGCAACAGCGGCAAGAGCGTGCGCCTGACCCTGGCGGCACCCGACACGGCGGCGAAGGTCGAGGTCACGACCTCGGCGGGCACGAAGGGCGGCAGCCCGGCCACGAAGACGTACAGCGTCCCCAAGGGCACCTCGCAGGCGCTCGACATCGCGCCGGGCAAGGGCACGAAGGGCGAGTGGTCCCTGACGCTCGTCCCGCTGAAGGGCAGCGGCCCCGTCCACGCCAGCCGCCAGCTGAGCGCCACGTCCGACTCGGGCGCGTCCCTCTTCACCATCCAGCCCCTGGAGGACGACAAGGGAATGGTGCGGGTGCCGAGAACGGTGGAGGACCTGCGGGTGACGGAGGACTGAGGACTTCCGGGGGGAAGAGGGGGAGTGCGGGGCGGCCCGCACCCGGGCCCCTCACTCCTCCCCGTACCTCGGGTCCACCGATTCCGGGGTGAGGCCGAGAAGCTCGGCGACCTGCTCGACCACGACCTCGTGGACGAGCAGGGCCCGCTCCTCGCGGCCCTTGCTGCGGATCTCGACCGGGCGGCGGTAGACGACGACGACCGGGGGGCGGCCGTCCTTCGCGCCCACCGCCGTGCCGAGCGGGACGGGCTCGTCCTGCCAGGCGTCGGGCGCGGTGCCGCCGCCGGGGACGTCCAGGACCATGAAATCGACGTCGGCGAGCTGGGGCCAGCGCCGTTCGAGCCGGTCCACCGAGTCCTGCACGAGGTCGGCGAAGCTCTCCGCCCTGCTCACCGAGATCGGCACCTGCGGCGGTGCGACGGGACCGCGCATCCCCCGCCCGTGGCGATCACGGCGGCGCGGGCCCCGAGAGGGCGACGAGGGCGGGAAAGAGCTGTCCATCACCTGAGAAGGGTAGTCCCCGGGGCCCAGGGAGGGGATGCGGCGGCACGCTCCGTGCGGGGTCGGTGACGGGCCGGGATGCGTATACGGAGCGGGCCGGGCGGGTGCGCGGTGCGGACCGGGCGGGCGGGCCGGACTGGTGCGGCGGCCGGGACGGGACGCGTGCGTGGGGCGGATCGGGGCGGGTGGCGGTGCCGTACGGGGGCCGTCGCCCGTCCCGACACATGCGGGACACGTATGCGACGGGCGTATTCGGCGGTGGTTTCCGGACACCCCGATGACAGGTTTTCAGACGCCGACCCCCCGCCGGCACCCCGGACCGCCCCGCCGCCCCCGCTCCCCGCGCTGTCCGGCCCGTACCGACTTCGGCGGACATACGACGACCGGTCTGCCCCCGAGCGGTGCCAAACGCGTACGAGCGGGGGCCTGAAGGGGGTTTCCGTCCGTCTGCCCGGCTTGGGCCGGGACAGCGGTTTCCGGCCACGACACGGCGTGCACCGGCTGAGGGGCGTCGTCGCGGCCCGTTCAAGAGTGCGGTACCGTCCAGGATCGTGAGCCCTGTACGTCGTTGTTCTCGCACCGCGTGCGGCAGCCCTGCCGTCGCCACGCTGACGTACGTCTACGCCGACTCGACGGCCGTCCTCGGGCCCCTCGCCACCTACGCCGAACCGCACTGCTACGACCTGTGCGCCGAGCACTCGGAGCGGCTGACCGCGCCGCGCGGCTGGGAGGTCGTCCGCCTCGCCGACGCCTCCGCGCCCCCGCGCCCCTCCGGCGACGACCTCGAAGCGCTCGCCAACGCGGTCCGTGAGGCCGCCCGCCCCCAGGACCGTCCCGCCGCACGCGAGGCGCCCCGCGCGGCGGACCCCATGGAGGTCGCCCGCAGGGGCCACCTCCGCATCCTCCGCTCCCCGGAGAACTGACCCCCGGGCCCACGCCCGAGCGCCCCCCGCCGAACGGGCCCCGCCGGAAAGGGCGTTGTCCCGTACGCACCTCACCCTGTCGGGTGATGCCCCGTGAGCGGCGTCACCGCCGACGAGACCCGTGCCGGGCGCCGAAGGGCGCGGCGGGCCGGGGAGGCGATGGCTGTGGCCGTGGAGCCGGGGCCTGGCCGGGTAGGTTGTGGTCCGTACCGGAGCGACCGCGTACCTGCCCGGGGGACCGGCGGACGGTGGACGCGGGGTCAGCAATCGGGAGCCAGGCAATCGGGAGGCAGGCTGTGGCCGATCTGTCGCAGATCGTGAAGGCGTACGACATTCGCGGGACCGTCCCCGAGCAGTGGGACGAACACCTCGCCGAGCTGTTCGGCGCCGCCTTCGCCGAGGTGACGGGCGCCGAGGCGATCGTCGTCGGGCACGACATGCGGGCCTCGTCGCCGGGGCTCGCCGCCGCCTTCGGCGCGGGCGCGCGGGGGCGCGGCACCTCCGTCACCGCGATCGGGCTCTGCTCGACCGACCAGCTCTACTACGCCTCGGGCGCCCTCCACCTGCCCGGCGCGATGTTCACCGCCTCGCACAACCCGGCCCGGTACAACGGCATCAAGCTGTGCCGCGCGGGCGCGGCCCCGGTCGGGCAGGACACCGGGCTCGCCGACATCCGCGCGCTCGCCGAGAGCTGGATCGAGGAGGGCGCCCCGGTCCCCGTGGCCCGTACCGGCACCCTCTCCACGCGCGACACGCTCGGCGACTACGCGCGCCACCTGCGCACCCTCGTCGACCTCGCCGGCATCCGCCCGCTCAAGGTCGTCGTGGACGCGGGCAACGGCATGGGCGGCCACACCGTGCCCACCGTCCTCGCGGGCCTGCCGCTCGACCTCGTGCCGATGTACTTCGAGCTGGACGGCACCTTCCCGAACCACGAGGCCAACCCGCTCGACCCGGCGAACCTCGTGGACCTCCAGGACCGGGTCCGGGCCGAGCACGCCGACCTCGGGCTCGCCTTCGACGGCGACGCCGACCGCTGCTTCGTCGTGGACGAGTGCGGCGAACCGGTCCCGCCCTCCGCGATCACCGCGCTCGTCGCGGCCCGCGAACTCGCGCGCAACGGCGGCGAGGGCACCGTCATCCACAACCTGATCACCTCCTGGTCAGTCCCCGAGGTCGTCCGCGAGCACGGCGGCACCCCGGTGCGCACGCGCGTCGGGCACTCCTTCATCAAGGCCGAGATGGCGCGCAGCGGCGCGATCTTCGGCGGCGAGCACTCGGCGCACTACTACTTCCGCGACTTCTGGAACGCCGACACCGGGATGCTCGCCGCGCTCCACGTCCTCGCCGCGCTCGGCGAGCAGCCGGGACCGCTCTCGGGGCTCGTCGCGCAGTACGACAGGTACGTGGGCTCGGGCGAGGTCAACTCGACGGTGAGCGACCAGGCCGCGGCGACCGACCGCGTCCGCCTCGCCTTCGCCTCCCCCGACGTCACGATCGACACCCTCGACGGCCTCACCGTCACCGCCGCCGACTGGTGGTTCAACCTCCGCCCCTCCAACACGGAGCCTCTGCTGCGGCTCAACGTGGAGGCACGGGACGCGGGAACGATGACGAAGGTGCGCGACGAGGTGCTGGGGCTCGTACGGGTGCCGTGACGGGCGGCGGGCCGGGACGGGCGGCGGGCTAGGCTGGGCCCCCGTACCGGCCACCACCCGCGAAAGGACCCCGCATGCCCCTCGAATCCGGCCTCCTGGAGATCCTCGCCTGCCCCGCCTGCCACTCCCCGCTGGAGGAGCGCACGACGGAGGACGCCGAGGAACTCGTCTGCACCGGCACCGACTGCGGCCTGATCTACCCGGTCCGCGACAGCATCCCCGTCCTCCTCGTGGACGAGGCCCGCAAGCCGGAGTGACCGGACCGATTCGGCCGGGGTCTCCACACCGTTCGAGCCCGTCTGGGGGCACCTCCCGGCCGAAGGCTGGGGGAGTTCGAGGACCGGGGTCCGGGGCGGAGCCCCGGGAAACGTCCGCCCCGGTGAGGGCCGGCCGCACGGCCCCGGCCCACCCGCCCCCGCCGCCGCCCCGCCAGGGAGACGCCATGCTCGACGACCTGCTCCTCGACGACCCCACCGCCCTCGCGGAAGCGGACCCGTACGGCCTGCTGCCCGCCGCCGCCTCGGCCGGGGCCCTGGTCCGCACCGCCCAGCGGCTCGCCGCCGAGGCCGGGCTCACCTCGCTCAAGCCCGAGGGCCGGCCCCGTTCGATCCTGCTCGCGACCTCGGGCCCGGCCGCCGAGACCGCCGCCGACGTGACGAGC
>NZ_JAAGLR010000187.1 GCF_010548245.1 Streptomyces sp. SID11385
GGCCGCCGCCGCGAGCCCGTGCGCCCCCGCCCGCCGCAGGACGAGTGGGCCCGCCGCCTCCTGGCCGCCCTCACCGGCCACCGCACCCCGCAGGACCTCTGGGGCCTCGCCACCGGCACGGCGCTCCACCACCTGACGACGGCCGCCCCGCCCTACCGCACCGCGGCCCCGGTCCTGCGCACCACCCGGGCCACCCAGATCGGCCCGGGGGTCCTGGAGGCGAGCGCGACCCTGGAGGCGGACGGCCGCTTCCACGCGATCGCCTTCCGCCTGGAGGACTGGGGCGACGGCGTCTGGAGGTGCACGGCCCTGGAACTGGCGCCGTAGCGCGGACGCGTTACCGACGTGCCGACAGGCCCCGGCCCCGCTGGGTGGACGCTGTTGTCCGCTGGGTGGTCCGGGGCCTGTCGGCGTGGCGGTAGCGGACGGGGCCCCCTCCGGAGAAGCGGCCGTGGTGGGGCCGCCCTGCCCGCGCGGGGAGCACTCTCGTCGACCCGCGCCCCGCCCCGCGCCCTCGCCCCGCCCCGCGCCCTCCTCCAGCCGCATCCTCACTCCCGGGGCACTCGCGGACCGCCTCTGCCCGCACCCCTGCTCCCGTCAACCCTCACCCTCGCAAGGGCCGCTCCGGACATCCCCCATCGAGTGAACATCCAGCCTGCTGTTCACCCCCACCCGGCCCAGCCCTCCGGCCCTACAACCGGAAAACACCCCCGGAAACGGCCATCGGCCCCACCGCCCGAAGGCGATGGAGCCGACAACCACGTCTCCGGCACGCGAAGCGCTACCTCACTTCTTGCGCCGGCGCCCCTTCTGCGCCTTGCGGCGTTCGGCGCGGGTCATCCCGTCCCCCGCCGCCACCGGCTCCCCCGGCTCCGACTGCGCGAACTCGCCCTCGACCACGCCGCCCTCGCCGTCCACGGTCGGGGCGGAGAAGTGGAGGCGGTCGGCGCGCTGCGGGGCGTCGAGCCCCTTCGCGCGGATCTCCGGACGCCCCGCGCCCGCCGGCACCGCGTCCTCGGGGGCCTCGTCCGCGACCTCGACCTCCTCGACCTGCTGCTCGACCTGGACCTCCAGGTTGAACAGATAGCCGACGGACTCCTCCTTGATGCCGTCCATCATGGCGTTGAACATGTCGAAGCCCTCGCGCTGGTACTCGACCAGGGGGTCCTTCTGCGCCATGGCGCGCAGGCCGATGCCCTCCTGGAGGTAGTCCATCTCGTAGAGGTGCTCGCGCCACTTGCGGTCGAGGACGGAGAGGACGACACGCCGCTCCAGCTCGCGCATGATCTCGGAGCCGAGCTGCTCCTCGCGCTTGTCGTACTGCTCGTGGATGTCCTGCTTGATCGCCTCGGCGATGTACTCGGCGGTGAGCCCGGCACGGTCCCCGGCCTCGTCCTCCAGCTCCTCGACCGTGACGCGCACGGGGTAGAGCTGGCGGAAGGCGTTCCACAGCCGGTCGAGGTCCCACTCCTCGGCGAAACCCTCGGCGGTCTCGGCGGCGACGTACGCGTCGATCGTGTCGTCCATGAAGTGGATGACCTGGTCCTGGAGGTCCTCGCCCTCCAGGACGCGGCGGCGCTCGCCGTAGATGACCTCGCGCTGCCGGTTGAGGACCTCGTCGTACTTGAGGACGTTCTTGCGGGTCTCGAAGTTCTGCTGCTCGACCTGCGACTGGGCCGAGGCGATGGCGCGGGTGACCATCTTGTTCTCGATCGGCATGTCGTCGGGCACGTTCGCCATCGACATGACGCGCTCGACCATCTGCGCCTTGAAGAGCCGCATGAGGTCGTCGCCGAGCGAGAGGTAGAAGCGGGACTCGCCGGGGTCGCCCTGACGCCCGGAACGGCCGCGCAGCTGGTTGTCGATACGGCGCGACTCGTGCCGCTCGGTGCCGAGGACGTAGAGCCCGCCGAGGTCCTTGACCTCCTCGAACTCCGCCTTCACCGCGGCCTCGGCGCGCTCCAGGGCGGCCGGGAGGGCCGCGGCCCACTCCTCGACGTGCTCGACCGGGTCGAGCCCGCGCTGGCGCAGCTCGGCCTCGGCGAGGTCGTCCGGGTTCCCGCCGAGCTTGATGTCCGTACCACGACCGGCCATGTTGGTCGCGACCGTGACCGCGCCCTTGCGCCCGGCCTGGGCGACGATCGTCGCCTCCCGGTCGTGCTGCTTGGCGTTGAGCACCTCGTGCTGCACGCCGCGCTTGGCGAGCTGCTGCGAGAGGTACTCGGACTTCTCGACGGAGGTGGTGCCGACGAGGATCGGCTGCCCCTTCTCGTGCTTCTCTACGATGTCGTCCACGACCGCGTCGAACTTGGCGACCTCGGTGCGGTAGATGAGGTCCGACTGGTCCATGCGGACCATCGGCTTGTTCGTCGGGATCGGCACGACGCCGAGCTTGTAGATCTGGTGGAACTCGGCGGCCTCGGTCATGGCCGTACCGGTCATGCCGGAGAGCTTGTCGTACAGGCGGAAGAAGTTCTGGAGGGTGATCGTGGCGAGCGTCTGGTTCTCGTCCTTGATGTCCACCCCTTCCTTCGCCTCGATCGCCTGGTGCATGCCCTCGTTGTAGCGGCGGCCGGCGAGGATACGGCCCGTGTGCTCGTCGACGATCATGACCTCGCCGTCGATGACGACGTAGTCCTTGTCCTTCTTGAACAGTTCCTTCGCCTTGATCGCGTTGTTGAGGTAACCGACCAGGGGGGTGTTCACGGACTCGTAGAGGTTGTCGATGCCGAGCCAGTCCTCGACCTTCGCGACGCCGGGCTCGTGGATGGCGACGGTGCGCTTCTTCTCGTCGACCTCGTAGTCGCCGGTCTCCTCGATGCCCTTGAGCTGGTTGCCCGGCTCACCGCGCTCCAGGCGCTTCACGAGGCGCGCGAAGTCGCCGTACCACTTGGTGGCCTGGTCGGCGGGGCCGGAGATGATGAGCGGCGTACGGGCCTCGTCCACGAGGATCGAGTCGACCTCGTCGACGATCGCGAAGTTGTGGCCGCGCTGGACCAGCTCGTCCTGCGACCAGGCCATGTTGTCGCGCAGGTAGTCGAAGCCGAACTCGTTGTTCGTGCCGTACGTGATGTCGCGGCCGTACTGGTCGCGGCGCTCGGCCGGGGTCATGTTGGCGAGGATGCAGCCGATGCTCAGGCCCAGGAACTTGTGCACCCGGCCGGTCAGCTCGGAGTCGCGCTCGGCGAGGTAGTCGTTGACCGTGATGAGGTGCACGCCCTTGCCCGAGAGCGCGTTGAGGTACGCGGGGAGGGTGCCGACGAGGGTCTTGCCCTCACCGGTCTTCATCTCGGCGACGTATCCCATGTGCAGAGCCGCGCCACCCATGATCTGCACGTCGTAGTGGCGCTGGCCGAGGACGCGCTTGGCGGCCTCGCGCACGGTGGCGAAGGCTTCGGGCATCAGGTCGTCCAGGGACTCCCCGTCCGCGATGCGCTGCTTGTACTCGTCGGTGAGCGCGCGCAGCTCGGCGTCGGAGAGGCTGACGAAGTCCTCTTCGATGGAGTTGACCTGGTCCGCGATGCGGTGCAGCTTGCGCAGGATCTTGCCTTCGCCTGCACGCATGATCTTCGAGAGGACGGACACGAGGGTTGGTCTCCTTGCCGGTCGGGGCCTGGCACGGTCAAGTCTTCGGGCAACGGCCATCGTATGCGAGGACCCGCCCGCGCCGGGAGGTCTGCCAAGACAGTCAACGCGTGAGGCCCTCGGAAGGTGCCGGTACACCCCCCGCCACCTTCGGTGAGGAAAGCGGTACGCACCGCAGCGCAGTATCCCTGCCCAGGCTGTGCGAGGGAACACCGGGGAGACGGTACGTCGCGCCCGGCGCCCGGCGCGGGACGCGTCGGCGCCGGGTACGGGCCGGCCAGC
>NZ_JAAGLR010000218.1 GCF_010548245.1 Streptomyces sp. SID11385
CGCCGGGCGCGGTGGCGGGGGACGTCGGCCGCCGGGTGCGGCGCGACGGGGACATGTCGGCCGCCGGGTGCGGCACGCGGTGGGGGTGCGTCACGTCCCGTGCCCGGCACGGTCCGTGAGGGACCGGGCGCGGTCCGGACGCGGTCCGGACAGGATCGTTCGCGCCCGCCGCCACGGCCCGCCCCCCGGTTCAGCCGGCGATGCTGTCGGCCAGTTCCTCCGTCAGGGACGCCTCCGTGCCGGGGATGCCGAGGTCGGTCGCGCGCTTGTCGGCCATCGCGAGGAGGCGGCGGATACGGCCCGCGACGGCGTCCTTGGTGAGCGGCGGGTCCGCGAGCGCGCCGAGCTCTTCGAGGCTCGCCTGCTTGTGCTCCATGCGGAGCCGGCCCGCCGCCGCGAGGTGCTCGGGCACCTCCTCGCCGAGGATCTCCAGGGCCCGCCCGACCCGCGCCCCCGCCGCGACCGCCGCACGGGCGGAGCGGCGCAGGTTGGCGTCGTCGAAGTTGGCGAGCCGGTTCGCCGTCGCCCGCACCTCGCGGCGCAGCCGCCGCTCCTCCCAGGCGAGCACCGACTCGTGCGCCCCGAGCCGGGTGAGCAGCGCGCCGATCGCGTCCCCGTCCCGTACGACGACCTTGTCCGAGCCGCGCACTTCGCGCGCCTTCGCCGCGATCTGGAGCCGGCGCGCGGAACCGACGAGCGCGAGCGCGGCCTCGGGCCCGGGGCAGGTGACCTCCAGGGACGAGGAACGGCCCGGCTCCGTGAGCGAACCGCGGGCGAGGAAAGCTCCCCGCCACGCCGCTTCGGCGTCGCACGTGGCGCCCGAGACGACCTGCGGCGGCAGGCCCCGGATGGGGCGCCCCCTGCCGTCCACGAGCCCGGTCTGCCGCGCGAGCTGGTCGCCGCCGCTGACCACCCGGACGACATAGCGGGAGCTGCGCCGCAGTCCGGACGGCGCCATCACCACGAGGTCCGAGGCGTGCCCGAAGATCTCCAGGATGTCCTTGCGCAGCCGCCGGGCCGCGATGCCCGTGTCCAGCTCCGCCTCGATCACGATGCGTCCGCTCACCAGGTGCAGGCCGCCGGCGAAGCGCAGGACCGCCGAGACCTCCGCCTTCCGGCAGCAGGTCCGGGTCACGGGCAGTCGCGAGATTTCGTCCTTGACCGCCGCCGTCATCGCCATGGGCCGATCCTTCCATGCATCCGAAAAATACGGTCGTACGCGGCTGCCAGCAGCTCCGGGTCATGCCGCGGAACGCCGTCGGGCCGGGCGACCGGGGCCAGCTCCACCGTTGCGTCGAACCGCTCTGCGGCCTCGGCGAGCGAGGCGCGGTCAGGTACGGCTGCCTCGTCGGCCAGCACCACGTCGAAGGCGAGTTTAGGTGCGTGTCGGGCCAAAACCTCCAAATGACGCTGCGGGGAGAAGCCCTCTGTTTCTCCCGGTTGCGGAACGAGGTTGAGCGAGAGCACCCGTCTGGCCCTGGTCTTGGTGAGCGCGTCGAGGAGTTCGGGGACGAGCAGGTGCGGGATGACGGAGGAGAACCAGGAGCCGGGACCGACCACGACCCAGTCCGCGTCGAGCACGGCGTCGACCGCTTCGGGCACGGCGGGCGGGTCCGCGGGGACCACGTGCACGGACTGCACCTCGCCGGGCGTGAGCGCCACCGTCGCCTGCCCGCGCACGAGCTGGACCTCCTCGGCCCGCGCGGGATCGTGCCCCCGTACCAGTGCCTGGAGTTCGAGCGCAACGGCGGACATCGGGAGCACCCGGCCGTGGGCACCGAGCAGGGTGCCGACGAGGTCGAGGGCCGCGACGTGGTCGCCGAGCTGTTCCCACAGCGCGACGATGAGGAGGTTGCCGACCGCGTGGCCGTGCAGTTCGCCCTGGCTCGCGAACCGGTGCTGGATCACCCGGGACCAGGTCTGGCCCCAGTCGTCGTCCCCGCACAGCGCGGCGAGCGCCTTGCGCAGGTCCCCGGGGGGCAGCACGCCGAGTTCGTCGCGCAGGCGGCCGCTGGACCCGCCGTCGTCGGCGACCGTGACGACCGCGGTCAGTTCGCCCGTGATGCGGCGCAGCGCGGCGAGGGAGGCGGAGAGGCCCATGCCGCCGCCGAGCGCGACCACTTTGGGCTGGGTGCCGCGCCGCCGGGGCCGGGGCGCGGGGCCCGCGTCCTGGCGGCGCAGGCGGCGGACGCGACGCGGGCGTGGGTTCATTCGCGGCCCATGTCCCGGTGGACGACGACGGTCTCCACCCCTTCGGAGACGAGCCGGGACGCGAGCTTCTCGGCCATCGCGACGGAGCGGTGCTTGCCGCCCGTGCAGCCGACCGCGATGGTCACGTACCGCTTGCCCTCGCGCCGGTAGCCCGCGGCGACGAGCTGGAGCAATTCGGTGTAGCGGTCGAGGAATTCCTTGGCGCCGGGCTGGCCGAGGACGTAGTTGGAGACCTCTTCGCTCAGTCCGGTGAACGGGCGCAGTTCGGGGACCCAGTGCGGGTTGGGCAGGAAGCGCATGTCGACGACGAGGTCCGCGTCGACGGGGAGCCCGTACTTGAAGCCGAAGGACATGACCGTGGCGCGCAGTTCCGGCTCTTCGTCACCGGCGAACTGGGCGTCCATCTTCGCGCGTAGTTCGTGGACGTTGAGGCTCGATGTGTCGATCACGAGATCGGCGTCGCCGCGCAGTTCGCGCAGCAGGTCGCGCTCGGTGGCGATGCCGTCGACGATGCGGCCGTCGCCCTGGAGCGGGTGGGGGCGGCGCACCGATTCGAACCGGCGGACCAGGGCGTCGTCGGAGGACTCCAGGAAGACGATGCGCCGTGTGACGTGCTTGCTCTCCAGGTCGGCGAGCGATTCGCGGAGGTTGTCGAAGAAACGCCGGCCGCGGACGTCCACGACCACGGCGATCCTGGCCACGTTCCCCTGGGAGCGGGCGCCGAGTTCGACCATGGTGGGGATGAGCGCGGGAGGCAGGTTGTCGACGACGAACCAGCCGAGGTCCTCCAGGCACTTGGCGGCGGTGCTGCGGCCCGCCCCGGACATGCCGGAGATGATCACCAGCTCGGGGATCGGGGTCTCCTCCGTCTGCCCCGGTTCACTGCTCGTGGCC
Organism: Streptomyces sp. SID11385; assembly: GCF_010548245.1. GTDB lineage: Bacteria > Actinomycetota > Actinomycetes > Streptomycetales > Streptomycetaceae > Streptomyces. Next base: position 3,106 of record NZ_JAAGLR010000218.1, read on the forward strand.
GTGCTCACCTGTCGCGCTCCGTCCCGTTCTTCCTGCTGCATCTGTTCTGCCACCGTCCGTCGTACGGCCGTCTTCGACCGCGTCGTCCGTGTCGTCCCGCCGCTCGCCGGAGGCGGAAGCCGGGGTGTCCTCGCCCCTGCCGTCCGGGCCTCCGCCCTGGTCAGGGGCGGTGTGCGGGTGTTCCTGGGTCCCCGGGGGCCTGTTGCTCGGGGCGGAGCCGTGCTCCGGCGCGGACGCGTCCCGGTCCGTGGGGGCGCCGGGGCCGGCGGGGACGTCTTCGTCGCCAGGTCCTTCGGGAGAGGTTCCGTACTCCATCGTGCTCGCCGAAGCCTGCCACGTCGAATGCCCCGGCGTCTCCCTCGACGCGAGGCCGCCCCCGGGAGCGGCCCCAGGCGTCTCCTCGGCGCGCCGCTCACGGTGCGTGACGCCATCCTCACGCGGAGCGGAGTGCCCCCGGGCGTCGTCGGCACCGGGACCCGCGGGCGCCTGGCCCGCCGTCGCCGACGGCTCCCCGGCCTCGTGCGGTGTCGCGTCCGTGCGTGCGGGGACCTGCGGCTCCCGTGGCGCGGCCGGTGCGTGGTCGGGGGCCTCGGTCGTCTCGCGTGCCGTTTCGCGTGCGTCCTCGGCCGTTTCGCGTGCCGCCTCGCCCGCGTCCTCGGCCGGCGGTTCCGTCCGCTGCCCGGCGTCCTCGGAGCCGTGGCCGCCTTCTTCGGAGCCGTCCCCGGCGTCCCCGGAACCGTCGTCCAGAATTTCGCCCGTCGTCATGTTGACCGCGGGGGTGCCCGGCTCGCTGCGGGCGAAGGTGGCGAGGATCGTCTCCGCGGTCTTGCGGCCTATGCCGGGGACTTCGCAGATCTGCTCGATCGTCGCGGCACGCAGTTTCCGCACCGAGCCGAAGTGCTTGAGCAGGGCCTGCTTGCGGGCCTGGCCGAGGCCGGGGACCTCGTCGAGCGGGCCGGCCCGGAAGCGCTTGGCACGCTTGCTGCGCTGGTAGGTGATGGCGAAGCGGTGCGCCTCGTCGCGGACGCGCTGGAGCAGGTAGAGGCCCTCGCTGCTGCGCGGGAGGACGACGGGGTCCTCCTCGCCGGGGACCCAGACCTCCTCCAGGCGCTTGGCGAGCCCGCAGACGGCGACGTCGTCGATGCCGAGTTCGTCCAGGGCCCGCCGGGCGGCGGCGACCTGTGGCTGTCCGCCGTCGACGACGAGGAGCTGCGGCGGGTAGGCGAAGCGCTTGGGGCGCCCGTCCTCGTCGAGCCCGCCGGACTCCACCGGGCCGTCCAGTTCCGCCTCGGTCCACTCCCCCGTCCGCTCCCGCTCGGCGAGGTACCTGCGGAAGCGCCGGGTGATGACCTCGTGCATGGACCGCACGTCGTCCTGGCCCTGGAAACCCTTGATCTGGAAGCGCCGGTACTCGCTCTTGCGGGCGAGGCCGTCCTCGAAGACGACCATCGAGGCGACCACGTCGTCGCCCTGGAGGTGCGAGATGTCGTAGCACTCGATCCGCAGCGGCACGCCGTCGAGGTCGAGCGCGGCGGCGATCTCCTCCAGGGCGCGGGAGCGGGTCGTGAGGTCGGAGGCGCGCCTGGTCTTGTGCAGGGCGAGGGACTGCTGCGCGTTGCGCTCGACGGTCTCCATGAGGGCGCGCTTGTCGCCGCGCTGCGGCACGCGCAGCGAGACCTGCGCCCCGCGCCGCTCGCTCAGCCACTCCTGGACGGGCCGCACGGGGTCGGGCAGCGCGGGGACCAGGACCTCCTTCGGCACGGCGTCGCCGCGCTCCTCGCCGTAGAGCTGCTGGAGCGCGTGCTCGACGAGGTCGCCGGTGGTGACGGCCTCGACCTTGTCGGTGACCCAGCCGCGCTGCCCGCGCACGCGTCCGCCGCGCACGTGGAAGATCTGCACGGCGGCCTCCAGCTCGTCCTGGGCGAGGGCGATGAGGTCGGCGTCGGTGGCGTCGGCGAGGACGACGGCGCTCTTCTCCATGGCGCGGGTGAGGGCGCCGATGTCGTCGCGGAGCCGGGCGGCGCGCTCGTACTCCATGTCCTCGGCGGCCTCGGTCATGCGCTCTTCGAGGCGGCGCAGGTAGGTGCCGGTGTGGCCGGCCATGAAGTGGCAGAAGTCCTCGGCGAGGTCGCGGTGGTCCTCGGGCGAGATGCGGCCGACGCAGGGGGCCGAGCACTTGTCGATGTAGCCCAGGAGGCAGGGGCGCCCCGTGCGGGCCGCGTTCTTGAACACCCCGGCGGAGCAGGTGCGTACGGGGAAGACGCGCAGGAGCAGGTCGACGGTGTCGCGGATGGCCCAGGCGTGCCCGTAGGGCCCGAAGTAGCGCACGCCCTTGCGCTTGGCGCCGCGCATGACCTGGGCGCGGGGGAACTCCTCGTTCATCGTGACGGCGAGGTAGGGGTAGCTCTTGTCGTCGCGGTACTTGACGTTGAACCGGGGGTCGTACTCCTTGATCCAGGAGTACTCCAGCTGGAGCGCCTCGACCTCCGTGGAGACGACCGTCCACTCCACCGAGGCCGCGGTGGTGACCATCGTGCGGGTGCGCGGGTGGAGGCCGGCCAGGTCCTGGAAGTAGTTGGCCAGGCGTTGGCGCAGGCTTTTGGCCTTCCCGACGTAGATCACCCTGCGGTGTTCGTCGCGGAATCGGTAGACGCCCGGCGAGTCCGGGATCTGTCCCGGGGCGGGGCGGTAGCTGGACGGATCGGCCATGTCACACACCCTACTTGCGCTCTGTGACAGTCCGGGCGGCTCCGGGTCCGCCTGTGGAGAACCCGGGTTGATCATCGGACGAGTCATGGCGTGCTGTGGAAAACTCGGTGCGGCCCGTTCGCATCCCCCTCCCGGCTTCGCGCCGGGCGAAAGGACTGCCCGTGTTCCTCGTCGCTGGAGAGGCCCTGATCGATCTCGTGCCGCGCCCCTCGGGTCCCGCGGAGGAGGGGCCGCTGGCCCCGCTGGTGCCCTGTCCGGGCGGCGGCCCGTACAACACGGCGGTCGCGCTCGGCAGGCTCGGTGAGGAGGTCGCCTTCTGCTCGCGCCTGTCGACGGACGGTTTCGGCACGGCCCTGCTCGCGGGGCTGCGCACGGCCGGCGTCGACGTCACTCTCGTGCAGCGCGGCCCGGAACCGACGACGCTCGCGGTGGCGACGCTCACCGCGCAGGGCTCCGCGGGCTACTCCTTCTACGCGCAGGGCACGGCGGACCGGCTCTTCAGCGTGCCGCGGACGCTCCCCGAAGGGGTGCGGGCGATCTGTTTCGGGACGTGTTCGCTCGTCCTGGAGCCGGGCGCGAGCGCGTACGAGGAGCTGTTGCGGCAGCAGTCGCGGGCGGGGGTCTTCACGCTGCTCGACCCGAACATCCGGGCCGGCCTCATCCCCGACCCCGCGGCCTACCGGGCCCGCTTCCTCGACTGGCTCCCGTACGTCGACCTGCTGAAGCTCTCCGAGGAGGACGCCGCGTGGCTCGGGGACGACGTGGCGGGGTGGGCGGCGGCGGGTCCGGCCGCCGTCGTGGTGACGCGGGGCGGCGAGGGCCTGCACGTCACCACCCGTAAGGGTGAGGAGTTTTCCGTGCCGGGGGTGCCCGTCGAGGTCGTCGACACGATCGGCGCGGGCGACACGGTGAACGCGGCGCTGCTGCATCGCCTCGCCGCGCTCGGGCCGCTGCGCGACGACGCGGTGGCCGCGCTCGGTGGGGAGGGCTGGCGGGACGTTCTCGGTTTCGCCGCCCGCGCCGCCGCGCTCACCTGCTCGCGCGCGGGCGCCCAGCCCCCGTACGCCCGCGAACTCGGCCTGGACTGAGGGACGGGCCTCGGGAGTGCCCGAGGGCGGGGTGGGAACGGTGCACACGGTAGGTGCCCGTTCCCACCCCGCCCTCGGCGGAGGCTTTTCCCTCGGGGTCTTCGGGAAGAAGCTCAGTCCTTCGCCGTGGCCCGCTTCCCCGTCGCGGACTTGGCCGTCTTCGTCGCGCGCGGAGCCGCCGCCTTGCGCGCGGCGCCCTGGCCCGTGACGATCTGGCCGGCCGTCTTGCCCGCG
>NZ_JAAGLR010000255.1 GCF_010548245.1 Streptomyces sp. SID11385
AGGCGCGGGCCGCCGCCGACCCCCGCGTACACCGGGACGCGCCCGGCCGTCACCTCGACGGCCGCCGCGACCACGGCGCGGTGCTCCGCCGCGTCGAGCGCCGAGAACTCCCCCGTACCGCACGCCACGAAGAGCGCGGCGGGCCCGGCGGCCACCTGCTGCTCGACGTGCTCGGCGAAGACGTCGCGCGCGAAGGTGTCCTGTGGGGTGAAGGGAGTGAGCGGGAAGGAGTACAGGCCCTCGGGCAGCATGGGTGTCCTCGCAGACGCGTTCCTGGACGTGCGTTCATGTACGTGAACGGTGTGCTCGTATGTGATCGATGTGCAGCGTCAACGTAATCCCCGGAATGCGGGGGGTCAATGGCGCGCTGTCGTCCGCGCGTTCATGCGGCGGGTGCCCGGGGGCCGATTTCCGCAGAGGGCATGGGAACGGCCGCCCTCCCGAGGGGAGAGCGGCCGGGGGTGGGATGGTCAGGAGGCGAGGACCGCGACGGCGACCGCCCAGAAGACGAGCGCGCCCACGATCGACACGGCGCCGGTCACGATGCCCGCCGTGCCCATGCCCTTGCCGGGCGCGCCCGCCTTCGCGCGGCGCGTTGTCATGACGCCGAAGATCACGCCGAGCACGCCGAGCGCGAGCCCGAGGATCGGGATGAGCCAGAAGAAGACCAGGCCGCCGATCCCCGTCACGAGCGCGGCGACCGCCAGCCCCGGCGTCTGCGTGCCGGTCGCCGGGCGGCCGTGGAAGGAAGTGCCGGAGGTGGGATTGCCGTAGCTGCTCACGGAGTGATCCTTTCCTGGGGAAATCGTGCGGCTCGTGTGCCTTTCGCTGTGTGGTGCCGGGTGCCCGTCGAGAGCGAACTCACGCACGCGGGGGTGGAATTGGTGTCTGCACGGCGAACGCCACGGCGAAGGACACGGCGCGGGGCCGGGGCAAGCCCCCCGGCGTGCCCCGGCCCCGCGGCCGTACCCGTACTCGTGACGCCGTCGCGCCCCCGGGTCAGCTCACCTTGTACGCGTACGCGACCGGCGTGACGCTCAACAGCCCGTTGTCGACCCACTCGTCGAGCTTCAGCGTCTTGTGGGTCGTGGAGGCGGGCGGGGTCACGACGAGCTTGGCGGCGTGCCGGGCGTCCGCGGTACCGGTGTTGGCGTGGGTCCAGGCGATGACGGCCTGCGCGGACGCACCGTTCTTGAGGGTCAGCGTGGTCTTGCCCGGGTCCTTCGCGTACCACGTGCTGCCCCACGTCGTCTTCGACGTGAGCGTCTTGCCCTTCGCGTCCTGGAGGCCGAGCCCCGGGTAGCCGCGCAGGGCGCACGTGTGGCCGCTCGTGTTCTTCAGGTTCAGGATCGCGCCCGCGTGGTTCATGCCACCCGCGAGGCGCTTGCTCAGCGAGGCGCTGAGCCCGGAGGTCGCGCACGTCGGCGTCGCGGCCTTCGCGCTCGTCCCGGAGGCGCTGGCCTGCGCCACCGTGACGGCCCCGACCGCGCCCGTGAGCGCGAGCGCGGCGAGCGGAAGTCCTATGCGCCGCGCAACCCGGCCCTTGCGACCGGGCTTCGCGGCGGTGCCGACGCTGGAGTCGATGTCGGTGATCTCGTTCGGGCTGCCGGTCATGGCCATCGTCCTTTCCTCGTGCGTGTACGAGGTTCGATGGCGGGGCCCGGCGGAAAGTTCACGGATGGCCGAAGATTTTTTCCGGCACGCCCGGCCGGGCCCCGGCGCGGCCTCCGCAGCGCCTCAGCGGCGCCCCGCCCCCCGTACCGAACGCCCCGGCGTCGCCTCGGTGCGGACCCCGTCGCGCAGCACGAAGTGCCCGTCGACCAGGACGTGCGGGATGCCGAGCGGGAGCGTGCGCGGGTTCTCGAAGGTCGACCCGGCCGCGACCGTGGCCGGGTCGAAGAGGACGAGGTCGGCGCGGTAGCCCTCGCGCACGAGGCCCCGGTCGGCGAGCCGGAGGCGCGCGGCGGGGCGCGAGGTCAGGTGCTGGACGCACTCCGCGAGCGAGAGGATGCCCAACTCCCGTACGTACTTGCCCAGATACTGCGGAAACGTGCCGTACGCGCGCGGGTGCGGCTTCGCGCCCTGGAGGATGCCGTCCGAACCGCCCGTGTGGACGGGGTGCCGCATGATCGCGCGGACGTTCTCCTCGTGCCCGACGTGCTGGAGGATCGTCGGGCCGAGCCGGTCGGCGAGGAGCAGTTCGCGCGCGTACGCCCACGGGCTGACCCCGCGCGCGGCGGCGGACTCGGCGACCGTACGGCCGACCGCGTCGCCGAGCCCGGGTGAGGTGACGCCCGAGATCTCGATCGTCTCCCACTCCATCGGCACGCCGTGGCAGCCGTCCGAGCCGACGACTTCGAGGTCGTACCTGACGCGCTCGGCGCTCGCGTCGTCCGCGAGCCGCGCGAGTGTCGCCTCGGGGCCGCCCTCGCTCGCCCAACTGGGCAGCACGGCGGCGAGCGTGGTCGAGCCCGGGGTGTACGGGTACGTGTCGAGGCTGATGTCGGCGCCCGCCGCGAGCGCCCCGTCGAGCAGCGAGATCAGCTCCGCCGCACGCCCCTTGTTCACGCCGAAGTTCATGGTGGCGTGGGCGAGATGGAGCGGGCAGCCGGCCTCGCGCGTGAGGGCGACCATCTCCTCGTACGCCTCCAGCGCGCCCGCGCCGTAGGAGCGGTGGTGCGGACAGTAGTAGCCGCCGTACTCGGCGACCACCCGGCACAGCTCGGTGAGTTCGGCGTCCTTCGCGTACATCCCCGGCGTGTACGTGAGCCCCGAGGACATGCCGACGGCGCCCTCGCGCATGCCCTGCGCGACGAGTTGACGCATCCGGTCCAGCTCGGCGGCGGTCGGCGGGCGGTCCTCCCAGCCCATCGCGTGCATACGGACGGTGCCCTGCGGGATGAGGTAGGCGGCGTTCACCGCGAGGCCCTGCCGGTCGAGCCGGTCCAGGTACTCGCCGACCGTGCGCCAGTCGAAGTCCACGGAGTCGTCCCCGGGCCCGCCGCCGTTCCACCCGGCGATCGTGCGGCGCACCTCGGCGAGCGTGCGCTCGTCCACGGGCGCGTACGAAATGCCGTCCTGGCCCAGGACTTCGAGCGTCACACCCTGCGCGACCTTCGCCGTGTGCGCGGGGTCGCGGAGCACGGCGAGATCGCTGTGGGCGTGCATGTCGATGAAGCCGGGGGAGAGCGCGAGCCCGTCCGCGTCGAGGGTGCGCGCGGCGGACAGCCGCGCGCCGCCCTCCCTGCCGATCCCGGCGATCCGCCCCTCGCGCAGCAACACGTCCGCGCGGTAGGGCTCTTGCCCCGAACCGTCCACCACGAGGGCGTCACGGACGAGGAGTTCGGGGGCGGGGACCGGCGAGGGGAGAGCGGCTGCGGGCATGGGGCTTTCCTGTTCGGGGAATTCGGGGGAGTGGCGCTTCTGAGGTTTTGTAAAAAATCTCTAGAAGAACGTCCGCACGTAGTCCGTGACCGTGCCGTCCGCCGTCACGACGGGGATCAGCTGCCACTTGTCGAAGGACGTGCACGGGTGCGAGAGACCCATGCCGAGCCAGTCCCCGACCTCAAGGTCCGCGCCCGCCTCTGTACGCACCCAGCCGTGCTGGTCCGAGAGCCCGCTCACCGCGATGCCCTCGGCGCCGCGCACCTCGCCCGTCCGCGCGTCCCGCACCGCCTGCGCCTCGGGCAGATCGAGGTCATACGCAGCGTCCCGCTTGCCCGCGTTGACGAACGCCTGCTCGGCGGACGGACGCGAGACGACCTGCGCCCACAGCCGGAAGGCCGGGTGCAGCGCGCCCTCGTCGGGGACGCGGTTGAACGGCGTGAGGTGCTTGTAGTGCCCGTCGTCGTGCGAGACGTACGCGCCCGAGCGCAGCAACTTCCGTACCGGAGCGCTCAGTTCGCCGATCTCGGCGAAGGCGGTCGCGACCGCGTCGAACCAGGCGCTGCCGCCCGCGCTCACGATGATCTCGTCCACGCCCGCCCGCGAGAAGCGGCCCGCCGCGTCGAAGTCCGCGAGCAGCGCCGTGAGCCTGCGCAGCCACGCGAGCACGCGCGCCGGGTCCGCGTCCGGCACCTCGCCCTCGTACCCGGCGACCCCGACGAGCCGCAGCGTGCCCGTCGCGGCTACCGCGTCCGCGATCGCCGCGCACTCCGCCTCCGTCCGCGCCCCGGTCCGCGCGCCCTCGCCCGCGCCCAGCTCCACGACGACGTCCACGCGCCGCGCGCTCGACGGGCCCGCGGGCAGTGCCTCGGCGGCCTCGCGGAGCGCCGCGTCCATCAGCTCCACGCCGCGCACCGAGTCCACGTAGGCGACGAAGACGAAGTCCGGGTCGGCGGCCAGCTCGGCCGCGATCCAGCGCAGCGCCGCCGCGTCGACCAGCTCGTTGGCGAGGAACACGCGCGGCACGCCGAAGGCGCGCGCGACACGCACCTGGTGCGGCACCGCGAGCGTGATGCCCCAGGCGCCGCGCTCCAGCTGCTGGTGGAAGAGCTGCGGGGCCATCGACGTCTTGCCGTGCGGGGCGAAGTCGAGGCCGTGGCGCTCGGTGTACGTCTCCATGAGCGCGAGGTTGTGCTCCAGGGCCTCGGCCGAGAGCGCGAGCACGGGAGTCGTGAAACCGCCGGTGAAAAGGTTTCTGCGCTGACCGGCCAGCTCGGCGACGGTCAGCCCCTCGGCGTCCGGGGGCAGCCCCTTGAAACGGCTGTCCACGCGGGTCGTGGAGAGCCGGTCGAGTGCGGCGGGGCGGCTGTGCCCAGCGGTCATGACGTACTCCCAAGGGGGCCGAGGCGGCGCGTACCCCTCCGAAACCGGCGGTACGCGTTGCGCAGAATGCAACGCTCATTGCGTATGTCGCTTCATGGTGTCTAACATCCTGGACGAGTCGGGGTCAATGAGGCGGCTGGGACGCCGCCCGGACCACGACCGGCCGAGGGGCCCCGCCCCGAGCACCACCGGCCGAGGCGCCCCGCCCCGGAGACCACCGGCCGGGGGACTCCTACCCCGTACGTACGACGAGAGGCAGACCGTGAGCGCGACCGACACCGCAGCCGCCACCGTTCCGGCACCGGCCCAAGCCCCCGCACCGGCCGCCGCCGGGGAGCAGGGCCCCGGCGCGGAGGTCGTCTGCCTCGGCGAGTCGATGGTCACCTTCGTCCCGCAGACCACCGGCCGCCTCGCCGACGTACCCGCCTTCACGCGCGCCATCGGCGGCGCCGAGTCCAACGTCGCCTGCGCCCTCGCCGCCGCCGGGCACCGCGCCCGCTGGGTGAGCCGGGTCGGCGCCGACGGCTTCGGCGAGCACCTCGTGGACGCGATAGCGGCGTACGGCGTCGACACGAGCGCCGTGACGCGCGACCCCGCGCGCCCCACCGGCATCTACTTCCGCACCGCCGCGGACCGCGACGCGGACGCCGCCTTCGAGGTCGTCTACTACCGCGCGGGCTCCGCCGCCTCCGCGATGTCCCCGCACACCGTCCCGCTCGACGCGCTGCGCGACACCCGCGTCCTGCACGTGACCGGGATCACCGCCGCGCTCTCGCCCGACTGCCTCGCCCTCCTGCGCACCCTCACCGAGCGCCGTCCCGGGCGCCCGCTCGTCTCGTTCGACGTGAACTACCGGGCGAGCCTGTGGCCCGACAAGGCGGCGGCGGGCGAGGTCCTGCTCGGCCTCGCGCGCGGCGCCGACCTCGTCTTCGTCGGCGAGGACGAGGCGGAGACGGCCTGGGGCATCACGGGCGGCCCGCAGGCGGTGCGCGACGCGCTCCCCGAGCCGACGACGCTGGTCGTCAAGCAGGGCGCGGGCGGCGGGACGGTGTTCACGCGGGAGCCGGGCGACGGTGCGCGCACCGGGGATGGCTCCCGGGCGGGCGACGGTTCGCGTACCGGCGATGGCTCCCGGGCGGGCGACGGTTCGCGTACCGGCGAGGAGCCCGGCGCCCCCCGTACGCCCGACGCCGTGATCCACGAGCCCGCGCCGCGTGTCGACGTCGTCGCGCCGGTCGGCGCGGGGGACGCCTTCGCCGCCGGCTACCTCTCCGGACTCCTGCGCGGCCTGCCCGTCGCCGGGCGACTGCGGCAGGGACACCTGCTCGCCGCCAACGTCCTCACCGTGCCCGCCGACCTCACCACGCCCCCGCCGCGCGCCCTCACCGACCGCCTCGCCGCGCTCGACGCCCCGGCGTGGCAGGGACTCGCGCTCGGCCCCGGCTGGACGGAGCGCCTGGCGGGTACGCGGGCGAGCGGGGCCGGCGCATGAGCCAGACCGTCGACCGCGCGCTGAGCATCCTGCCGCTGCTCGCCGAGGGCCCCGCCGACCTCGGCGGCGTCGCGGACCGCCTCAACGTGCACAAGTCCACGGCACTGCGGCTGCTCCGTACCCTCGCCGAGCACGGCCTCGTCTACCGCCAGCAGGACGGCCGCTACCGGCTCGGCTCGCGCCTCTTCGCGCTCGCCGCGCAGGCCGTCGAACACCTCGACGTACGCGGCATCGCGCACCCGCACCTCGTGCGCCTGGGCGAGACGTGCGGGCACACCGTGCACCTCGCCGTGCACGAGGAGGGCGAGGTCGTCTACCTCGACAAGGTCGACAGCCGCTACCCGGTCCGGATGTACTCGCGCGTCGGCAAGACCGTCCCGATGACCGTGGCCGCCGTCGCGAAACTCATCCTCGCCGACCTCCCCGAGCCCGAGCGCCGCGCCGTCGCCGAGCGCCTCGACTACCCGCGCTACACGCCCCGTTCGACCCCGGACGCCGCCACGTACCTGAAGGAACTCGCGCGCGTACGCGAACAGGGCTGGGCCACCGACCTGGGCGGCCACGAGGAGTCCATCAACTGCGTCGCCGCCCCCGTGCGCGGCGCCGACGGGCGTGTCGTCGCCGCCCTCTCCGTCTCCGCGCCGAACGTCGTCGTCAGCGCGGACGACATGCTCAGTCTTCTCCCGCTCGTGCGCCGCACCGCCGACGTCGTGAGCCGGGAGTACGCGGGCACGCCCGAACCGGGCGTGCCCGTTGCCGCCAGTGAACCGCCGAACAAGGAAGCCTGACCTCTCATGCCGACCGAGAAGACCGCCCTCACCCCCGCCACGCACACCGTCCCGCCCGCGAAGTTCTCCCACGGCGTGAAGAAGGGGAACATCCTCCAGGTCGCCGGCCAGGTCGGCTTCCTCCCCGCCGTCGAGGGCCAGGCCCCGACCCCCGCGGGCCCCACCCTGCGCGAGCAGACCCTCCAGACCTTCGCCAACGTCAAGGCGATCCTGGAGGAGGGCGGCGCGAGCTGGGACGACGTGATGATGATGCGCGTCTACCTGACCGACGTCGACCACTTCGCCGAGATGAACGAGATCTACAACGCCTACTTCGAGGAGCAGGGCCTCACGCAGGCCCCGGCGGCCCGGACGACGGTGTACGTGGGGCTGCCGAAGGGCCTGCTGATCGAGATCGACGCGCTGGCGGTGCTGGACGCCTGAGTCACGGTGGGCCCCGGGGACGGGGTGGGGTGGTGCTCGGCGGGGTGATGCGAGGTCGGTTCGCCGGGGGCGTGCGGTGCGCGAGTGCGAGCGGTATGCCGAGTGCGTGCGGTTTGTCGAGTGCGTGCGGTTTGCCGAGTGCGTGCGGTTTGCCGAGTGCGTGCGGGTTTCCGAGTGCGTGCGGTTCGTAGGCCCGATTCCGTTCCGGTTCCGGTTTCGCCACGTCGCTCTCGGCTCCCGTCTCGCCCTCGCCTTCCGTAGCCGCTGCCTCTCGTAGCCGCCGCCTTCCGCCGCCCCGTCCGCCGTCGCGTCTCTTCGCGCACGGGGGCGGGGCGGCGTCCTGTCCGCGCAGGGGCGGTACGGGACGGAGCGAGGCCGGGACGGGCCGCCTCGCGTACCGGGGCGCGGCCTTCGGGGCCGGTCGTTCACGCCTCGGGGGCCGCCGCGAGCAGTCCGTTCAGCTCCGGGTACGCGATCCCGTCGGTGAGAACTCCGTACCCGCCCCCGTCGAGCAGGTCCCGCGCGGCACGCCGCGCCACCGCGTACGCCGCCTCGGCGACCGCCGAGCCGAGACTCACCCGCGCGACGCCGAGCCGCGCCAGCTCGGCGACCGGCGGAGTGCCGTTCCCGGCAAGGACGTTGAGGGGCACGGGGATGCCCGCGACGAGCGCCGCGATGGTCTCCGCGTCCGTGACGCCGGGCACGAAGATCCCGTCCGCACCCGCGCGCACGTACCGCTGGGCCCGCTCCAGCGTCTCCGCGAGCCGCGTCCGAGGACCACCGAGCCCACGCAGGTACGTATCGACACGGGCGTTGAGGAACAGATCCCCGCCCGCTCGCTCCACAGCCCCGCGCGCGGCGGCCATACGCTCCGCGAACTCGCCGGGCTCCCGCGCACCGTCCTCGATGTTGACACCCGCGGCCCCCGCCGCGAGCACCTCGGCGACGGTCTCGGCGACTTCCCCCGCGTCCCGCCCGAAGCCGCCCTCGATATCCGCCGTCACGGGCACGGCCACCGCTCGGACCACCCGCGCGACGAGCGCGACGGCCCGCTTCCGGCCCAGCACATCCCCGTCCGCGACCCCGAGCGACCAGGCGACCCCGGCACTGGTGGTCGCGACGGCCGAAGCCCCGGCAGCCTCGACCACCCGGGCACTGGCGACGTCCCAGGCGTTGGCGAGGGCGAGGGGAGAGGCGGGGGTATGGAGGGCGCGGAAGGCGGAGGCGGGGGAGGCGGGGGAGGCGGGGGTCTGGGAGGCGGGGGTGGCCGTCGTGGGGGGTGTGGGGGCGGGGGAGGTGGCGGTGGGACGGGTGGGGGGTTGGGTGGTGTGGGTCATGGGGGTAGTCAACTGGGGGGTGCGGGTGCGGGGCTGGCGGAATTCCGACGTGAGTGTGGGGGCTGTCGTGAGTGGTGGGGGCTGTGCTGCGCTTCTGGGCCGCAATCTGTAGCGCGCGTGCCTTCGGTGCCTGGCCCGGGTGCCCTGCACTGGTCCCTGTGTGTCCTGCGCCGGTCCGTGTGCCGCGTGACCTGGCCGCGGGCACCTGCCTGCGGGCACCTGCGCCGGGGCACCTGTCCCGCGGCACCTGCCCCCCCGCACCC
>NZ_JAAGLR010000286.1 GCF_010548245.1 Streptomyces sp. SID11385
CGGGCGGCCCGGCGGGCCCGGTCCGGCGCCGCTCGCGGGGGCCTCGCTCACGGGGCGCGAGGGCGAGGTGCTGCGGCTCATGGCGCGCGGCCTGTCGAACGCGGAGATCGCGGCGCGGCTCGTCGTGGGCGCGGAGACGGTGAAGACGCACGTCAGCGCGGTGCTCGCGAAGCTCGGGGCGCGGGACCGCACACAGGCGGTCGTTCTCGCGTACGACTCGGGGTTCGTGGCGCCGGGGAGCGCGGAGGAGGTCTGAGGGCGCGGGCCGAAGGAGCGGCTGAGCGGCGGCGGATGGATGGGGTGGACAGGCGGTTTCGGACAAGAACCCCCGCATTGGTCCGTACCATCCTCACCCTGGTACGGACCTTCCCCTCCCCCAGGTCACAAGGCCCGTACGGTCCTGACTCCCCCGCCCCCGAGCGGGGCGCCGCCTTGTACGATCCGGCCACACAGGGTGCGAGCTGGAAGGACGGGACGTGGGGCGGCTGACCGGTGGCGATCCCTCTCTGCTGCGGCGGATCAACTCCGCCGTGGTCCTCGACACGCTGCGCGGCGGGCAGCCCCGCACGCTCACCGAGATCGCGCGCCTGACCGGCCTGTCCCGGCCCACCGTCGAGGGCTCGGTGGACGACCTCACCGCGGCCGGGCTCGTGGTCGAGACGGCGGCCGACGCGGGCGCGCGCAAGCAGGGCCGTCCCGCCCGCCTGTACCGCTTCCGGGCCGAGGCCGGGCACCTCCTCGGTCTGGAGATCGGCCCGCACCGCGTCGCCGCGACCGTCTCCGACCTGGAGGGCCGCGAACTGGGCACGGCGGCGCGCGAGGTCGAGGAGTCGGCGGGCGCCGACGACCGGATCGAACGCCTGCGCGCCACGGTCGGCGAGTTGCTGCGGCGGACCGGTGTCGCGCGCGACTCGCTGCGCGCCGTGGGCGTCGGCAGCCCGGGGATCGTCGAGGCGGACGGCACGATCCGCCTGGGGACCGCGCTGCCGCAGTGGACGGGGCTCAGGCTCGGGGAGCGGCTGCGGCGGTCGTTCCGCTGTCCCGTCCTCGTGGAGAACGACGCGAACGCCGCAGCGCTCGCGGAGCACTGGCAGGGTGTCGCGCGCGGCAGCGAGGACATCGTCGTGGTCCTCGCGGGGCTGAGCCCGGGGGCGGGCTCGCTCATCGGGGGGCGGCTGCACCGGGGCTTCGGCGGGGCCGCCGGGGAGATCGGCGCGCTGCACCTGCTCGGTCAGGAGGAGACCCCGGAGACGCTGCTCTCCACGACGGGGCGCCCGCTCCACCCGCTCGACGAGCGCGCGGTGACCGAGGTGTTCGCGCTCGCCCGCGAGGGCGACGACGAGGCGCGCGCGGCAGTGGACCGGTTCCTCGCGCGGCTCGTGCACGACGTCGCGGCGCTCGTCCTCGCGCTCGATCCCGAACTCGTCGTGATCGGCGGCTGGGCGGCGGGGCTGGACGGCGTACTGGAGCCGCTGCGGCAGCAGTTGGAGAAGTACTGTCTGCGCACGCCGCGCGTCGAGCTGTCCGGGCTCGGCGAGGCCGCGATCACGACGGGGGCGCTGCGACTCGCACTCGACCACGTCGAGAAGGAACTCTTCGCCGTGGAGAGCACGGTGTCGGCACGGGGGTGAGCGGCCCAAGGGCGCGGAGGTACGGGGACGGGGCCGCGCCCGGTGTGCGCGGCCCCGTGGTCGCCGTTCAGGAGGCGCGGCGCTCGGTGGCGATCTCGACGCCCGCTCCGTCGCTGCCGAAGGTGAGGCGGCAGGTGTCCGCGCGGTAGGTCGCGACGGAGACGGCGGCGGTGGTGCCCTCGGCGAAGAAGCGGGTCGTGACGAGGAGGACCGGGGAGCCGGGGAGGCGGTCGAGGCGACGCGCGTCCTCCGCCCCGGCGGAGCCGAGTTCCACGGCGCGGTCCTCGCCCTCGGGCTCCAGGTGGCCCAGTTCGCGCAGGACGGCGCGGGCCCGCGCGGCGCCGCCGGGGGCGTCGATGGCGCTGAGCCCGGACACGGAGGCGGCGGGGACGTAGAGGAGTTCGGTCGCGACGGGCAGGGCCTCGTCGAGACGGACACGGGTGAGGACGTGGACGGGCTCCTCGCCGGTGCCGAGGAGTTCGGCGACGGGGGCGGGCGGCACGGCGCGGTGCGCGTCGCGGGCCTGCCAGGGGTCGCACGCGGCACCCGGCCAGTTCTCGCGGCTGCTGCCGACCTCGACGCCGACGCGCGGCGGGGCGACCGTGGTGCCGACGCCGCGCCGGCGCTGGAGGCGGCCCTCCAGCTCCAGCTGTTCGAGCGCCTGGCGGAGCGTGGCGCGGGCCACACCGAAACGGGCGGCGAGTTCACGCTCGTTGGGCAGCACCTCGCCGACCGTGAACTCGTGGTCGAGCGCTTCCCCGATGACCGTCTTGAGATGCCGGTACTTGGGCTCCGGCACCGTGTGCAGCCTGGTCCCCACCCTGTCCTCCGCCTTCGCCGTGTGCCTCGTGCCGTGTGCCGTACCGAAACCGCGTCCCGCGCGGCCCGCTCGCTTCGCGCGCCGCGCGGGCCGGGAGCTTTACGCGGACTTCTTTATTAAAGGTTGTTGCACTATCCGACTCTGGCGAGAGTAGGCCCGCCCCCACCCTTGGTCAAGACCAATCATCGATGGCTCTCCCATGGAGCGGTCAGATCCCGGCAAAGGGTTCATCAGGTGTTCGCGAATCGCTCGTCCCGGGGGTTTGCACGCCTCAGCAGAGCGGGAGTTCGCCCGTCTGAGAGGCTTCGGCGCGGGAGGTGGCGCGATGACGGAACCGGTCCTCGTGACGGTGCGGGGCAACAGCGCGAGCGGGAAGAGCACCCTCGCCGCGGGCCTGCGGGAGCGGTACGGGAGGGGACTCGCCCTCGTGGCGCAGGACGTGCTGCGGCGCGAGGTGCTGCGGGAGCGGGACGTGCCCGGCGGGGCGAACATCGGGCTCATCGCGCTCACCGCGCGGCACGCGCTCGCGCACGGCTTCCACGTCGTGGTCGAGGGCATCATGCCGAGCGCGCGCTACGGCGCGATGCTGACCGCTCTCCTCGCGGACCACCGGGGCCCGAAGGCGAGTTACTACCTGGACGTGCCCTTCGACGAGACGCTGCGCCGCCACGCGGGCAAGGCGATCGCGGGCGTCGTCACGGAGGCGGACCTGCGGAGCTGGTACCTGCCGCGCGACCTGCTCCCCGGCGGCGTCGAGACGGTGCTCCCGGCCGCGTACGGGGCGACGGAGGCGGCGGACCTGGTGTTCCGCGAAGCGGGCCTCGCGGCGGCGCGGGACGCGGCGGGAGGCTGACGGACCCGCGTCGCCCCCGCCCGTGCCGCGGCCCTGCGCCCGGGGCCCCCGGGCCCGGCGCCCGTGCCGTTCCCGTGCTGGCTTTTCGGCGCGGGATACGGGATTTTCCTTCCCCGGGCTTTTTTCGTTGTCCCGGGGTCCGGCCTTCCGTCTCCCAACCGGGGCGGCACGGTCGGAGTGCCGCACGGGTACAGCGCGCGAAGGAGCAGCCAGATGCGGGAGACCGGTCACAGCGGGCCCGGGGCCGGGACGGTACGTGCCGCCAGGGCCGGGGACCCGGCGGCACTCGACCGGTTGCTCGCCGAGAGCCTTCCCCTCGTCTACAACGTCGTGGGCCGCGCCCTCAACGGGCACAGCGACGTCGACGACGTGGTGCAGGAGACGCTCCTGCGCGTCGTGCGCGCACTGCCCCAGCTCCGGGACGAACACGCCTACCGCTCCTGGCTCATGGCGATCGCGGTACGGCGCATACGCGACCGCGAGCGGGCCCTGCGCGCGGCCGGGCAGCACCTCGCCGACTGGGAGAGCGCCGCCGAAGTCCCCGACCCCGCCGCCGACTTCGTCGGTCTGACCGTGCTGCGGCTCGGACTCACCGACCAGCGCAGGGAGATCGCCGAGGCGACCCGCTGGCTCGACCACGACGACCGCGCGCTGCTCGCACTCTGGTGGCTGGAGGAGACCGGCGAGCTGGAGCGCGCCGAACTCGCCGAGGCGCTCGGCGTCTCACGGCGCCACGCGGCGGTGCGGGTGCAGCGCATGAAGGAGCAGATGGAGACGGCCCGTACCGTCGTGCACGCGCTCGCGCTGCGCGGCGAGTGCGCGGAACTCGGCGCGGTGCTCGGCGGCTGGGACGGGACGCCCTCGCCGCTGTGGCGCAAGCGGATCGCGCGCCACGTGCGCGGCTGCGCGCGCTGCGGCGACGGGCGCCGGCTCCTGCCGATGGACCGGCTCCTGGCAGGGCTGCCCCTGCTCCCGCTGCCCGCCGCGCACGCCCCGCACCTGCTCGGGTACGGGGCGGGGCACACCACCGCCGCTCCCCCGCACACCCCCGCCGCCTCCGCGGCAGGCCCGCGCACCGC